>JANZZC010000076.1 GCA_026419575.1 Thermomicrobium sp. | reverse complement strand
AGATGTGTATAAGAGACAGCCACTGGGCTCACGGTGCAGTATTTCGAGCGGGCACGTTTCGAGTACCATCCCGAGAACCCGGAGCCGTATCGCGTGCTCCTCGGCCTCCTCGGCACGGACCTGGTGCGAGCGAAAGGGTGGATCCGGTGAACGCTGGCAAGCGGATCCTGGTGCTGCACGGGCCGAACCTGAACCTTTTGGGCCGTCGCGAGCCGGAGATCTACGGCGCCACTACCTTGGCCGAGATCGACCAACGGCTGCGTGCCGTCGGGGCCGAGCACGGCTACGAGGTCATCTGCGCGCAGTCGAACCACGAAGGTGAACTCGTCGACCTCATCCAGCGGTACGGCTGGGAGGTCGCCGGCATCGTCCTGAACCCGGGTGCACTCACCCACTACAGCATCGCCCTGCGCGACGCGGTCGCTGCCGTCCCGGCGCCGGTCGTCGAGGTGCATCTCTCGAACATCCACGCCCGCGAACCGTTCCGGCACCGTTCGGTCATCGCACCGGTCGCCGTCGGACAGATCTGCGGCTTCGGACCGATGAGCTACGAACTCGCGCTCATCTATTTGATCCGGCGAGGGAAAGGAGACGGATCGTGAACACGGCGGCACGGCTGGAGCGCCTCCGGCAACGACTGCGGGAGCAGGAACTCGACGCGATCGTGATCACCCATCCCTCCAACCGCCTCTGGCTGAGCGGATTCACCGGCGAGGACATCCCGCCGAACGAATCGGCCGGCCACCTCGTCATCGGTCACGACGCGGCCGTTCTGGTCACGAGCCGTCTCAACAGCGTGCTCGCGCAGCGCGAAGCGCTGGGATTCCGCGTCTTCGACCGCGAGCGCGACTTCGCTCGCGGGGACGCGACGGTGCTCGAGGAGCTGGGAGCCCGCCGCGTCGGGTTCGAGGACCGGGCGATCCTCTACCGCGACCTGCGGGTCCTGCAGGAGGCGCTCGGCGACCACGTGGAATTGGTCCCGGTCGGCTCGCTCGTCGACGACCTCAGGACGATCAAGGATGCCGAGGAACTCGCGTTGATCGCGCGCGCCCAGGAAGTCACCGACGCGGCCTTCCAGGCGATGGTCCGCGACGTGCGCCCGGGGATGACGGAACGCGAGATCGCGTTGCGTTTGGAACAGGCGCTCGTCGAAGCTGGGGCCGACGGTGTGGCGTTCCCGATCGCCGTCGCCTCGGGACCGCACGGCGCTCTCCCTCACTACCGGCCGACGCAGCGGACGATCTCCGTGGGCGAACCGATCGTCATCGACATGGGTGCCGTGGTCGGAGGCTACTGCGCCGATCTCACCCGGACGGTCTGGATCGGCGAAGCGGACGAGCGACTTGAGGGGGTCTTCGCGGTCGTCCTCGCGGCGCTCGAAGCCGCCGAGGCCGGCATCCGACCCGGGATGACCGGACGCGAGGCGGACAAGCTCGCCCGCGACGTGATCGAACGGGCCGGGTACGGCGAAGCCTTCACGCACTCGCTCGGCCACGGTGTCGGCGTGCGCGTCCACGAAGCACCAGCGCTCTCGCCGGCCTCCGAGCACGTCCTCGAACCGGGCCAGGTCGTGACGATCGAGCCGGGGATCTACCTCCCGGATTGGGGAGGCGTGCGGATCGAAGACCTGGTGGTGATCCGGGAGCACGGCGTCGAGGTACTCACCCGGACACCCAAGCGGCTGGTGCTCGCGTGACGCCTCGCTCGGAGCGCTGAGCGCTCCGTATACTCCTGGCGAGAGCACGAGAGCGAGGCGTGGAGATCGGGAGGAACTCCGGATGATCGAGACTGGCGACCTCAGGAAGGGCATGACGTTACTCATCGATGGCGAACTGGTCCGCGTCCTCGACTTCCAGCACGTCAAGATGGGTCGCGGCAGCGCCTTCGTACGGTTGACCCTCAAGAACGTGCGCACCGGCGCGACGACGACCACGACGGTCCAGGCCGGCACCCGGTTCGAACTGGCTCCGCTCGAGCGGCACCGCGTCCAGTTCCTGTACGAGGACGACGGGCAGTACCACTTCATGGATACCGAGACCTTCGAGCAGTTCGCGGTCGACCGCGAGGCGCTCGGTGACGCGGTCCATTACCTGAAGGAGGGGCTGCAACTCGACCTCCTGACCTACAACGGACAGCCGGTCGAAGTCGAGCTCCCGGTGACGGTCGACCTGCGCGTTGTCGACACGCCTCCCGGCGTCCGCGGCGACACGCAGTCCGGCGGCGGCAAACCAGCGACCTTGGAAACCGGCCTCGTCGTCACCGTGCCGTTCTTCGTCGAGGTCGGTGACGTCGTCCGCGTCGATACCCGGACCGGCGAGTACATCGAACGGGTGAGCTGAGGATGAGCGAACGCACGGAAGGGCAGCCCGCAGCAGGCCCCGACTACGCGGCGCTGACGCGTACCGTCCGCGAGCTCGTCGAGGTGATGCGGGCGGCAGGGCTGCAGCGGCTGGAGGTGGCGCAGGGGGATCTCCGTATCTCGCTCGAATGCAGCACGGTTCCTCCGGCAGCATCGGGAGCACCGGCCGTCGTCGCTCCACCGATCGCTGCGCCGGAAGCGGGCCCAGCGGCAACCGAACCGCTCGAGACGATCGTCGCTCCCATGGTCGGCACCTTTTACGCGGCACCGCGCCCGGGCGCCGATCCGTTCGTCCGCGTCGGCGATCACGTCGAGCCGGGTCAGGTGGTGGCGATCATCGAAGCGATGAAGGTGATGAACGAACTCGTCGCCGAACGGGCCGGTACCATCGTGGAAATCCTGGTCGAGAACGGGCAACCGGTCGAGTACGGTCAGCCGTTGATGCGGCTGCGACCGGACTGACGTCGCGGGGGAACCGATGCTCGGGTACGAGGTGATCGGCGTCGCGGCACTCACCCAGCAGATCAAGGAGTTGCTCGAGAGCCGACCCGAGCTCCGGTTTCTCCGCGTCCGCGGCGAGATCACGAACGCACGGACCTACGCGAGCGGGCACTGGTACTTCAACCTGCGCGAGGGGGAAGCCACCCTGCGATGCGTGCTCTTCCGCAGCACTGCGCAGTGGCTCACCTACTTGCCCAACGACGGCGACGAAGTCATCGCGACCGGCACGATCAGCGTGTACGAGCGAGACGGCGTCTACCAGCTCTACGTCGACCTGCTCGAGCCCCTCGGTGACGGTGCGCTCCGTCAGCAGCTCGAACAGCTCATGCGAAAGCTGGAGCGCGAGGGGCTCTTCGACCCGGCACGCAAGCGGGCGCTCCCCTTGCTCCCCCGCTGCATCGCCGTGGTCACGTCACCGCACGGTGCGGTGTGGCACGACATCCAGACCGTGCTGCGACGTCGCTACCCCTTCGCCCAGCTCATCCTGGCCCCAGCGCGCGTGCAAGGCGACGGAGCGGTCGAATCGCTCGTGGCCGCGCTCGAGGCCGTGCAACGGGACGGGCGTGCCGAGGTGGTCATCATCGCCCGGGGCGGCGGGTCGCTGGAGGACCTCTGGTGCTTCAACGACGAGCGGCTGGCCCGGGCCGTCTTCGCCTGCCATATCCCGGTCGTCTCCGCCATCGGGCACCAGACCGATTGGACGATCTGCGATTACGTCGCCGACCACCGGGCACCGACGCCCTCGGCCGCGGCGGAGCTCGTCACGCCGTACGATCGTGCGACGCTGCTCGACTGGGTCTCGAGCCTCCAGATGCGCCTGGACGAACTGGTGCGGCAACGAGTGCAGCGTTCACGTGAACAGCTGGGCTTCCTCGAGCAGCGGCTCGCCCGGGCAGCACCGCGCCACCGGATGGACAACCTGCGTCAGCGGCTCGACCATTCGGCGCAACGGCTCGATCGCGCGCTCGCCCAACGCCTGGCGATCGAACGGCAGCGCGTGAGCGCGCTCGCTCGCGAACTCGAGCTCCTGAGCCCGCTCGCCCCGCTCGTGCGCGGCTACCTCTTGGCCGAGGACGCGACGAGCGGTAAACTCGTCCGCTCGATACGCGAACTCGCTCCGAGGCAACGGCTGCGGTTGCACTTCCAGGACGGCCGCGCCGAAGCGACGATCGACGCGATCCACGGCCAGGGAACGGGAGGGAACAGCGATGGCTGAGCGGCTCGACGGGTCCGATGCACCGCCGCATCCGATCGATCTCTTCGAGCAGCTCGTGCGCGAGGTCGAGGCGATCGTCCAGCGCTTGGAGAGCGGCGATCTTCCGCTCGCCGAGGCGATCCGCGAGTACCAGCGAGGTATCGAATTGATCCGACAGTGCAACGAAGCGCTCGACCAGGCAGAACTCCAGATCAACCAGCTCCGGATCGGCTCGCTCGCGTCCGAACTCGAGACGAAGGGATTCTACGACCTCGCGAACGGGGACGACGACCTCCCGTTCTCGTGATCGGCCAGGACGCGGAAGCGTCTCACCGGCCGCCCCGGCGCGCAGCCGATCCGACGACCGTCCGGCTGCACCAGGCGATCGGGCGGCCGGCTTCGCCCCTCCGGCGAGCACGCCTGGCCGGTGCGGCGCGCCTCGCTCGCCCACACGCCCCCGAGGATCGGTACTCCCATGACTCTCGACTCAGTCCGGACGGACTGACCCGATCCGGTGAGCACGCGTTCCCCACGAACACCCAGAGCGCTCTAGGAACCCATCTCCCTCCGATGGGATGACGACGCGACCGACCTCCTCGAGCAGGAAGCGAACGTCGAGGAGGAACCATGTCGCGCTCGCTCGTCCGGATGCTCGTGAGCCTACTCCTCGTGCTGCAACTCCTGGCTGCCGCTGCGGCGGTCGCGCGTGCCGAGGGGCCGCCGGCCCGCTACATCGTCGTTCTCCCGGATACCCCGACCTCGCCCGGCGCGTTCCAACCGCTCCGCCGTAGCCAGGTCCAGGACATCGCCGAGCGCGTCGGTGCCCGGCCGGAGCAGGTCTACGACACCGTGCTCACCGGGTTCGCCGGCCACTTGACGGCGCAGCAGGTGCGGGAACTCCTGCGCAGCGGCCAGGTCGCTGCGGTCGTTCCCGACGCGGAGACCAGCATCGCTGCGCAGACCGTGCCCACCGGCATCCAGCGGATCGGGACGCTCGCGAACCCGACCGCCAAGATCGACGGTACCGATGACCCCATGCCGATCGACATCGCTGTCCTCGATACCGGTGTCGATCCGAGCCATCCCGACCTGAACGTCGTCGGTGGCTACGACTGTACCGGCAGCGGCAGCTGGGTCGATCGGCACGGACACGGTACGCACGTCGCCGGGACGATCGCAGCGCGCGACAACGGTACCGGCGTGGTCGGTGTCGTCCCTGGCGCTCGTCTGTGGGCCGTCAAGGTGTTCGGCGACAACGGTACCGGATACGTCTCGTGGCTCATCTGCGGCCTGAACTGGGTCGCCGCCAACGCGGGTACGATCCGCGTCGCCAATTACAGCGGCGGCGCCTCCGGCACGGATACCCCCAACTGCGGGGGCTCGAGCGATCCCTTGCATCAAGCGGTCTGCCGGGTCGTCCAAGCGGGCGTCACCCTCGTCGTCGCTGCCGGCAACGACGGGCGAGACGCCAGCGGCACGATTCCCGCCGCCTATCCCGAGGCGATCGCCGTCGGCGCGATCGTCGATACCGACGGTCAGCCGGGGGGACTGGGACCGAACACGAGCTACGGCGCCGACGACACGCGAGCCTCGTTCTCGAACTACGGCCCAGCGGTCGATCTCTACGCCCCTGGGGTCTCGATCCTCTCGACGGTGCCCGGCGGCGGCTATCAACGCTGGAGCGGCACGAGCATGGCGACGCCGCACGTGACCGGCGCCGCTGCGCTCTACCTGCTGCGGAATCCGGGCGTGACTCCCGCCCAAGTGCGCAACTTCCTCCTCGCCAGCGGCGAGTCCGGCCGGTGGGACAGCTTCGGACAGCCGCTCGTGCGGGTCACCAGCGGGTCGGGCGATTCGGGCGGCGGCAGCGCCCCCGCCCCCAGCACGCGCGACGTCGCGGTCACCGGGCTCAGCGTCCCGAGCTCCGTGACGGTCAGCACGAGCGTGACGGTGCAGGTCACGGTCCGCAACGAGGGTACGACGAGCGAGACGGTCACCGTCACGGTCAGCGCGAACGGGAATCCGATCGACTCTCCGAAGAGCCTCTCGCTCGCTGCCGGGAGCAGCGGCACCGTCTCCTTCGCTTGGCAACCGACAGTTGCCGGAACCTACAGCGTGCAGGCCGACGCTACCCTTTCCGGCGATGACGCCGACCCGAGCGACAACCAGAAGAGCGCGACCGTCAACGTCACGCAGCAGACGACGGCAAGTCACGACGTCGCCATCACAGCGCTCACCGCGCCGACGAGCGTGACCCGCGGGCAGAACCCGATCGTCTCGGTGACGCTGGTCAACCGCGGCACGACGAGCGTGACCGTGACGGTCACGCTGACCACGAATCCCCGCAACGCCGCCATGGGGACGGTGAGCAGCAAGGTCTCGCTGAGTCCCGGACAGACCCGGACCGTCTCGTTCACGTGGCGGACCAACAGCCGCACGGCTCTGACGACCTATACGGTGACCGCCTCCGCTCCGCTCAGCGGCGACGCGAACCCGGCCGACAACACCCGCTCGACGACGATCACGGTCACCTCCGTCGCGCGTCGCTGAGCTCCCGCACGACCGGAGCAGGGGCCGCTCGAGTATCACGATTCGAGCGGCCCCTGCTCACTCACGCAGCACGAGCGCTCGTCCCGGCGCGAATCCGCTCGGTCATCTCGACGAGCAGGTCGAGCCGTGCACGCTCCTCGGTTGCACCCAGGGGCGAGGTGCGCTCGAGCGCACGACGCGGGGCACCGCGCCTCACCGCGCACCCGGCGAGTCGCACCCCTCCGGGCGAGGTGCCGGGAAGCCGGTAACGATCGCCGTTCCGTCGGCAGCGAGCGCACGCGCGACGTCGGCGAGACTCAGGAAGCCGGGCCCCAGCACCCGGCTGACGAGCGGTGCGTACGCGAGCGTCTCGCCCAGGACCCGCTCCGGCGGCCCGTCCGCGACGATACGCCCATCAGCGAGCAACAGCACGCGATCGGCGAGGAGGGCCGCGAAGTCGATGTCGTGCGTCGTGACGACGACGGCAGCTCCCTCCGCGGCACGGCGCCGGAGCTCGGCAGCGAGGCCTTCCTTGTGGCGGAGCCCGAGACCACGCGTCGGCTCGTCCAGCACGACGATGGCCGGCTTCCCGACGAGCGCGACGGCGAGTGCCGCACGCTGCCGTTCGCCGCTGCTGAGATCGGCCGGGTGCCGCTCTACGAGGTCGGCGAGCTCGAACCGCTCGACGAGTTCCGCGACGTCGCGAGCCGTCGCCCCGCGCAGCCGCCGGACCGACTCCAGATCGTCGGCGAACCGAGCGCCCAGGAGCAACGCTCCCGGGAACTGCGGCACGTACGCGACGGCATGAGCGGTCGTCGCCTGCACCCGGCGATCGAGGACCCGGCCGAACCAGCGCACTCGGCCGCGCTCACACCGCTGCAAGCCGAGCGCCACCCGGAGCAGCGTCGTCTTGCCCGCGCCGTTGCGTCCGACGAGCACGGTGACCCGGCCGGCCTCGAAGGCGACCGAAAGGTCGCTGAGAACCGGGCGCGGACCGAGCCGACAGGTCACGCGCTCGAGCTCCAGCACCGGCTCCCCCGCCGGTGCGCTCGCTCGCTCGAGAACCCCCGGCAGCGCGATCCCGAGACGTCGCTTCGCCTCGGCGACGCTGAGCGCCGGTGGATGCCACCCGAAGAGCCGAGACAGTTGCACGAGCAGCGGCGGCTCGGCGAGCAGATCGACCGTCGCGCGCGGCGGGCCATCGGCGACGAACTCGCCCCGGCGCAGGATCGCGAGGCGGGTCGCTGGCGCGAGCAAGCGGTCGACCCGGTGTTCGGCGAGGACGACCGTCATCCCGAGCTCCTCGACCAGGCGCCGCAACGTTTCGACGAGCGCATCGGCCGCCCACGGGTCGAGCTGCGACGTCGGTTCGTCGAGAACGAGGAGACGCGGCCGCAACGCTAGAGCAGCGGCCAAGGTGACCCGCTGCCGCTCGCCACCCGAGAGCGTCTCGAGCGCACGGTCGCGGAGGTGAGCGATACCGAGGAGGTCGAGCGCCTCCTCGACTCGTGCCGCGACCGTGCCGGGAGGGAGACCGAGATTCTCGAGGGCGAAGGCGACCTCGTCGCGGACGCGGTCGAGCAACGTCTGCGTCTCCGGCTCCTGACCGATGTAGCCCACCAGCTCGGCGAGTGCGGCCGGGCGCACGCAGCGGGTGTCGCGACCAGCGATCCGAACCTGGCCGCCGAACCATCCGCCGTAGAACTGCGGTACCAGCCCCACCAGGCTCCGCAGGAGCGTCGTCTTGCCCGACCCGCTGGTCCCGGCCACCAGGACGAACTCACCGCTGCCCACCGACCACTGAGAAACCTGCAAAGCTGCTGCGCTGGCGGTCGGGTAGCGATAGCGGAGTCCCAGGACGTCGATCATCGTGCGCTCCCTCGCACGAGAAAAGCGGGGACGACGAGCGCGAAATAGGCCACACCGACCGGCAGGGCGAAGCCGGGCCAGCGCAGAACCGGGTACGGCGAGTAGGCGATGTCGCTTTCCGGCAGCCGCAGACCGAGCGCGAAGAGCCCGGAGGCCAGCAGCAGCGTCCCGGCAGCGACGCTCGCTGCGCGTGACCACGCCAGAGCCCGGAGCGCCGGCCACGTCCGGCGCACCGCGAGCGCGAGCGCCAGCGCCAGGCAGGCGAAACCGAGCACGAGCACGACGGCGAAGCCGCTCAGCACGGCACCGATGACGAGGAACGTCCCGAGCGAGAGGAGCAGCGAACCGATCGGCCACCGACGCCGCGCCGTCAGCCGTGCCCCGAAGCCACGAACCTCGAGCACCTCGGCCAGCGCCAGGCTGTACTCCATACCGCGGTAGACGACCGCGGGAATGCCGCCACGGAGGGCGAGCAGAGACCGTCGCCGACTGCGGAAGCGCAAGGCCTCCACGACGTCGCGGGTCGCGCTGGCGAACGCGGGCAGTGCGTTCAGGGCCAGCGCGAGAGTGACCGCGAGCACCCGTTGGTCGGCCGGAACCAGCCGGAGGAGTTCGTGCCGGTCGAGCACCGCGTGGAGCACGCTCATGCCGAAGAGCACTGCCGTCAGCGCGAGCCCGGTCAATGCGCCGTAGAGCACCGCGTTCCACGTGATCGGCCCACCGATAACCGGCCAGGGCGGCAGCCGCACCATTACTCGGTCGCCGACGTGGGCGAGGAGGGCGTTGACGAGCGTGCTCCAGGGGAGGAGGAAGGCACCGGCCAGGAGCGGCAAACGCGGTGCCGGGCGACCGAGCGGTCGCGCGCCGTCGACCGCGACCCACACACCGGCGAGCGCCGTGCAGGCGAGCGCGAGGTAGAACGGGTTCCGCGTCAGCGAGACGCTCGCCGCGAGGAGCATCGCCCAGAGCAACCACAGCAGGCTGTTCACGGCCGCACGCTCCGCCAGCGCAGGACGACCAGCGCGAGTACGACGGCAGCAGCCAACCCGAGGAACGCGAAGGCGGCCCAAGGGGCCTCTTTGCCCACCCGGCTGTCGGCCGACACCGATGGTGGAGTCGGTGTGGCCACGACCGGAAGCCCTGGCGTCGGTGTGGCGGCAGCCCCCCTCATCGCCGGGGGCGGCGTCGGCGAGGCCGTCGGCGCGGGAGTACCCCATACGGTCGGCACCGCCGTCGCGACCGCCTCGGTCACCGTCGGTTCGCCCACCGACACGCTCGGTACCGGGCTGGGCTGCGGCACCGGAGAAGCCGGAACCGTGGGCGTGGGAGGCGATGTCGGCGTCGGTCGCGGCGTCACCGGCGTCGGGGTCGGACTCGGTGCCGGATTCCGTTCGACCCCGTGTGCCCGTGCCAGCTCGTCGATCGTCAGCGCCGGGAGTCCGCTCTCGTCGGCCGTCCACGACCACCCGTCGACGTCGCCGTCGCGGACGATCCGGTTCGACGCTCCAACGGAATGGAGAACCCAGCGCCCGTCCGGCGCGAGCCCGTAGTAGTGCCAGAACCAGGCCGGTCGGCTCCTGGCCTGGCAGAAGCAGTCCTCGGCCGGACAGCCCTCGCCGTCGATCGCGCAGACCGCGAGGCCGAGTCCACCGAACGGCGCGACGGTGACCGGGAGACCAGCGCGCTGGAGCAGCTCGATCCCGGTGATCGCCGGTTCGGTGAACTCGACGTACGCCGTCACGATCCGCCCGTCTCCGAAGCGCACGACGAGGCCCGCGCCGTGCGGGCGCTGGGCGACCAATGGGGAGCTGCTCGCGCCCGCCAGGCCGACGAACGCGAGCAGCAGCGCGAGACAGAACCGGAGAAGGCGGCGACGAGCCCTCACGAACCGGCCTCGACGACCTCAGCACCGAGCCGAGTCAAGAGCACGTCGAACCGCTCGGGCCAGACTCCGGGATGCCACTCGAAGCGCGCCTGCTCGAAGTACTGCACCACCATGCCGTCCTCGACGAACTCCTCGCTCAGCGGGTAGCCGAACGCCTCGAGCCCCCCGAAACGCTCCCAGTAGGCCCGGAACCCGGCGCACAGGTTGTGCCGCGTCTCCGCGAAATAGACGCACTCGCTCGACGAGCGCGGTTCGACCGGCGCGAACGGTTCGCTCGGGGCCGCCGGCCGGCGTTCCGCCCCCAGCCGGCCGAGCAGAACGAGCTGGCCACCGTCGGGCAGCCGGTGGAGTTCGAAGCGGGCACGTTCGGTGTACTGGACGACGACACCGAGCTCGGGGTCGTAGTACGGACGAGTCAAGGGATAACCGAAGTTCGGCAGACCGCCGAGCCGTTCCCAGGTCTCCAGGAAGGCGCCGCAGAGGCTGTGGCCGGTTTCGGAGAAGGTGCGACAGCCTGCCTCTTCCGTCGCGAGCGGCCCGCGGGCACGCTCGAGCGGTTGCACCAGGCCACGGAGCGGCAAGGGCCGACGAGCCAGCGCCGGGATCCCCTGGACGGTCGCGAACAGGTTGTCGTCCGGCGAATCGTCGCGCCAGCGGAGGGCGCCGCTCGGATTGGCGAAACGAGCGAGCGCATCCAAGGCGTAGCCCCAGGCCGCCGACTGCGGCTCTTCGCCGACAGCCAGAAGCGCTTGGACAGCGAGCGCGGTGGAGTTCGCGTCGCCGACGAGCGGGTCAGCCGGCTGGTAGGCGAAAGATCCGTCCGACGCGCGGACGCTCCGGAGATACGCCAGCGCTCGAGCGACTGCCGGATCGTCGGCACGACCGAGCGCGGCGAGCGCTTGCACGACGATCGCCGTGGTGTTGGAGTCGCCAGCGCCCGCTTCGGTGCTGCCGTCCCACGCCCAGCTGCCGTCGCTCGCTTGCCGCGCCAGCACCGCTTCGATCGCCGCTGGCGGCACGCGCTCCCCGGCCGCCGCCAGCGCGAGGAGCGCGTAGGCGTTGCTGAAGAGCTGCGCATCGTAGAGACCGGTGGTCGGGTCGTAGGCGCGCTCGAGTCGTGCGACGAGATCGACGCCGCCGAACGCGCGCGGATCGCGGCCGGCCGCGAGCGCGGCCAGCACGAGCTTGGCCGCGCCGCCGGTCTTACTGCCGTACTCGGCTGCGACCGTCTCCAGGTAGTCGAGCGCGCTCGCGCTACCGTCCTGTCGCGCTCGGGCCGGATCGATCCCTACCGCGGCGAGCGCGAGCACCGCATCGGCCGTGACGCCGGGATCGCTCTCGCCGCTGAAGCCAGCGAAGCCGCCGTCCGCTCGCTGCTGCTGGAGCAGCCAGGTGGTCGCACCGGCCAGTGCCCGTTCGACCTCGAGCTGGTGCCCGGAGACAGCACCGACGGGCACGAGCGCGAGCAGCACCACCAGGATCGCTGCGAGAACGCGACGCATACCGAACCCTCCCTCCGGGATGGGTACCGTTCCGAACCGCACTCGTCGTTCGCCTGGGAAAACGAGAACAGCCCGCGCGGGGCGGGCTGCCGGTGGTTCACTGTGTCGAGGCACAGTCGCGCACTGGCGTCCTCCCCCCTTGGCTCGAGGCAGGTCGGACACGGCGGTGGCGGTAGACCTGGCTTCGCCGTGCTGGGTGGCACGGCGTCACAGTTGCGGCACAGCCCCGGACTTGCACCGGAGTTCCCCCGTGTGGACGAGCCGATGCGACGTGCATCGCACTCGCACCCACCGCCGTCTCGGACATGCTGTCAACGTGCACCAGCGGCCATCCGGCCGCACACATTCTCGGAGAAGGTGCCATCTCTGTCAAGAGTGACGGTCGGCAGCTGGAACGCGCGCGAAGGGGCGACGGATCGACCGACGTTGGAAACGGATGATGGGCGGTGCGATGCCTGATCGACCGGATCCGAGCTGCGAACGCGAGGGGTCGACCGGTCCGCGCTCCGCGATCGACGGAGACGTCGCGACTCCTCGCAGCGGCCAGGACGGTGCTCGCCCTCGCTCCTGCGGCTGAGCCCGCCCCACCCGCGGCGGCGCGGTGTCGCTCGGTCGAGGCTCGGTCCGCTCGGGCGCTCTGACGGCTGCGGCTCGCCGCCCACGCCGGATTTCCGCGCTCAGGCCGCTCGGTGCACCGGTGAGGAGTCACGTCCGGTGGGCGTGGGGACGGTCGTGACCGAACGTGGTGCGGGACTGACACCTGCGACACCACGGCTGGCGCGCTCGCGTCGGCGATGGCCGCCCGGACGTCGTTCGAGATTGTCTACTGCGTCGGCGCTTGAATATTCAGTGGCTCGTTGTACCGCGAATACCGGTAGTCCAGCCGTCCGTTCGCGTCCTCCCAGACCATGCGGCGGGGCAGGTTGTCCGCACCGATCCAGAGCGTCGTCGTGGCATTGTATTCGGCCCATTGCGCGCGCCAGACGCTGGTGCGGATCCCGTCCACGGTTTCTTCTCCGACGTAGGAGTACGCTGGAAGCGGACCCACCGCGAGGATCCGCTCCTCGAAGCGGAACGCCTGATTCACCATGTCTGCCTGGTTGGCCGACGGCACCTCGATCCACAGACCACCGACGTTCATCCAAAAGCGGTCACCGATGACGATCATCTCCATGCCAGGTTGCCCATCGCGAGCGCTCAACGACTTGGCGTGGAGCCGATCCGGCCGCTCGACAGCGAACTCCATCTCCATGAGCAGGTTGCCGTTGGAGTCGTGCGCACTCATGCGGGCGACGAAGCTGCGCACCCCTTGCCACGCTGCTCGCCACTCGTCGACCGGTACCGCTTGTTGGCCACTGGTCGACTGCGTCGGCGAAGGAACGGGCGCCGCGACAGTCGGTTGCGGTGTCGCAGCGAGTGTCGGCGTCGACGCAGCACTGACCGGTGTGTTCGCCGGTGCCGTCGGTGCTGTGACCGTGGTGGGCTGCGGCGTGGCCGTCGGTGTTGCGGTGCTGCTACCGCAACCGATACCGACGAGAAGACTGCTGACGAGCACGAGCATGAGCCACCAACGCCCTGACATCGGTCGCTCCTTTCGCAAGGCTCGCACTGCCGGAGCTGCACGTCCTTTCCGTGCGGATGCTTCAGTCTACCATGCCGACTCGGCACCGCTCAAGGAACGAACCCTGTCCGTGCGCGTGGTCGCTTTCCGGTAGGTCGCAGGTTACGCGGCTGATGCACGGAGGAGGCGGGGACGACGAGTATGGACCCTCTGTGAGCTCCGCTCCGATTCGGAGACTCGCTGCCCCAGCCGCCAGGAAGAGGTGAACCTTTGCTGGGCGAGTGAAAACCGGTACCGTGCCGGCTTGTCGCCCCTGTGCCGGAGCGGGTTCCAGGGCAGGTCAACGTCGGGGACCGACTGGCCCCGCGGTTGCAGCCCGCCCGGCGGTTTCGGATGCGCTCCGTTCACTGCTCGCTGACCGCGTGTCCGACTGCGGCACCAGCGTGGAACGGGGGGATCGCTACCAGTACCGCAACGCCTGGCGGAAGATCTCGGCCAACGACCGCTCGTCCACCGGTCGCGGACTGTTGACCAGGATACGCTGCTGCGCGAGCGTCCCTTGGACCAGTGCCGGAATGTCCTGCTCGGTGAAACCGAGTTCCTCCAGACCGCTGGGCAGGCCGAGGTCGCGCATGAGCTGCTGCAACCACTCGGCTACCGCCTCGGCAGCCGCGCGGACCGGCATGCCGCGCGTGTCGATCCCGAGCAGTTCGGCGACTTCGGCATGCCGCTCGGGCCACGCTGCGGCGGTGAAGCGAAGGGCTGCTGGTGCGCCGACGACGACCGCCAGGCCGTGCGGAATCAGCGGCTCGTCGACCTCGTAGTCGGGCGGGAAGTACTCGCGCACCATGCCGGCGATCGGGTACGACATGGCGTGCGGGATGTGGACACCAGCGTTCCCGAAGCCGATGCCGGCGGTCAGGCTGGCCAAGGCCATGAAGCTGCGCGCCTCGAGGTCGAGCGGAGCGAAGAAGGCCCGGCGCAGGTACCGGGCCCCCCAGCGGATCGCCTGGGCGCTCCACAGATCGGCGATCGGGTTCGACCCGATGTACGCCGGGCGTTCCGCCGGGCTCGGCGGCTGGGGACGGACGTGGTACGGCTTCGCAGTGTACGACTCGATCGCGTGGCAGAGGACGTCGAGGCCCGCGTAGGCGGTGACCATCGGTGGACACGTGACGGTGTTGAGCGGGTCGACGAGCGCGATCGTCGGCCGGAGGTAGCGGTGCGAGATACCGGTCTTCAGACGCTGCGCAGAGAGTTCCAAGGCGATGACCGCCGTCGTTTCGCTCCCGGTACCGGCCGTGGTCGGAAGCGCGATGTGTGGAGCCAGTGGGCCGGGGACCGGCAAGCCCTTTCCGACCGGCTTGTTGATGTAGTCGAAGAGATCCGCCGGGTGCGTCGTGAAGAGGTTCATCGCCTTGGCGGTATCGATCGTGCTGCCTCCTCCGAGAGAGACGTAGGCATCGGGCTGTACCTCGCGGGCGAAGGCGATGGCGTCGCGCAGCCACCGGTCGGTCGGCTCGATGTGCACCTGGTCGAACGTCACCACCTCGGCACCGGCGTCGCGGACGAGGCGCTCGACGCGGTCGACCAGCCCATGCGGACGGAGCGCGCGGTCGGCGACGAGCAGGACGCGCCGGGCGCGCAGGCGCTCCAGCTCGAACGGGAGCTCGCTCGTCGCATCGGGACCGAAGCGGAAGGGGACGAGATCCATCGCGATCACGGTCTGGGTCAAGCCTGCGCTCATCGCTCCCGTCCTTCCTGGCGTCGCCACCGGCGGCCTCATGCTAAGGTCGGGCCGCCGGACGTGTCAAGCGGGCCGGTGGTTGCGCGACGAACCGATTCCCTACACTAAGCGGGAGGGAGGCTGCGATGACCGACACGTCGCCCACGCCGCGGACACTGCGCACGATCGAACTCCATCTCGAGGACATGGCCTACCAGGGCGCAGCGATCGGCCGGGAGGACGGACGCATCGTCTTCGCCGAGTACGGGATTCCAGGCGAAGACGTGGTGGTCGCCATCGAACGCGACCGCAAGGATCACTCGCTCGGGCGCGTCGTGGAGGTCCGCACTGCGTCCTCGGAGCGGGTCGAGCCGCCGTGCCCGTACTTCGGGGTCTGCGGCGGCTGCCAGTGGCAGCACATCCGGTACGAGCACCAGCTGGTCCTCAAGCAGCACGTCGTCCGCCAGCAGCTTCGGCGCATCGGGAAGTTCGAGGATCCGCCGGTGTCGCCGACGGTTCCGTCGCTGCATCCGTACGGGTACCGGAATCACGCGCGGTTTTCCGTCGACGGGAAGGGAAACCTCGGGTACATTTCCCGCCCGGGTCATGGCTACCGCTTCCTCCGCGTCGACGCGTGCCGCATCATGCACCCGAAGATCAACGAGGTGCTGGAGCGACTGCAGGGTAAGGCGTTCGTCAAGCACCAGCTCATGGTGCGCTACGGGCTGAACACCGGCGAACTCTTGATCCACCCGGACGTGAGCGCGATCGATCCGGAACTCCCCTCCGGGCAACGCTTCTACCACGAGGCGCTGCTCGGCCAGCGCTTCCGCATTTCGGCGTCGTCCTTCTTCCAGACGAACACCGGCGCGGCCGAGCGGCTCGTCGAGCTCGTCCTGGATCGGATCGCACCGACCGGTCGCGAGGTGGTCGTCGACGCCTACGCGGGCGTCGGCACCTTCGCGGCCTTCCTGGCGCCCCGCGTCGCTCGCGTGATCGGCATCGAGGAAGCGCCGTCGGCGGTGGACGATGCCCGGGTGAACCTCGACCGGTTCGACAACGTCGAGTACATCCTGGCGAAGGTCGAGCAGGTGCTGGGGAAACTCGCGGTGCGGCCGGACGTCGTGATCCTGGATCCGCCGCGGGTCGGCTGCGCACCGGAAGCGATCACCGGTGTCCTGATGCTGCGGCCACCGCGGATCGTCTACGTCTCATGCGACCCCGCGACGCTGGCCCGCGACCTGCGCAAGCTCGTCGACGGCGGCTACCGCCTCGTCGACGTCACGCCGCTCGACATGTTCCCGCAGACCTACCACATCGAGTCGGTCGCCACGCTGGAACTGGCGGTGGAGTGAACCGGTGGGACTGGTACTCGCATCGGCCTCGCCGCGACGGCGCGAGCTCCTGGCTGCACTCGGGATACCGTTCGAGGTCGACCCGGCCGAGATCGCAGAGCCGCTCCCGGAGCGTCACCCGCATCCGGAGCGGATCGCGCGGCGGTTGGCTCGGCACAAGGCGGAAGCGGTGGCCAACCGGCGCCCGGACGATTGGATCCTGGCGGCCGACACGATCGTCGTCTACCGCGGACAGCTCCTCGACAAACCGGAGACGCCGGAAGCGGCCTGGGCGATGCTCCGGCTGCTGCGTGGCCGCTGGCATCGGGTGATCACCGGAGTCGCGGTCGCGCATGCCGGGCGTCTCCGGCTCGACCACGCCGTCACCTGGGTACGCATGCGGGACTACAGCGACGCGGAGATCGCCGCGAGCATCGCCCGCGGCGCGCCGTTCGACAAGGCGGGCGGCTACGCGATCCAGGATCCCGATCTCCGGCCGGTCGCGACCTGGCGCGGGTGCTACTGCAACGTGGTCGGGCTCTCGATCTGGCTCGCCTGGCGGCTGCTCGTGCGGAGCGGCTGTCCCGTGCCCGAGCCGGTCGCCCTGCCGGAGGCGTGCGCCGCCTGCCCGCTCGCACCGCCCGGGACGACGGCCCGTGCGCCGAGGGACCACCGACCGGGAAGCTGACCTTCCTCGCGGGAACTCGCCGGAGCGAGGCTGGCTCGGGAAGCGCCGGAGCTGCTATACTTGGCAAGTGAGCCTCACGCTCGAGCGATCCCCGACGAGCGCGCGAGCGTGTCGTGCGGAGAGGTGGCCGAGTGGTCGAAGGCAGCCGTCTTGAAAACGGCAGGGCGATGGGCCCCGGGGGCTCGAATCCCTCCCTCTCCGCCCGGGGCCGATCGACACGGGAAGGTGCCTGAGAGGTCGAAAGGGGTCGCCTGCTAAGCGATTGGGGCGGCTAAAACCGCCCCCGTGGGTTCGAATCCCACCCTTCCCGCCGAGTGGGGTCAAGCTGGAGTCAAACACCCGGCAGGTGGATCGGAGGATCCACCTGCGTTCGTTTTCGGGGACCGATGGTCCTTCTAGCCTGGTGCTCCTCTCTCTTCGCTCCTGCGGCCAGCGCCGACGCGTTGGTTTGTCCCTCGAGGTGCAGGCGAGAATCCCCGGTTCGCCGGTCGAGCCCCTCCGGCGGATGCAGCAGGTGGCCTCGCCGGACGAGGTGCGATCGCGCGGAGTGCGGGGACGCGACGCAGTGTGTGCCGACCGGGGCGCTCCGTTGGTCGTGCACGGTCGAGTGGCCCGCGTTCGGCCTGGTGTTCGGTCAGCCCACCGGTGGTCGACGAGGCTTGGCGGCCGGTGCCCCTCGTACCGGTCGAACGCCACCCGAAACAGCTGAGGACATCCGCGCCGCCTCCGCCGTCCGGCTCCGCCCGGTCGGTCGCCAGGAGCGCGCTGTATCGCCGGAATCGGCGGTCGCGGTCCGTTGCACCGCGCGCTGACGACGGGCTCGAGCAGCGGTCGGCCCCGGGGATCGCCGGTGCGGTCACCAGCGCCGCACGGGGCACCTGTCGCTCGCCCGAACCGTGGATGACCGCAGAGTGCCCAGTGGGGCGGCGACCCGGCACCGGAACGCGGATCGGCGATCCGGTCGGCCTGGTGCGGCTGCCGTCACCGGAGCGCGCCGCATCCGGGGCACGGAGCGGGCAGCGTCGCCTGCAAAGCGGTCTCCTCCCGAGACAGGTCCGGTGCCTGTGAATCTCCCGCTTCGCGCGCACGGGAACACCAGTATTCCCGTAGCGGGACGATCATGGAACGCGTGGGGTACCGAAGCCTTGACACGTCGGCTGGATAAGGCTTATGGTTGCGCTAACTGGATTCCGCTCGAACTCTGCACGAGCAGGAGGACCCGTGCGGTTGGAGGTTCGGCTCGAGCCGGAAGCGCTCGGTACGTTGCCGCTGCACTATCGGGAGGCGCTGCAAGCAGTCATCTACCGTCATCTGCCGAAGGAACTCGGTCAGCCGTTGCACGACGGCGACTACTGGCGGGGCGAGCGGCCCCTCAAACTCTTCGTCTTCTCCCAGCTGCACGGCGGGGTGCGATACCGGCCCGGGCACGGGGTCGAGGTGACCGGACCGGTCTGGTTCCGGTTCGCCTCGCCCGACCGAGCGCTCGCGCTCGGCCTGGCGGCCGGACTCCTCCACTTCGGGCGCGTCCGGATCGCCACGCTCGACTTCGCGGTGCGCGAGATCGCGACGCTGGGGATGCCGGAGCTCGGGCGCTCGCTGGTGGTGCAGGCGCTCTCGCCGATCACGGTGTACCGGACGATCGAGATGGACGGGAAGCGGCGGACGCAGTACTACAACCCGTTGAACGAAGAGTTCGCCGAGCTGGTGGTCGCGAACCTCGAACGCAAGGCGCGGGTGCTGGGACTCCTGCCGGAGTCGAGCCTGGACCCGGCCGCGCCCACGGCGGATGGGGCGACGAGCGTATCGGGGGTACTGCGGCTGCGTCCGCTCGGCGTGCACCCGCGCGCCAAGCGGCTGGAGCGGTACAAGGGGACCTGGATCGAGGGGTGGGTCGGTCGTTTTCTGCTCGAGGGACCGCCGGAGCTCCTGCGCCTTGCACTGGAAGCAGGCCTCGGTGCGAAGAACAGCCAGGGGTTCGGCTACGTGGTGGAGAGCGATCGCGAGCGGCGACGAGAGGTAGGTGCCGAATGATTCGTAGTCTCCGCGCATTGGGCCGGCATATCCGCCACGCGCTCGGTAACGATCCCGCAGAGATCGTCGAGCAACTCGCATTGACGAGCGCCGAAGAGGACGGAGACGAGGAGCGATCGAGTCGGCTGAGCAGGCAGGCCTATATCGGAGTACTCGACATTTGTCCGAGGCAAGGGGTACTGCGCCATCGCCTCGAGGAGGTGAGTGCGCAGACGCTGCGTCGCTATCTCTGGATCCAGCTCATGAAGTTCTCCCCCGGAGGAGATGTCCGGGATGTCACGGTACTCGATCTCAAGTACCTCTTGGGGCCGGTTTTCGCAGGTTTAGCACCGAAGGCGCTCGGTCTCACCGACTCGCAGGACGCGGCGCTCGACGAACTCGTCACCACCTTGGCTCCGGCCCTTGCCCGCGTGCGTGACTTCGGAGGCAGGGGACGCGACCGTTTCCTGCTCGACCTGGGAGGCTTGCGCGTCGAGCCGCCACCAAGCAGACCGGATGTTCACGGCGAATATGTCGTACTCCGGGATGGCACCATCGACATCTCTTGGGACAAGTTGGGCGACGTCGAGCCGAAGAAGCGTGCGGAACTCGTCGCCAAAGACCTGCGGGATATTCTCGGCTGGAAACGAGACGTCAAGTTCTTCACGCTGAGCGTCGAGGGGCGATCGCTTGCCCAAGAATCTGCCTACCGCCGTTTCGTTCTGACCGTCCTGGTCGAGGAACCGTTCGCGGAGGGGGTGCCGGGCATTTGCCACTTGTGCGGCGCACGGACGCACGTCACGACGAACTTCACGCGTATGCGTATCAAGGTGTACATAAATGATAAGAGGAATTTCGCAGGAAATCTCACGGATGAGGGATTCCTGGATCGATACAGTGCCTGTAGGGACTGCTACCTCGATCTGCTGTTAGCCGATCGGCTGCTTGAACAAGAGCTTCAGTCCCAACTACTTCAGACCGCAGTCTTCTTGATCCCGGAGTTCGTGAGCGAACCAAGGGGAGGTCTCGAGGAGGTCCGCCGGCGTCTCCAACGCATCCGGCAGGAATCGACCGAACTCGCTCGTCTCCAGCACCTCCGGCGGACCCCGGAAGACATCGCTCGTGCCGCGCGCGAACGTGCCGGACTCTATGCCGCCTTGACGTTGCTGTTCCATGAAAAGCAGAACATGGCGGTGAAGGTCCGCGAGGTGATCGCCGAAGTGCCACCCTCCCGGATCCAGGAGGTCATCCGAGCGATCAATGCCGTCAACACAGCGGGCGAAGATGGTGGCTGGGCAGAGCCGCTGGTGGCACAGTCCCGCTCCGGCTGGTTCGAGGGGCTCGACGCTCTCCTCCAGACACTCCCGTTACGGCGGAGTCAAGGGAAGCCGGTGGTCCGGCCTGCGCTGACGCTCGCTCGACAACTGCTGCAGCAGGAACCGATCGACCTCGCGGCGCTCCATGCCGATTTTCTCGAAGGCGCACGGGCGATCGTCAGCCGGCACCTTGGGTATTGGGTCGTTCCACGGGAATGGGAGCAGCGCACTCCAGGTCCGGACCAGGTGGATCGAGCGATGCGCCGATTCATCGCGCGGACACTCGCGTTGCGACTGATCGCGAAGGAGGTCGGCTGTGTGGAACGAGGAGGTGCGAGCGTGGACAGCGTGATTCCCGAAGTGTATCGAAGCGCGATGACGGGACTCGAGCTGAACGAGCAGGAGCAAAGCCTCTTCCTTCTCGGTATTCTCGTTGCCCGGGTTGCGTCCGAACAGTACCGGAGCGATCAGTCGGGGACCAAACCGATCCTCGAGAAGTTGAACTACACCGGGATGTCACTACCACGCGTGACCGTCTTTGCGACAGAACTCTTCGACAAGCTTCGGCAGTACCGCCTCTTGAGCGGGCCAGGTGCCGCGGAGAACGAACTCCTGTACGCCGAGGCAGTGCAACGCTTGACGCGCCATCGCGGTCGCTGGCTACTGACCGATGCCGAGAATGTCTACTTCATCTTGGCTGGGTACTCTTACGAGACGGGTCGTATCATCCGGTCGGGAAAGGGAAAGGAGAGAGACCAGGAAGCCGAGGAACAGACTGTCGGTTGATGGTTCTTTCGCCGTCAGCGAGGAAAGGGAGGGCGAAGCGATGGCCGAGCAGATTCGGAACGCTGAGATTCTCTTCATTTACGATGCCAAGCTCACTAACCCGAACGGTGATCCGGACGACGAGAACCGTCCGCGGATGGACCCCTTCACACGCCGGGCACTCGTGAGCGACGTGCGATTGAAGCGCTACCTGCGGGACTACTGGATCGACCGCGGCTATGACGTCTGGGTTCGCACGCGCGAAGACGGGAGTCACATCGACGCGACGACGCGCGAACAAGACCTTCGTGCGTTGTACGAAGCGGAGACGGGTCAGCAACAGCGGACCAGGGGAGGGACTCGCAGCGACGAAGAGTACCGTCGCTGGTTCCTCGGGCGACTCGTCGACGTTCGCCTCTTCGGTGCGACGCTACCGATCAAAGGCGGCGACAGTGGGCGCGGCCTGTCGGAGCAATACACCGGCCCCGTCCAGTTCAACTGGGGATACTCGCTGCACCCGGTAGAGCTCAATCCCTCTAACAGTATCACGTCGACGTTCGCTGGGCGCGGTGGCGAGAAGGGAGAATACGGGACGATCGGTAAGGATTGGCGAGTTCTCTATGCACTGATCGCTTTCTGGGGGCATGTTGCAGCGCAGCGTGCGCGCCTCACAGGAATGACCGCTTCGGACTTGGAGTTGCTCGAAGATGGTCTGCTTCACGCACTCTCGAGCGAGGCGACGACACGGAGCAAGATCGGCCAGACGCCGCGGCTGTACCTGCGCGTGGACTGGAAGGAGCGCACCCCGTCCTTCGGTGATCCACGCGACGGATTGCGGCTCCTCCCTGCGCACGAGGACCTCCCGGTCGAGCGCTGGCGGAGCATCGAGGAATTCGTACTGGACTTGCAGCCACTCGTCGAGCGCCTGGCGCGCTACCGCAGCGAGATCGCTGCGCTCCGCTACTGGCGGCATGACGAGTTGAACGTGCGCGGCGAGGATGCATTGCTCGAACTGTCGAACGTCACACGGATCCCGGGATGACGTCCGATGAGCGAGGTGGTACTCTGCGATCTCCGAGGAAAATTCGGTCACTTTCGGCGGTTCTATACGAACTCGTCCTCGCTCAGCTACCCGATCCCGCCGCCGACCGTCGTGCGCGGGATCGTGGGTGGTGCCCTAGGACTCGAACGAGACGAGTACGCGGACCGGCTCGCTGAATTGCGCATGGGTATCGGTGTCCGCCAGCCGCTGCGGACGATCATGCAGACGATCAACGCCTTGATGGTGAAGAGCGCGAGCGACAAGGAACTACGCGGTTTCGCCGCGCGAACACAGATTCCGACGCAACTCGTGCTGCCGGACACCGAGCGGGACGAATGGAACAGCGCGGCACTCCGCTATCGCCTCGTCCTCGTCCCGCCCACCTGGCTTTCCGCAGCGGAACTTGCAGCGGCATTGCGGGCACCGGTATTCCCGCCAGCGCTCGGCGTCGCGTACTGCCTGGCTTGGTTCGAAGAGATTGACGTTCGGGAGGGAACGCTCGGCAAAGACGACCCTGAGTTCGCGGAATATCACGGCGCGCTGGATGCGGAGCGTGTCGAGGAATTCGCTCTCGAGAGCGGTGTCCGACGCAAGCTCTCACGCGACCGTTATCCGCTCCGACTCGATAGGAACCGCCGTCTCCTAGCGGCGACGGATCTCATCGTCGATCTCCTCGGCCATCCGATTCGCTGCCGATATCGGGGACCTTGGGTGCAGATCGGTGAAGAGCGATGGGCGCTGATCGGCTGACCGAAACGAAGGAGTGGCTCGCTGGGCACGGTGAGCGGCTCGTCGAGCACCTGCGCGCTGTCGCGAGGCTGGCTCGCTCCTTCGCGCCTTCGGAACTCGCTGAACTCGCCGAACTCGCAGGACTGGTGCATGATCTCGGGAAAGCGACACCGTTCTTCCAGCGGCGACTGGCGGACCGCCAGTATCAGGCAGCCGAAGCCAACCACTCCTACATCGGCGCACTCTTCGGTGCTTGGGTGGCCCAGCAGCGGGGACTAGATGCGCTCACGGTCTTCCTCGTCGTCGCACGGCACCACGGACCGCTCCGTTCTCCGTGGGAGTTGCTCCCTGACCCGGGCGACATCAAGCCCCCCGACTTTCCCGACATCCCTCGACCCGGTTTGCGACGAACGCTCCGCGCCTTGCCCAAGCAGCTCGAAGCGGTCCGAAACAGTTGGCCCGCCCTCTGTGCTGAACTCGACCTTCCCGACCCTTCGCCCTTCCTGGACGGTGAGGTCTGGACGACGCTCGAAGCGCTCGCCGACGAGGCGATGCGGTTGAACTACTTTGCCGACATCGGGTCCGCCGATCCGACGCTCCGCGAGCGATACTGGAGGGTGAACATCGTCTTCTCGTGTCTCATCGACGCCGACAAGAAGCTCGCCGCCGGCTACCGGCCACCGGACAGAGAGTGGCTACCAACCGATTCGGTGCGCCGCTATCTTTCGCGCGAGGGCCTGGGGGCGAGTCCTTTGCAACCGTTTCGTCAGCGACTCTTTGAGACGGTCGATCGGCGGATGCGAGAACTTCCTCTTCAGGAACTCTATCCGGCGTTGCTCACCTTGACGGCACCGACAGGCGCTGGAAAAACATTGACAGTCCTGCACGCCGCCTCGACGCTCCGTCAACGGGTCGAACGGGAGACCGGAAGACGGCTGCGTATCGTTTACGCTTTGCCCTACATCAACCTCATCGAGCAAACTGCCCAGGTGATTCGTGAAGTCCTCCAACACGCCGGTATCGATCCGGCGCGGGTTCTGCTCGAGCATCACCACTTGGCACCGCTCAAGCCGCGCACGCCTGCGCTCGGGAACCCAGCCGCAACAACGCCGACCAATGCCACCGATGAAGAGGACCTGGAAGTCGATGATGCACTTCTCCTCGCGGAATCCTGGGACGCTGAAATCGTCCTCACTACTTTCGTACAGGTCTTCCACACCTTGGTCGGCTTCCAAAATCGCGCCCTCAAGAAGCTCCACACCCTCGTCGAGGGAGCGATCCTCATCCTGGACGAGGTACAGACCCTCGATGCCCACTATTGGCCGCTCTTGCGAGCCCTTCTCGCGGACCTGCCGCGCTGGAACGTGACGGTCATCCTGATGACGGCCACACAACCCCGGCTCTGCGAGCCCGGTCGCGCACGCGAACTCGTCGACCCCCCACTCGAAGGCTACCCCAGTCGTGTCGTCATCCGTCCGGCGACTCCACGCTCTGTCCCGGAACTCGCCGAAGCGGTCGCCTGCTGCCGGGACCGAAGTCAGCTCGTCGTCGTGAACAGCGTACCTGTCTCGCTCGAGTTGTTCGAGCGACTGAAACGGTATGAACTCCCTTACCTGTACTACCTTTCGACGAACATCACGCCGCGCGACCGCGAGCAGAGATTGGGAGAGATTCGCGAGCTGCTGCGGGATCGGCTGCCTGTGATCCTCGTCAGTACGCAAGTCGTCGAGGCTGGAGTCGATGTCGACTTCGACACCGGCTGGCGTGAGTGGGGCCCCCTCGAGAGTCTCCTGCAGGTCGCCGGCCGTATCAATCGGAACGCGCGGCACGGTCGAGCGACGCTCGAAGTCGTCGCCCTCGCCGAGGGGCAGGGAGACCGCGTCTACGGGCGTATCTTGATAGATGCAGCACGCGAATCGATCAATGGGCCACGCTCGGATATCGAGATTTACGGCATTCTCGAGGACTATTTCGCGCAGATCGAGAGCCGGATCAGTCAGTGCCACGCCGAGCGTCTCCTGGCCGCGCTACCGCGCCTCGATTACGATCGCACGAACGTCGATTGCAAGAGGGGAACCGACTCGATCCCGGTCAGTTGCTTCCGACTGATCGAAGAGCTGCCGTCCTTGAGCATCGTCGTCGAACAAGACGAAGAGGCGGCCCGAGCGATTGGAGAACTCCGTCACGCACTGGGAATCGCAGATCCGCACGAGCGGCGATCGGCAGTCCGTCGAGCCTACCGGGCACTCGAGCGGTACACGATTACCCCGCTGCTGCAGCGAGCGATCGGCAACCTCCCACCGCCACTCCTGTACGGCCGCGAAGACTTGCGCCTGATCGCTCGTGAGCAACTCGACTCCTTCTACGATGAAACGACGGGGTTCAAATGGCGAGTGGATCAGTTCCTGTAACCGGCACGCTCATCTGGTACGTCGCGATCTGTGCACGCCAGGCTTGGCTGATGGGTCACAACATCGAGCCCTTCCGCGACCACGAGCTCCTGGCGCTCGGGCGGCTGCTCGCCGAAACGGCCTATCCGCGCGAGCGCAAGGAGCTCGCACTCCCGGGGATGAAGGTCGATGTGCTCCGCCGGCAGCCGGCCGACGCCGAGGAAGGCGAAGCGCTCGTCATCGGCGAGGTGAAACGCTCGCCGCGCGCCCAGCACGCTCAGCGTCTCCAGCTCGGCTACTACCTGCTCCGCCTCCGCGAGGCTGGGCTCCATGTCCGCGGCGAGCTCCGCTACCCGGAGCAACGGCACGTCGAGCAGGTGGAGCTGACTCCCGAGCTGGAAGCCGAAGTCCGCCAGGCGATCCAGCAAGTGGAGGCGCTCCTCGCGCTCCCCCAGCCCCCGCCCCCCGTCCGGATTCCCGCGTGCGCTGCCTGTGCCTACTACGAGTTCTGTTGGGTCGCTGAAGCGGAACCGACCACGCCAGTCGCCCGCGGTCGCAGCCGTTCCCGGAAGGTGGAACGTGAGACATGAAGCCGGTCTACGTCTTCTCCTCCGGCCGCCTGGCACGGCACCAGAACACGATCGTGCTCGAGACCGACGAGGGCAAACGCTTCCTCCCGGTCGAGCAGGTGAGCGAGCTCTACGTCTTCGGCGAGGTCGATCTGAACAAGCGCTTCCTCGAGTTCGTCGCGCGCGAGGGTATTCTCCTGCACTTCTTCAACCGTTACGGCTACTACACCGGTACCTTCTATCCCCGCGAGCACCTGGCCAGCGGCGCGATGATTCTTCGCCAGGTCGAGCATTACCTCGACGCGGAGCGGCGTCTCATCCTCGCCCGGTCCTTCGTCCGCGGTTCGCTCCGCAACATCCGAACCGTTCTGCTCTACTACCGGCGGCGCGGCGTGGACATCGGGGACGCGCTGGACGTGATCGACCGATCGCTCGAGAGTCTCGACACCGCAGCGTCACCGGCCGCCTTGATGGCGCTCGAAGGACAGGCACGGGAAGCCTACTACACGGTCTGGCCGACGATCATCGAGGCGGAGTTCCCTTTCGGGCCACGTACCCGCCGACCACCACGCGACGAGACCAACGCGTTGATCTCCTTCGGGAACTCGCTCCTCTACACTGCGGTTCTGGCCCAGATCTACCAGACGCACCTCGATCCCCGCATCGGCTATCTTCACGAGACCAACTTCCGCCGCCACACCCTGAACTTGGACGTAGCCGAGATCTTCAAGCCGGTTCTCGTGGATCGCCTGATCTTCCGTCTCGTCAACCGGGGGCAACTCCAGCGCCGGCATTTCGTCACCGGCGCCGAAGGCGTCTTCCTCGACGAGGAGGGACGCAAGCTGGTCGTCGAAGCCTGGGAGCAGACGCTCCAGGAAACGTACCGGCACGCTGCGCTGAACCGCTCGGTCTCCTACCGCACGACGCTCCGGCTCGAGTTGTACAAGCTCGAAAAGCACCTGCTCGGCGAGCATCCGTACGTCCCCTTCGTGCTGCGCAGCTGACGGTCGAGCTCCGCTATCCTTTGGATGACGTCAGCCGAGGACGGACCGAGCGGGAGAAGGGATGTACGTCATCGTGGCGTATGACGTCGGGGTGGAGCGCGTCGCACGGGTGCTCAAGGTCTGCCGCAAGTATCTCACCTGGGTACAGAACTCCTTGCTCGAGGGCGAACTCTCGCCAGCGCAGCTGCGCCGCTTGCAGCAGGAGCTCGAGCGAGTGATCGACAGCGAATCCGATACGGTTCAGTTCTATATCTTACCGCAAGCCTCGGTGGCCAAACGGGTCACGCTCGGGATCGTCAAGAACGAGCCGTCGCAGTTGATCTGAGGGTGACGTCATCCCAGAGACACGGACACGCTGTCTGCACCGCGTGCGTCAGAACGATCGTACCCAGGTCACCTTTCCGAAGCCCGGGATCGACGCGTGCGGCGCACCGCACACACCGAGCAGCTTGACGGCTGATCCAGCGTTCGCTCGCATGACGCTGCACTATGCCACCGGGCATGCGTATGGCGTCACGAGTGGCTCGGTTCGTTGCAGCACGACCTCTCGGGTCCAATCCACCTCCGGATTCGACATGCAGCTTACTCTCGGTGTCCAGGTACGCGGAAGCAGGCACGTGCGCGGATCGGATATTCTTACCCTCCTCGGTGCGATCACTCTCTTCGCGTCCTTGCCGCTCGCGGATGCCGCCCATGTCGTCTATGTCTTCGAGGGCTTCGACTCTGCGTCCATGCAGAGTACACCTACCATCGCGGCTGTGTGTCATGGCAATCGGTGGCAATGGAGCGCACGGCTCCTCCATACGGAGCGGTACGAGCGCCATCGGTTTCGACAGTACCGATGAGAGCTCAAAACTTCGCTCGGCCGGGCGTTTCGCGTCTCCCGAGACGCTTGCGCGGCCGTCGGTCGCCCCGGTCGGAGGCCTGCCCTTGCGGTTGGTGCCGGCCGAGGAGGTCGGTTCTGCCGATGCTGCCCTCGCGATCGCACCGGTCGATGGGCTCGACCGCCGTGTCGCTGATGCAGCGTGGACGAGCGGGCTGGTTGCCCTAGCCCGAGCGAGACTCCTCGACCGATCGACTCGGTTGTATCCCGAGGTCATCCAGTGGGTCGCCGCTGCGATCGATTCGGTCACGCTCTCTTCGGGCATCGCTGCGCTTTTCGGCTTCGTGAATCGCGTATCGCTCGTTCGCTGGAGGCGATCGGTGCTCTGGCCCATCGGACTCACCCAAGGGCAGCGCCGCCGCATCGACGTCGTGCAGGTGATACTGCCGGCACTGCTGGTCGTGCTGCTGAGTGGCACTGCGGGCATCAGCTTGTCCGCGCCATAGGGCCTCATCGCTGACATACCGTTGCCGTTCGGAGCGATTCTTCTCGTGATCGCGCTCCCGACGGTGGGTGTCGTCGGAACGAGGTGCATCGTCGTCCTGTCCAGTGAGCGGATCCACGCCGCAGTGCGCGAGAGCGCGATCCCGGTCTAGTGGTCGTCTCGGTCGGAATCACCGGTCTCCCCCATCGCGCGGCCGAAGGCGGCCCAGAAGGGGTCGACGCGCGGATGCTCGAGCGGTCGCTCCTCGCCGTCCACCACGATCGTGCGGCCCCGCTCCGGCGGCAGCACCTCGCCCACCACGCTCGCCGCGATCCCCTTCGCCGCCAGCGCCGCGAGCAGGGCGTCGACCTTGTGCGGTCGCACGGTGACGATCAGCGTCCCCTCGCTGATCGCCGCGTACGGATCCATCCCGAAGAGTTCGCAGATCTTCGCCACCTCGTCCCGGAGGATGATGCGCTCCCGCTCGACGCGCAGTCCCACCCCCGAGGCTTCGGCGACCTCGACAAGTCCACCGAGCACCCCGCACTCGGTCGCGTCGTGCATCGCGGTGACACCGTCGTCGCGCACTCCGATGCTCACCGCCGTGAGCGCATCCTCGACGACGCTCATCTGCCAGAACAGCTCCTGCGCGCGCTCGGCGAACGCTCGCCCGTACGCCTGCGCGATCCGCTCCGGGAAGGTCACCGCGAACAACCCGGCCGCCTCGATCGCCGCACCTTTGGTCACGACCACCAGGTCGCCGACCCGCGCCATCTTCGGCGTCACGTAGCGGTCGGCGGGGCCGATGGCCATCACGGTCGCCCCACCGACCATCGGGTAGTTGCACCCTTCGTACCGCGCGGTGTGACCGGCGACGATCGCGATGCCGAGTTCCCGGCAGACCCGGTGGATCGTCGTCCAGAGGGCCTCGAGTTCTTCGGCGGTCATCGAGAGCGGCAGATTGAGGTCGATCGCCATGAAGCGTGGTGCAAGACCGCTCGTCGCGGCATCGGAGGCCAGAATGTGCACCGCGAACCAGGCCGCGCGCTCCCATCCGTACGCCGGGACGACGAAGACC
>JANZZC010000064.1 GCA_026419575.1 Thermomicrobium sp. | reverse complement strand
ACGCAGGGCTATCCCTGGGCTCCCTTGGTCCGTCTCGTCGACGGTGGGTTGGACGACGAGCGGCGGCTGGAGGAGGCGGTGAACCAGCTGCGTCAGCGCTCGAGGAAGCAGCTCGAGGGGCGTTTCGGCTATCTGAGCCGGGAAGCGAACGAGCTGGTCGTGCGGTTGGCAGCGGCGCTGCGCGAGGCGGTACCCTCGGAGACGACGGTCTCCAAGGCACGCGACGCAAGGGGGTGAGCGATGCGCCGCGACATCGCGTTCGATGCGGAAGGCGTCGTGCTCCGCGGCTGGTTCTATGTCCCCGAGACCGGGAACGAACCCTACCCGACCGTGGTCATGGCACACGGGTTTTCGGCGGTCAAGGAGATGTACCTGGACCGCTACGCCGAGTTCTTCGCCGCGGCGGGGCTGGCGGTGCTGGTCTTCGACCATCGCAATTTCGGCGCCAGCGACGGACAGCCGCGTCAGGAGATCGATCCCTGGGCACAGGTGCGGGACTACCGCCATGCGATCACGTTCGCCCAGACGCTGCCGGAGGTGGACTGGGAGCGGATCGGGGTCTGGGGGACGAGCTACAGTGGCGGCCACGTACTGGTGGTCGGGGCGATCGACCGCCGGGTGCGGTGCGTCGTCTCGCAGGTCCCCTTGGTCAGCGGCTGGCGAAACGTGCAGCGACTGGTCCGCAACGACGTGATCCCGCTGCTCCGTCTCCAGTTCGATGCCGACCGCGCGGCGCGCTTCCGTGGCGAAGCGCCCGCGACGGTAGCGGTCGTTGCGGAGGACCCGGCGACCACGCCCTGCGCGCTGCCTACCCCGGATTCCTGGCAGTGGTTCACCGAGACGGGACGTACCCGGGCGCCAGCCTGGCGGAACGAGGTGACGCTCCGCTCGGTCGAGCTACTGACGGAATACGAACCGTGGGTGTACGTCGATCGCATCGCGCCCACGCCGCTCCTGATGGTCGTCGCGGCCCATGACGTGTTGACCCCGACCGATCTCGCGCTGGAGGCGTACGCGCGGGCACTGGAGCCGAAGAAGCTCGTCCTCCTACCAGGCGGGCACTTCGACGCCTATACCCGCGACTTCGAGTCGGCGGCGGGGGCTGCACGCGAGTGGTTCCTGGCGCATCTCGGACGGGGATGAGGCGGTCGCGGCGGTCCGACCGTGTGTGCGACACGGCCGACGTCATGACCGACGAGGATCGCCTGGCTGCGACGGACGAGCGACTGTGCGATACTCGGGCCAGTGACGGACCGATCGTGACCGACTGGCCGGGAAGGGCGGGATGGGGACGTATCGCGAGGTCCTGGTGCCGGTGCTCTCGCCCGCCGCATTGCTGCTCCTGGAGCGACTGACCCCGCTCATCTGCACGCTCTATCGCATCGAGCTGCTGCTCGAGGCGGAAGTGCCCCCGGAGCGACACGCACAGCTGCGCGAGCGGTTGAGCGGGCGGTTGGAGCGGATCGTCGGGATCCTGCCGCCGGACGTCTCGCCGACCGCGAACGAGGTCTTCACGGCGATCGAGGTGTTGGTGACCGATGTGCTCGGGCGCGAGCTCCGGATCGGTGAGGAGATCGCGCGGTTGGAAGCCTTGACCGAGGCGTTCCGCCGCGACCCGCTGCTTTACCAACTGGCTCGTGGGCACGTCAACTGAGTCGCGCAGCGCCGGGGCTCGCGCGGCGCGTCGGTCACGCCACGGTCCGCTGCGCGGTGGATCCGTCGTCTGACCCGAGACGACCGTTGGCTTTGGCGATGTCCGCCTCGACTGCGGCCCTGATCGGCCGACCCGATGCCGCGACGGCAGGCTCGGTCGCGGGCGGCGCGGAGGCTCGCGTCCACCGCGCTCCGCCGAACGCGACACGACCGCGGGCGTGCGACCAGGACTCAGTCGACGTTGAAATCCAGGTACATCCCGAGTTTGTAATGCGTCGGGATGTTGCACAGCAACACGTAGTGACCCCGCGTCAACTCCAGGGACATCTCGGCGCTCTTGCCGGGTGGGAGATCTTCCGGCTCGATTTCCCCCAGCAACTGTCCTGCCGTTTCTTCTTCTGCGACTTGTTCCGCCTCGTTGTACGGTAGCTGGTGCGCTGGAAGGTCGGTCCGGACGACGACGAGCTCGTGCTCCATCTGACCCACGTTCTTGGCGACGAAGCGAACCCGTCCCGCGGGCACACGGTCTCGGTCGACCTTGATGGAATACTCACCGAGTTCGACGTTGACGGTCGTCGGACCCTGGCCGGCTCCCCGGCAGGCCGCGAGGAGGACCAGCGTCGTCAGGACGACCTGTCGCCGCGTGCGCTTCTCCTGCATCGCTCCCCACCTCCACCGATCGTTCGTCGCTCCGTCACGCCGTCGGGTAACGAATGCCCCACCGGGCATGTCCGTGGAGTCGGCGGGCTGCTCGCACTCCGAGCGGTTCACGGGACACCTGCCTGACGGCACGAAGTCTACAGAACTCCGCGACCAGGTCAATGGACCTCGGTCGAGGAGTCGCGCTCGTCGTGCCGGAGTCGGTGTGAGCGGGGACAGGGTCGTGGCGCAACGGTGTCCACGAACGGCGCATGCCGGTCATTCATCAGGGAACCGGAGGGAGAGCGTCCGATGCGGGTGGCCGATCTCCGCGGCTGGAAAGACGGAGCGCGCCAGCGGGAGCCATGCTTCCGGATCGTCGAGCGAGGGGCTGAAATGGGTCAACCACAGACGCTCGACGCCGGCCGCTCGTGCCAACTCCGCCGCTTCGTGGAACAGCATGTGCCCGCGTTCCACCGCACGGGGGAGCATCTCCGGATCCCCGTACATCCCCTCGCAGACCAAGAGGTCGGCACCGGCGACGAAGGTCGGTAGTTCAGGGGTGGGACGCGTGTCGGTCACGAAGGCGACGGTGATGCCGCGACGCGGTGGACCGAGGACCTCGTCCGGCGTCACCATCCGTCCGTCGATGGTGACCGGCTCGCCGTGTTGCAGGCGGCGCCAGGCGGACACCGGGACGCCGAGCGCTCGGGCCCGCTCGGGAAGGAACCGTCGGCCGCGCGGCCGGTGGATCACGTACGCCAGACAGGGGACACGGTGCGCGACGGGAAGCGTCCGGAGGAGCATACCACCAGGCAGTTCGAGTTCGGTCGTGCCTGGGAGTTCCACGGTTTCGACGGGGAAGGGGAGCGTGGGGACGATGGTGCGCAATGCCTGAATGGCCCGGCCCGTGCCGCGCGGGCCGAGGATACGGACAGGTTCTTCTCGTTCAGCGAAAGCGAGAGAGAAGAGAATACCGGGCAACCCGGCCACGTGGTCGGCGTGGAGGTGCGTCAGGAGGATCGTGTCGAGGTCGCGGAAGCTCCAACCGGTATAACGCCAGGAGATCTGCGTCCCCTCGCCGCAATCGATCAGGACGATATGGCCCTCGCAGCGGACGAGCAGCGCGGAGAGCCAGCGCCCCGGGAGCGGCATCATGCCACCGGTGCCGAGCAAGCACACGTCGACCACGACCGTTCCGTGCCTTTCGCACGCCGACCGCGAATGGTACCACGTGAGAGCCCGCCCACCGGCATGCTACGATGCTGACTGGAGGCGCGTTGGGTGGAGGGGGTGACGCGTGGGAGCGCTCGTGACCGGGCGACCGACCGTCTACGCGACGGAGGGGATGGTCGCTACGCCGCACTATCTGGCCACGTTGACTGGTCTCCGAGTTCTGCAAGAGGGCGGTAATGCGGTCGATGCCGCCGTGGCAGCGAACGCGGTCCTCACGGTCGTCTATCCACACATGTGTTCGGTGGGTGGCGATGCGTTCCTGCTGATCTGGGAGCCGCGCGAAGATCGTCTGCTCGCGCTGAACGGGAGCGGGCGAGCGCCGTCAGCCGTGTCGGCGGCGGACCTGCGCGCGCGGGGGTTCAGGGAGATCCCACCCAAGGGGCCCTGGGGGGTGACGGTCCCCGGCGCAGTCGATGCGTGGGCGACCGCACTCGCGCGGTGCGGGACGCGCTCGCTGGGTGACCTGCTGCGACCGGCGATCGCGTATGCCGAGCAGGGGTTTCCAGTGAGCAGACAGGTGGCACGAGCGATCGCAGCCGAGGAGGCGGTGTTCCGTCGGCAGGCGGAGGCGACTCGACAGTTCTTGCCGGACGGTCGACCGCCCGCGCCGGGGTCGCGTTTGCGACAGCCGGAGCTCGCCGCGAGTCTGCGACTCCTCGCTGCCGAGGGGCCGGAGGCGTTCTACCGCGGTGCGATCGCGGAACGGATCGTCGCTGTCGTGCGCGAGGCCGGTGGGCCGCTCACGCTCGCTGACCTCGAGGCCCATCGCTCGGAGTGGGTGGAACCGTTGCAGTCGACCTACCGGGGGGTGGAGGTCGTCGAACTTCCGCCGAACACGCAGGGGATCACGGCACTCGAACTGTTCAACATCGTGGAAGGGTTTCCGCTCCGCGCGCTGGGTTGGGGTTCGCCAGCGTCGGTGCACTGCATGCTCGAAGCGAAGAAGTTGGCGTTCGCGGACCGAGACCGGTACCTCGGCGATCCCGCCGTGGTCGAGGTTCCGGTCGATCGCCTCCTGGACAAGGCGTACGCAGCCGAACTGCGGGCGCGGATCGACCCGGAGCGGGCGACCGTTCCGCCGGCGCCGTGTTGGGAGAGCGACACCATCGCTCTCTGCGTGGTGGACCGCGAAGGGCGTGCGGTCTCGCTGATCCAGAGTTTGTACCACTCCTTCGGTAGTGGCTTGGTCGCAGCCGGGATCGTGCTGCACAACCGCGGGGCGTGCTTCGTGCTGGACGAGCGCTCGCCGAACGTGCTCGCGCCCGGGAAGCGGCCGTTGCACACGTTGATCCCGGCGATGGCGCTGCGCGATGGACGACCGTGGGCGGTGTTCGGGACGATGGGAGGACACAGCCAGCCGGTGATCCACCTGCAGTTGCTCACCGGACTCGTCGACTTCGACTTCGAGCCGCAGGAAGCCGTCGAAGCGCCCCGGTGGGTGTCGCGGCACGAGCCGGGCGAGGCGGTCGAGACCGTCTACCTCGAACCGGCGCTCGCCGAACGGGCGGCGGCGGAGCTCCGTCGACTCGGCCATCGGGTCGAGGTGACGGAGCCGTTCTCGTCACTAATGGGTCACGCGCACCTGATCGTCATCGGTGAGGACGGTGTGCTCCGCGGGGCGTCCGACCCGCGCGCCGAGGGGTACGCACTGGGCTGGTAGGAGGTCACTGGAGGGGGAGATGACCGTTGTCGTGCGGACACACGTGCCCTTCGGGGCCGATCACGGCGCCGCAGCGCGGGCAGCGGGGACGACCGGCGGCGACGACGCGCGCGATCTGCCGTGCCAATGCCTTGGCCGCCGGTAGGGTCGCTCGGCCGGCGAAGATCGGTTCCTCGTCATCGTCTTGTTCGATGTCGTGGGCGAAGATAGCGATCCGTTGCCGTTCCTCGTCGTACCCGATCGCCATCTTGCCGACCACGTATTCGGGGATACCCGGAGGCAACGGGGCTTGTCGGGTGGCCGGTCGTTCAGGAATGCGGGAGCGGATCAGCCCAGCCAAGCGGAGTTGCTCGAAGAGCTGCTCGATCGCGAGCCCCAACGCCTGCAGCTGCTCCTTCTCCATCCAGAGGGAAACGAGATCGAGCCCGATCCCGGCGATCAATCGGAACCGGCGCTGCCCGGGCTGCCCGATCGCTTCCGCTTCGAGCACGGTGAGTTCGGGGTATTCGTGTCGTCCGACCATCGATGGCTCCGTGGTCTCGCCGATCGCTGCTCTCCAGCATACACCAGCGGGCGCCGGCTCCGGCCGACGCCCGCACGGTGAGGTGGGGGATGGGTGTGGCAGGGGAGGGAGGACATCTGCAACGGGAAACGGTTACCGTCGCCGCTTCGGACGACCGGAACCGCTCTCACTATACGGCGGAGAGGAGACTTCGTCAAGGGATAAGTTGCGAAATGTCTCGGCCGGTCGCGACGGGGCGGGGCGACCTACGCAGACACCAGGGCGACCGGAATGCGGACGGTCGGGTCGGCCATGGTGCGACGAGAAGAAAGGGGTGTGTGGTGCAGCGACGTCGGTTCCTCGCAGCGCTCTGTGCCGGGCTGGCGGTGACGGCGTGTCGGGGACCGGTCGTCTATCCGTCGCCGACGCCGGACAGCCGGGCGACGGGAGCACCGACCGCGACGTCGGTGCCGCTGCCCTTGCCGGTGACGCCCTCCGCGGCGACGCAGGGAATCGGGTTCGCCTACGGCTTCAACGTGGCCTGGCGCGGAGACGAGGAGGGGGAGGAGTTCAACCGCCGGACTGCCGAGTTCGTTCGGGCCGCCGGTTTCCGCTGGATCCGGATCCAAGCGCAGTGGGAGTCGCACGAGCCGCAGCCCGGGCAGTGGGACTTGCGTCCGCTCGATCGCGTGCTCCCGATCTACGCGGAGTACGGGCTCGAGGTGCTCGTCTCGGTGGTGTCCGCACCGCAGTGGGCCCGTGACACGACCGGCGCGATCGTCCGCGATCCGGGCGACTTCCGGAACGCCATGCGTCGCTTCGCGAGCCGCTACCGCGGTCGCGTGCGGGCGTGGCAACTGTGGAACGAGCAGAACATCGCGAGCAATGTCTACGGACCGATCCGGGTGGAGAGCTACGCTCGGCTCCTGCGTGCCGGTTACGAGGGAGTCAAGGAAGGCGATCCCGACGCGTTGGTCGTCAGCGGTAGCCTGACGCCGACCGGCGTGAACGACCCGAATCTCGCGATCGACGACGTCGCGTACCTGGAAGCCTTCTACGCGTTGGACGGCGGAGCCTGGACACGCTACTTCGATATCCTCGGGGCGCATGCCAATGCCACGCTGAATCCGCCCGACACGCTCTGGCCGGAGCGACCTGGCCCGGGACCCGGCTGGCGCGATCACCCCAGCTTCTACTTCCGCCGCGTCGAGCAACTGCGCGCGGTGATGGAACGGCACCAGGACCAGCGTGCCGTCTGGATCACCGAGTTCGGCTGGACGACCGCGAATCCAGCTCCGGGGTACGAGTACGGTCAGTACGTCAGCGAGGAGCAGCAGGCGGAGTATCTCGTCGAAGCGTTCCGGATCGCCCGCGACCGCTGGCCGTGGGTCACCGGGATGTTCGTGTGGAACCTCAATTTCTCGACGATCGTGGGACCGACCGACGAAAAGGGGCCGTGGTCGGTGCTCGCCAGCGACTGGACACCGCGTCCGGCCTACCGGGCCTTGCAAGCGATGCCGAAGCGACCTTAGGCGCAGCCTCCGTGCGCGAACAGCCGGGCGACTTCGTCGACGGCGAAAACCGGGAGCGGGCGCTCGCCGTCGTCGGTGACGAGGACGCGGCGCGCGGGGGCGGGATCGAGCCGGCCGAGTTCCGTCGCCAGAACGCCGGCGTTGGTGAGGAGCGTCAGCGCCTTCGGCGCGGCAACGGCATCGACGACCGCGAGGAGCGCTCCCGACGCGATGAGCCCGAGCGGATCGAGGCCGAGCACCCGGCAGATGGCGTCCGTTTCCGGGTAGACGAAGATCGCGTCGCGCCGAACGACGATCCCGGTACGGCATGCTGTCGCCAGCTCGTGCAAGCCGGTCGCCAGGCCGCCTTCGGTCGGGTCGTGCAAGCAGCGGAGCGCCGGCCCCAGTTCTTCGTAGAGCAGCCGGGCGGCGGGTACGACGCTGATACCCGGGTCGGTGAGGAAGCGGTGGCATCGGGCGACGAACTCCGGTCCGAGGTGGGCCTCGAGCGTGCGTCGGCACTCCCGTGCCAGGAGCGCGGTTCCCTCGATTGCGATCCCGCGGACGAGCAGGACGGCGTCCCCAGGCCGAGCCGATTCGGGGCGCAGGACGTGCTCGCGGTCGAAGACGCCCACCATGGTTCCGCTGACGATCGGCCGATCGAGACCGATCGTGATCTCCGTGTGCCCGCCGACCAGAACGACGCCGAGTTCGTGCGCGGCGCGGGCGAGGTCGTCGAGCACCTGCTCGGCGAGTTCGGCCGTTGCCGATTCCGGTAACAGAACGGTGGCCAGGAACCAGCGCGGTCTGGCGCCGAGGCAGGCGACGTCGTTCGCGTTCACGTTGAGCGCGTACCAGCCGATGGCATCGGTCGCGAAGGTGATCGGATCGCTCTTCAGCGCGAGGAGTGCGTCACCCAGGCGCACGACCGCCGCGTCGCGGCCGATACCCGGGCCGAGCACGACGGACGGGTCGGACGAGAGGCGGCGCAAGAACCGGTCCAGGAGCTCGGCAGGAAGCTTGCCAGCCGGTAACCTCCGGTCGCCCACCGCCTTCACTCCTCGTCTGCTTGCCCGAAGCTGATCCCGAGAGCGCGAGCCGCCTCCACGAGCGGGTGGTCGAGCGGTACGAGTCGAGGGCCGCGGGCCACCTCGGCGAGCGGGATCTGGACGATCCCCCAGGTGGCTCGGCCGGTGGGATGGCTGCGGACGGCGACCATGACGCCCCGTTCGCCGCGAGCTAGTGCATCGACCGCTGCCGAACCGAGCGCTGTCGCCAGCGTGCGGTCGGCCGGAGTCGGCGTGCCGCCGCGTTGCAGGTGACCGAGAACGACCGCGCGCACCTCGCTGGGTACCAGCGGGGTCAACTGCTGCTGAAGCATGACGGAGATCCCACCGTACTTGCGGTGGTAAGGGAGCGGACCGGTGCGCTCGAAAACCGCTTCGCCCCCGGCCGGTCGAGCTCCCTCGGCGACGGCGACGATCGTGAAGTGGCGGCTGCGCGCCCGACGACGCTCGACGACGGCGACGATGCGCTCGAGGGTGAACGGCAGCTCCGGCATCAGAATCACGTCGGCACCGCCAGCCACACCGGCGTGGAGCGCGATCCATCCGGCGTCCCGGCCCATCAGCTCGACGAGCATGACGCGGTGATGGCTTTCGGCGGTCGTGTGGAGACGATCGAGGGCCTCGGTCGCCGTGGTCACCGCGGTATCGAAGCCGATCGTCCAGGCGGTGCCGCGGACATCGTTGTCGATCGTCTTGGGAACACCGACGACCGCGAGGCCGAGTTGCGAGAGGCGATGCGCGATCGTCAGGCTCCCCTCGCCGCCGATGACGACCAAGGCGTCGACGGCGAAGCGCTCGAGCGTCGCGAGGAGTGTCGCGCTGTGATCGCGCGGTTCGGTATCGCCGAGTTCCGGGTGCTGGAACCAGAAGGGATCCGCGCGGTTGGAGGCCCCGAGGATCGTACCGCCGCGGACGAGCAAGCCGCGGACATCGTCGAGGCCGAGCTCTCGTCCCCGACCGAGGATGGCCCCCTCGTACCCGTCCTCGAAGCCGACGACGGTCCACCCGTAGCGGAGGATCGCCGTCTTGACGACCGCCCTCAGCGCGGAGTTGAGGCCGGGCGCGTCGCCACCGCCAGTGAGAACCCCGATGCGCCGTATCACGGTTCGGTACCCCCGTTCCGGATGCGCGACGTGGCGGGGCAGGTATACTGAGCCACGAGATCGCGTCGGTCGCTGCCCCGACCTGTGCCCCTGGGCATTCTACGCGAGTGCGCGGAGCGTCGGTGCGAGTCGAGTGTTCCCGCGAGGGAGTGCGAACGATGACGACGGAGCGCAAGTACGTCGAGGAACTGATCGAACAGGAAGACGACTTCGATCGCTGGTACGTCGAGGTGATCCAGAAGGCCGAACTCGCCGACGAGTCGCCGGTCCGCGGAACACGGGTGATCCGGCCGTACGGCTTCGCCCTCTGGGAGAACATGCAAGCGGAACTCGACCGGCGGATCAAGGCCACCGGCGTCCAGAATGCCTACTTCCCCTTGTTCATCCCTAAGAGTTACCTGGAGCGCGAGGCACAGCACATCCAAGGGTTCGCTCCGGAAGTTGCGTGGGTGACACGCGGCGGCGACAAGGAGCTCGAGGAGCCGCTGGCCGTTCGTCCGACCTCGGAGTCGATCATCTGCCCGATGTTCGCCCGCTGGGTGCAGTCGTACCGGGATCTGCCGATCTTGATCAACCAGTGGTGCAGCGTCGTCCGCTGGGAGGAGCGACCCCGTGCGTTCCTGCGGACGCTCGAGTTCCTCTGGCAGGAGGGACACACCGTGCACGCTACGCTCGAGGAGGCGGAGGAGCGGGCGCGGCTAATGCTCGAGGTGTACCGCGACTTCGTCGAGTCGGAGCTGGCGATCCCGGTCATTCCCGGACAGAAGACCGAATCGGAGAAGTTCGCCGGCGCTCTCCGTACCTACACGATCGAGGCCATGATGGGTGGGAAACACTGGGCGCTGCAGTCCGCGACGTCCCACAACCTCGGCGATCACTTCGGAAAGGTCTTCGAGATCACCTTCCTCGACCGTGACGGGAAGCGGCGCTTCGCCTTCAACACCAGTTGGGGACTCTCGCACCGGACCATCGGTGCCATGGTCATGGTGCACGGCGACGACCGCGGGCTGAAGCTGCCTCCACGGGTCGCACCGATCCAGGTCGTCATCGTCCCCATCTGGCGCAAGGACGAGGAGCGTCGGCAGGTGGAGGAAGCGGTCGAGCGTGTGCGCACCATGCTGCGCCGGACCGTCCGGGTGCACGCCGACCTCCGGGACGACAAGACGCCGGGTTGGAAGTTCAACGATTGGGACCTCAAGGGCGTGCCGATCCGGTTGGAAATCGGTCCCCGCGACATCGCCAACGATCAAGTCACGTTGGTGCGCCGCGACGTCCTCGGCCAGCGGCAAACGGTGCCGATCGTCAACGTGGTCGATGCGGTGCAGCAGGAGCTCGCTTCGATTCAGGAGCGCCTCTTCCGGGCAGCCCGCGAGATGCTCGACCGGCATACGGAGGACGTAACCGACTACGAGCGGTTGAAGGAGCGGGTCGCCGCCCATGCCGGCTTCAACCGGGCCTTCTGGTGCGGCAGTGCCGACTGCGAGGCGCGCGTCAAGGCCGAAACCAAGGCGACGATCCGCTGCATTCCATTCGAGCAGCCGGTGGAGCTGGAGCCGTGCCTGGTGTGCGGCGCGCCGGGGCGCTACCGAGTCATCTGGGCGCGAGCCTATTGAGCGTGCTCGGGACGGGTGACTCCGGGACGCTGAGGGCCGGGGATCTTCCCGGCCCTGGTCGTCCTCGCTGTTCTCCGCGGGGCGGAAGGGGTGGGATTCGAACCCACGAGGGGCTTGCGCCCCCACACGGTTTCCAGCCGTGCGCACTCGGCCACTATGCGACCCTTCCGCGCGATCGCTTCTCGTGCCATCCATAGAGTCTACTCGTGTCCTTCGGTACCGGCAAATCGCGTCATGGGCGCTCGACGGCCTGGACAGATCCGGGAGGGCCAGCTTCTGGCCGGTCCCGGCTAGGAAGCAGGGCGAACGCGGTTCGAGCGATCCGACCGCATCGCGTGTGCCGGTGGGATCGAGAACGCTGCGGCTGCTCGGGCCGTACATGCCGACCCGGCGCCGGAGCGCTTCGCTTCTTCGCTCTTTCCCGACGCGCTCGCCCGTTCTTGACGGCCATCCGGGTGTGCTTCTATGCTCCTAACGTGCGATCGCGACTCGATCCGGGGTTCGCGGCATGCGGAGCATTCAGCGAGCTTTCGGAAGGATCGTCGCCGTCGTTCTCGTCGTCGCGCTCGCGGTGAGCTGCGGCGGCAACGGTGGTGGAGCGACTCCGACACCGCGGGTGACGCCTGCGACCGAGACCGGAGCAGGAGACCAGCCGACCATGTCGGTACAGGCGACCGCGACGGTGTCGTCCTCCGGTGTTCTCCTCGCGCAGCTCGCATCCGCTCGCCCGAACCGCGAGGTGTCGCTGGAACTCGTCGCGCCCGACGGTACGAGCGTCGAGGTCGGTCGCTACCGGAGCGGCGCGGACGGCACCGTCCGCGTTCCGGTCAACCTCCAGCGCACGCTCGGCGCGCAGTTGCGCGCCGGTGAATGGCGGATCCGGTGGGTCGATCAGGGGACAGTGCTCGCGGAGGCGACGTTTGGCGTGAGCGCTGCGATGGTCGCGCGTTGGCGCGCCAGCGCGACGGCCACGGAGGTACCAGGTGGCACCCCGACTTCCCGGCCGATCACGCCGAGTCCGTCGCCGACCCCGCTACCGGCTTCGCCGACGCCGGTACCGGCGTGGGGCGTGGTGTGGCCCGACCGACCGGTCCAGCCGCAGGACTGCTTCACGGGCGCGAAAAATATCGTGAAAGTCGGCATCCGGAACAAGGTGGGGCAACCCGGCCAATCGTGGCGGATGATCGTGCAAGTGACGAATCCGACCGGAGACGTCACCGAGCTGGGCCCGATCGTCGTCGAAGCCGATGCGATGACCCACACCGAGTTCGACTTGTGCGAACTCGGTGGGACCTCGGCGCTCGTCGGCACGTGGTATGTGCAGTGGGCCGACGCGGCGAACCGTTCGCGGGTCTACGAGCGTGTCTCCTTCGAGGTGTTGCCGGTCTCCGGCGGTGCCCAGCCGGCGGTACCCCCGGCAGCGAGCTCGGACAGCGACGGTGACGGCTTCGTCGACGACGAGGAGATCTCGTTCGGATCCGATCCGCACAATCCGGATACCGACGGAGACGGCTTGAGCGACGGGTTCGAGGTGTGGCAGTACGGGACCGATCCGACCGTGATCGACACGGACTGGGACGGGACGTACGACGGTGCCGAGTACCAGCTCGGCAGCGACCCCTGGGACCCGTGCGACCCCAATCCGGACGCGGACGCGTGTCTCCTGTGACCGGGTACGGGGAAACGAAAGAGCGAGCGGACGTACCATGCCGCTCGCCACATCGTACTGCGGAGGGGGTGGGATTCGAACCCACGAGGCGCTCGTCACGCCTACCGCTTTTCGAGAGCGGCACCTTAAACCACTCGGACACCCCTCCACATGGCAGATGCAGGGCCGAAGCCCTGCACTCGTCTCGGTACGCCCGGAGGGACTCGAACCCCCGACCTTTAGGTCCGCAACCTAACGCTCTATCCACTGAGCTACGGGCGCACGTGTTTTCGCTTCGGTCGCCGGTGTCGATTTCCACCGGCACGGAACAGTATAGCACGGTCGCTTCAGCGCATGCAAGCGCGTCGCAACCCGGAGGACCGGTCGGCTCGGGGCCGGTCTCGCGACCCCGTCGTGCAGGGCACGACCAGTTGCGCCGGGCGAGTCCAGCGCGGCAATCGACGTTTGTTCCCTGACGGAATGCGAGAGCGATCCGGGCACGGGAAGACGGGTGCCCCACGAGCGTAGGCGATCGCTGTGCTGGGACTAGTGCGTCGTGGCCGCGCCTCCGATCGCTTCGGCGGAAGCATTTGCGAGCGGAGGTCGAGTGGCGGCTGCGGGGCGATGAACCGACCGCCGTTCGGACGAACGGGCCGACGGCGTCGAGGACTCGCCCGGGAGAATCCCGGCGCCCGGAGGTGCTGGCCCCGGTCAGTGCGGCGACGCGTGCTCGCCGATGGCAGCGAGACGCTGGCGGAACTCGCGCAAGCGCTCTCCCGGTGAGGCGTCGTCCTCGAACAGCGCTGAGCCGGTGACCACAATATCGGCTCCGGCGCGCACGACCGCTTCGAGGTTCGAGAGCTTGACACCGCCATCGACCGAGAGCAGGCAGGGAAGCCGGGCTTCGTCGATCGTCCGCCGTAGGCGTGCGATCTTGGCGAGCATCGCTGGAATCAGCGTCTGTCCGCCGAAGCCTGGATTGACGGTCATCACGAGCACGAGGTCGACGAACGGGAGGATCTCTTCGATCGCGGCGAGCGGCGTCGCCGGATTGAGAGCGACTCCGGCGAGCAATCCAAGTTCCTTGATCGCGCTGACCGTGCGGTGGAGGTGCACGGTCGCCTCCACGTGCACGGTCAGGGCCGTCGCGCCTGCCTCGGCGAACGCGTCGAGATAGCGTTCCGGTTCGACGATCATGAGGTGCACGTCCAGCGGGAGGCGAGTGGAGCGCTTGACTGCCGAGACGATCGGAATGCCGAAGCTGATGTTCGGGACGAAGCGCCCGTCCATGACGTCGAGATGGAGAGCGTCGGCGCCGGCTCGCTCGAGGTCCTGCACGATGCTGCCGAGGCACGCGAAGTCGGCGTTGAGGATCGAGGGCGAAAGCATCGGCCGGCGATGTCCGAACGAGACCGTCATACCGACTCCTCGCGGGTCAGACGCAACCCAGCGGGCGACCACCGCCCAGTGAGTGTACCGGTTCGGTCATCGACTATGCTTAGCCACGATACGAGCGGGAGGAGCACGGTCGATGCGGCGGACGTGGTACATCGTGGGGGAGCATCCGATCCCGTCATCCGCGATCCTGCGGAGAGACGTGGTCGTCGACGCGGACGGCCGGCAGCAGCTCCGGCGCGGGTTGCCGCTCGAGCAGGCACTCGAGCGAGTCGGCACCCAGCGGGGACTGCGTATTCCGATCGCGATTCCCGACGAGGGGGAGATCGAACAGCACGTCGCCTCGGCGCGGATCGCCGAGGCTATCGCTGGTCCGGGTACACGTTGCGACGCGCCGCATCAGGGACAGGTCAACATCCGAGCACTCCGTGTCGGCGTGGTGCGCGTCGACGTCGATCGGCTCCAGCGGTTGGTCCGGACAGGGCTGGCGCTCGTCGCGACCGTGCTCGACGGGCGTGTGGCCGAACCCGACGAGACGATCGCGATCGCGAAAGCGCCGGCGTACTACCTCGACGAGAGACGTCTGGACCGGGCGCTCGCAGCGCTCGGTGGCCAGCCGCTCGTGCGCCTCGCGCCGTTCGTGTTCCGGCGCGTCGGCCTCCTGGCCGGCGAGCGCGTGCGGCCGGCCGCGCTCGAGGTCGCGACCCGCGCGCTCCAGCAGAAGCTCGAACGGTACGGGGCGGAGCTCGCGATCGTCGAGCGACTCGAGCGGGACGATCGAAGAACCATCGCCGAGCGACTGGGGGAGTGGATCGAGCAGGGGATCGAAGCGATCCTCACCGCCGGCTCGATCATGCTGGATCCGGACGATCCCTTCCTGCGGGCGCTCCGGCCGATCGGTGCCAGGCTTACCGTCCGCGGCGCACCGGTGGACCCCGGGACGATGTTCTGGCTCGCGTATTGGGGGCAGGTGCCCATCCTGGGTCTCGCGAGTTGCGAGATGTACGGTCGGATCTCGGTCTTCGACCTGATCGTCCCGTACGTCCTCGCGGGCGAACGAGTCGATCGCGCGCTCTTCGCCCGCCTGGCGCACGGTGGGTTGCTCGAGGACAGCGCGGCGGCTCGCCTTCCGCGGAGCTGGCGTGCTCCGGCCGCCGCGCCGTCGTGAGCGGGACACCGCGTATACTCCCTCCGGATGGTTGGACGAGGCATGCTGCAACGGCTCCAACAGTTCGAGGACTTCGTCGAGCAGCTGATGGAGGGTGCGGTCGGCCGCATCTTCCGGACGACGGTACAGCCGGCCGAGATCGCGCGTCGTCTGGAGCGTGCGATGGAGGCCCAGCAGCTGGCTACTCCGGAGGGACCGATCGTCCCCAACGACTTCCTCGTGCGTTTGCATCCGGAAGACTTCGTGCAGTTCGCCGATTTCGCTGACTCTCTGTCGATCCAACTGGAAGAGTGGCTGCTCGATATCGCCGAGGAGCGCGACTACGGTTTCGTGGATCAGGTACGCGTTCGGTTGATCGGTGATCCCGCCGTCCCGCGCCGACAGATCGTCGTCGACGCGAAGATCGCCGAGTTGCCAGCGGAGGATTTCGGTGCTCGGCAGTTGTGGCAACGGACCGAAGTGTACCGGGTTCTCCAGGATACCGGTAACGTGCCGCGGGCCTTCCTCCGCGTCAGCGAAGGGCCGATGGCGGGAGAGACGTTCCTGATCCGCAAGCGGATCACCACGATCGGACGCGCGCTCGACAACGATATCGTCTTGGAGGCGCTCGACGTGTCGCGGCGTCACGCGCGGATCGAATACGATGCCGGGCAGTTCCGGGTCGTCGATCAAGGGTCGACGAACGGGACCTTCGTCAACGGGGTACGAGTCGAACAGGCACCGCTGCGGAGCGGCGATCGGCTGACGCTGGGCACGGTCGTTCTGGAATTCTCCGTTCCAGGAGCGTGAGTCCGACGGATGGAGTGGCTCCCGCACCTTCCGTTCGAGTGGTTCGTCTTGCTCCTACGTCTGGTCTTCGCCTTTCTCCTCTACTTTTTCATCTTCTTGATCGCGCGGATCACGATCCGGGAACTCGTGGCGGCTGCGAGCACGACCGGCGAGCACGGCGGGCCGCCTGGTCACCTCCTCGTGCAGTCTCCAGGGACGACCGGACTCCGCCCGGGGACGCGGCTGCCGCTGGATCCGGTGACGGTGATCGGGCGGCACCCGTCCTGCACGATCCGCCTGGACGACGCGTTCGTGTCGACCGAACATGCGCAGCTCACCTGGGAGCACGGGCGATGGTGGATCAGCGATCTCAAGAGCACGAACGGTACGCGGGTCAATGGACGGCCGATCACCGCGCCGACGGGACTGCGGTACGGGGACGTCATCGAACTGGGCGACGTGCGGCTGGTTCTGGCTCCGTGAGGAGTCAGCGCTGGCTGATGCCGGTCCACGGCGATGCTAGGATGAGAGTAACCCGGGGTGACGGGTAGCGGGACCGACCGACTGCCCGTCGATCGGAGCGACGGCCGAGGGAAGGGGGATCGGTGAAGCTGGTTCGCTGTCTCGTGCTCGTCTGGTTGTTGCTGGTCGCCTTCGCCCCGACATCGACGACGGTTCAGGCCGCTGCGCCGAGTGTTCCCGAAGACTTGGAGATGCCTCGGTACTTCCCGGAGACCGGCTTCTGGGTTCAGGGCCCGTTCCGTCGTTTCTGGGAAACGAACGGGGGCTTGTTCGTCTTCGGCTATCCGATCACCGGTGTGTTCCAGCAGGACGGGTACTGGCGCCAGTACTTCGAGCGAGCGGTCTTCGAATACCACCCCGAGTTCGCTGGGACGGTCGACGAGGTGCAGTTGGTCCGTGTCGGTGCCTGGCGGGTGAGCGGGCGAGAGAACGAAGCGCCGTTCCGGCCGATCGCGTGGTTCCCCGACACAGCGGATCGGCGGTATTTTCCCGAGACGCAGCACTCGCTGGCGTACGGGTTCAAGGCGTATTGGGACCGGTACGGCGGGTGGCGCGTGTTCGGGTTGCCGCTGTCGGAAGAATTCACCGAGCCGAATCCGCCGCCTCCAGCGGGCGATGGGCAGCCGCACACGGTGCAGTACTTCGAGCGAGCTCGGTT
>JANZZC010000059.1 GCA_026419575.1 Thermomicrobium sp. | reverse complement strand
TCGCGCTGGGCGTGATCGTCCTGACCGGTGTCGTTGCGGTCGCCGGTCGACGGGTGCGAGCGCACGATCCCTGGCTCTTTCGCCTGCCGCTGTTCGCGGCCGGGCTGGTAGGGGTGCAGGCGTTGCTCGGGGCCATCACCGTCTGGACCCATCTCGAGGCGGTGGTCGTCGCGTCGCATCTCGGCGTGGCCTTGGGGTACCTCGCTGCCATGGTCGTGCTCGCCTTCCGCGCGTGGTGGCCGGCACTGGGTCGCCGGGCCGTCCGCTCGCCGCTGCGACCCTGGCTCCTGGCGTCGCTCGCGCTCCTCTTCGTCTTGATGCTCAGCGGCGCGTATACCGCCAAGCGCGGTGCCGGTTTCGCGTGTCCGGAATGGCCGTTCTGCGGTGGGTTCTGGTTGCCGACCGGCTGGACGAACGTCGACGTCCATCTGACGCATCGGCTGCTCGCGCTCGTCACCGTGATCTCCGTGCTCGCTCTGGCCTGGCGAGCGCGCCAGGTGCGGGGCGACGCTCCCTGGGTCGTCGGTCTGACCTGGGCGGCTGCGGCGCTGATGGTCGCGCAGGTCTTCGTCGGGGCGGCCAATATCTGGTTCCGGCTGCATCCGGCAGTGAGCGTCGCTCATCTCGCGGTCGCGACGGTGATATGGGTAGCGCTGGTGCTCGCCGTGCTCGTCGACCGAGCGTCGCCGGTGGCGGTGCCCGCGGCGACGCGCGAGGCGACGCGGTCGGTCCCGAGCCGTCCGCTGCGCGAGGTGCTCCGCGACTACGCTATTCTCACGAAGCCCGGTGTGATGGTCCTGCTCCTCGTCACGACCCTCTGCGCGATGCTCGTCGCCGCGCAAGGGCTACCGTCGCTCGGCACCCTCTTCTGGACGCTGTTGGGCGGCGCGCTTGCTTCGGGCGGAGCGGGAGCGATCAACCATTATGTGGACCGGGACATCGACGCGATCATGACGCGGACGCGACGGCGGCCGCTGCCGAGCGGGCGGCTCGCACCGGAGTACGCGCTGGCTTTTGGGATCGTGCTGAGCGTTCTCGCCGTCTACGTGCTGACGGCTTTCGTGAATCCGGTCGCGGCGGCACTCTCGCTGGCCGGAAATCTCTTCTACGTGTTCATCTACTCGATCTGGCTCAAGCGGAGCACACCGCAGAACATCGTGATCGGCGGAGCGGCCGGTGCCGTACCGCCGCTCGTCGGCTGGGCTGCGGTGACCGGGCAGGTCGCGGTTCCGGCTCTCCTGATGTTCCTACTCGTCTTCGCCTGGACGCCGCCGCACTTCTGGGCGCTCGCGCTCTACAAGCGCGGCGACTACGCTGCGGCCGGCGTGCCGATGTTGCCGGCGGTGCGCGGCGAGGAGGAGACACGGCGGCAGATCCTCTTCTACACCGTCGCGATGGTCTTGACGAGCTTGCTCTTCTATCCGCTCGGCGTGCTCGGGTTGCCGTACCTCGTCGCAGCGGGCGCGCTCGGCGTACGCTTCCTCTGGCTCGTCGCCCGGCTCTACCGCGAGCGGAGCGACCAGCTGGCCAAGCGCGTTTTCCTGTACTCGATGCAGTATCTCGGACTGCTCTTCGCCGCGATGGTCGTCGACGCGGTGGTGTTCTGAGCGGGGCGCCGAACCCCCTCGGCCCGAACGGTCCGCGTCTCGTTCCCGACGGACGGTGGTGAGGCGCTGTCGAGCAGGTCGGGCCCCGAGAGGGTGCCGGCTGCGTTCCTCGTGGGGAAGGAGCGCGGTGACCGGTCTCCTGCGCCAGCGCGTGACGGCGGGGCGAGCGCTCGCTGCCTCGTGCGGGCGAGCGTCGGCACGGTCGGCTAGGCTCATGGATCGGAACGTGCCGACCGTGGCGGACGAGAGGAGACGCGAGGCGATGCTCGGGAGTTACCACAACCATCCTGGCTACTGCGATGGATCGGGGAGCGTCGAAGACTACATCGACGCGGCTCGTGCGGCGGGCCTCGCCGCACTCGGGTTTTCCTCGCACGCGCCGGTGCCCTTTCCGTGCGACTGGACGATGACGGTGGAGCGCTTCGAGCGGTACGTTGCGGACGTGCGGGCAGCCCAGGAAGCCTGGCGCGGGCGGTTCCCGCTCTGGCTGGGAGTAGAACTCGACTACCTGGATCCGGCGCTGGTCCCCGGGGGAGCGGAGTTCCAGCGCCGGGTCGTCCTCGCCGTGGGCTTGGACTACGCGGTGACGAGCCTGCACTTCGTCGGCCGCGATCCCGACGGGCGACCGTGGGCAGTCGACGAATCGGCCGAGTCGTTCGCTCGTCAGGTGAAGGAGGTGTACGGTGGCGATGTCCGGCGACTCGTCGAGGACTACTACGGGCTCGTGGAGCGGCTGGCGGGATGGGCGGGCACGCTGGGGATACCGGTCGTGCTCGGGCACCTCGACAAGGTCAAGCAGTGGAACGTGGGAGAGCGGTACTTTCCGGAACGCGCGCCCTGGTACCGGGAGGCGGTGGAGCGAGCCCTGGACGCGATCCGGGGCGCTCGGCTGCCGATCGAGCTCAACACGTCGGGCCTGCGGCGAGCGCTCGGCACGCCCTACCCGGGCGAATGGATACTCCGGCGGGCTCGGGAACTCGGGATACCGGTCGTGATCGGCGCGGATGCGCACCGACCGGAGGACGTGGCGAGCGGGTTCGCGGAGGCGCAGGCGATCCTGGCGAGTGTCGGATACCGCGCAGTGCTGGTGCTCGGGGCGGACGGGTGGCGATCGATCGCTCTCCGATGAGACGCTCGAGCGGACGTTCGTTCTCCTACGTAGGACGGGAAATTGCTATGCTTGCCTCGAAACGACGAGGAGGAGTTCGGTGAGCCCGTACTCGCAGTTGATGGAAGAGTTCCTGCGTCTCTTGCAGGAGTCGCCGGAGTTCCGCGCGATCGTCCGTTCGATGCTGCTCTCCGAGGAACTTCTGGCGCTACCCGACATCGTGCGCGCATTGGCGACCGCGCAGCAGGAACTAGCGGAACACCTGCGAGCCTTCCAGGAGTCGACGGAACGAGCGATCGCAGCCGTCGCTGCCCGTCAGGCGGAGACGACCGCCCAGATCGCCGCGCTGACCGATCGGATGGAGCGCGTCGAGCAGCAGATCGAGGCGTTGACCCAGCGGATGGACAGGGTCGAGGCGCAGATCGAGGCGCTCACGCACCGCATGGAGCGGGTGGAAGCGCAGATCGAGGCCTTGACCCAACGGATGGACAGGGTCGAATCCCAAATCGAGGCCTTGACTCACCGCATGGAGCGGGTCGAGGCGCAGATCGAGGCCTTGACCCAGCGGATGGAGCAGGTCGAAGCGCAAGTCGCGAGCCTCACCGAGCAGATGCGCGAGGTCGCGCGGCAGATCGAGCAGCTCACGGCGCGGATGCACGACTTCGAGATCCGGTTGGAGCGCGTCGAACGCGACCTGGGTCGGCTCAAGGGGCTCGTTCTCCCGCTCGTCGTCGAGCGGCGGTTCGGGGGGCTGTTCCGCAAGATCGTCCGGCGTCCGCGGGTGCTAACCAGCGAAGAGCTGACCCGTCTCGTCGAGGACGCCGAGGATGCCGGGCTGTTGAGCGAGGTCGAGGCGGAGCAGCTGTTGCTCGCTGACCTCGTGCTCGAGGGGCGGGATGCGACCGACAGTGGGCAGCCGATCTACGTCGTGTGTGAGATCTCGTGGGGCGTCGGGCCCACCGACGTCATGCGGGCACGCCAGCGGGCAGCGCTGCTCGAGCGGATCGGCCAGCGTCCGGCCCGTCCTGCAGTGCTGGGTACTCGGCTGACGAAGGAAGGTGAGGAGCTGCTGGCGGACATGGTCTTCGTGGCTGTCCCCGAGTCCTTCTTCGACTGAGCAGCGGCGCGCACAGCGCTGGGGGCGGTCGCGGGAAGACTGCAAGCGCGCATCGGAGCCGGCAATCGCGTTCGGTTATGCCGGCCTGAGGTTCCGCTGACATCCACCGTGAGGGGTGTGGGACCGGGGTCGACATCGCTCTCCGATATGTTGGAAATACGGCGCGCCGTGGCAGAAGCAGTCGTACCGGAGTGCGATGCGGCGGAGCCCGATGCGCAACTCCTGGCGCCGTCGTAGGCTCCGGCTCGTTCCGACGTTCTTCGTCGCGCGAGCGCGCGGAGCGGATCGTGGCTACGCTCGCCGAGGCGGCGATCCGGAGCAAACGTTTCTCCGACTGACACCAGAAGAACCACAGCTCGCGCTGGAGTACCTCGCAGTCGCGCGAAGTCATCCGAGACGAGGGGTCCAACCTGGTGCTGCCCGCTGCGGTGACGCCGCTGCCGGCCGGCTGCTGGGAGCGGAACGCCTCTGTTCGTGCGGTCAACCTATCCGGGGGTAACGCTGTGGGAGCATGCTGTCTCTTTTTTGGTGCGGTGACGGTAGCTCGGTGACGTATTTTACGACGTGGAGCCGAGCGACGGTCCGGCACTTGTCGTGGCGATACGTCGGCGATATCGCGCAGAACACCGGGGGCGGCGTGGGATACGATCTCGTTCGGCATTTCCGCCAGGGCCATGCCGCGTTGTGCCTGACTGGACGATACGGCTGCGTCGGTCACGTGTATCCGCCGACGGACCACACTGGTTACGGAGATGGCCGATACCAGCGCAGCGTTGGAGGCTTTCGAGCCGAGTGGATGCAGGGCACGCCCGACCGGGCTTGCCCAGCACGGTGTTCCGATAGGGGGTAGAGGAGACGCGACGAAGCGCGACTGCAAGCGCCCTGGACGATGCGTCGGCTGCTCGTCGGTATCGCAGCGATCGTCGTGACGCTCCCGTTCACGTGTATCGTCCTCTTCGTCTCGTTCTACCTCTGGTTCGGTGTCGCCTCGATCGAGGGCACGGCGGGGAATCCGACCGAGTCCGTACCGATCCTCTTCAGCACTCCGCAACCGTGAGTCCGGTCCAGCGCCCCGGTGCGCCAGCGCGCGTCCGAGAGCGCGCGCGGACGCCTGCACCGCACCTGACGGGAACGCGACCTGTCGCACTTCGTCCCGCTCGAGCGTCACCGCGGTGTGCGTCACCGTTGCCCGGCAAAAGCAAGGCGATCGGCGTCCATTCGGTTCCGGTCGTCGCCTGTTGGACGATCCGGGTGGCGAGCGTTCCTGGCCAGCGACCGAGGGAGATGCGCCGCTCGGTCGGCGCGGTACGAGGTCGCGATCGTCGCTCGCGGCACGGCGCTGGGTCTCCGCATGAAGAGATCGGGCCGGGGTAGCGTCCCGACCCGATCTCTTCGTTTTCCCTGGTGTCTCCGCTCAGCTCGCTGCGGCGGTCTGCAGTGCTGCGCGGACGCGCTCCGGCGTGATCGGGAGTTCGGTGATCCGGACGCCGAGAGCGTCGGCGATGGCATTGGCGATCGCTGCCGCGGTCGGTACCACCGGTGGCTCGCCGACCCCCTTGGCGCCGAATGGTCCGATCGGCGAAGGCACCTCGACGAGGTCCACCTCGATCGACGACAGCTGGCTCGCCTTGGGTAGGTCGTAATCGAGGAACGACGGGTTGAGCGGCTGGCCGTTCGCGTCCCAGCGCATCGCCTCGTGCAGCGCCCAGCCGACCCCTTGTCCAACGCCGCCGTGCACCTGCTCCTCCACCAGCGCGGGGTTGAGTGCTCGGCCGACGTCCTGGATGGCAACGAGGTCGAGGAGCGTCACCGCTCCGGTCTCGGGATCGACCCGCACGTGCGCGATCTGGACGTCGAAGCCAGGCGACTGCTGGGTGACCGCGGCGCGGCCCGTCCCGTAGACCGGCGCGTACCGACCGCCGAACACCATGCTGAGCGTGGCGATCCGCTCGAGCGTGATCTGCCGGTCCGGGACGCCGCGGACGCGGACCGCTCCTTCGACGAGCTCGAGGTCCTCGGGTGCCGCTTCCAGCTCGCTGGCCGCGATCTCGAAGAGCTGCCGTTTCGCTTCCTCGGCTGCTGCCTTGACCGCGAGCCCGACCGTGTAGGTGATCTTGCTCCCCCCGCTGAGTCCCGCGTACGGAGCCGCGTCGCTCGGCAGGAGCGCGATCCGGATGCGTTCGACCGGCTGTTCCAGGACTTCGGCAGCGATCGCGGCGAGGACAGTGTGGGTACCGGTGATATCGACCGCACCGAGCGTCACCGTGAAGGTGCCGTCGTGGTTCAGCCGGACGTTCGCCGCGCAGGGTTCGATGCCGCCCGGCCACCCACCGACCGCGAGCCCCCAGCCCTCGTTCGGCTGCTTCTCCCGCGAGCGCCACAGCGGGTGTTCGCGGGCTCGCTTGAGCACCTCGACCATCCCGATCGGCGGCCACGGTACGCCGTTCGGTTGGGGATCGCCGGTGCGGGCCGCGTTGCGGAGCCGCACCTCGAGCGGATCCTGGCCGACCGCCTGGGCGAGCTCGTCGACGAGCTGCTCGACAGCGAACGTCGCCTGGGGAACCCCCGGCGCGCGGTAGGCTCCGGTGCCCGGCTTGTTCGTCAATACCTCGTAGCCGATGAGGTCGAGGTGCTCCCAGCGGTACGTGCCGCCCAGGAGAAGCAGCGCGATGTTGACCGGCGCACCGGGATAGGCACCGGAGTCGAAGACGACGCGGGCCGACAGCGCGACGAGCGTGCCGTCACGCCGGATGCCGCCGCGGAGTTCGAAGATCGCTGCAGGAGCGGGAGTGGCGAGCAGGAACTCTTCGGTGCGGGTGAGGACGAGTTTGACCGGTCGGCCGATGCGCAGCGCGATCGCGGCGACCAGCGGTTCGAGCAGCACCGTCTTGCCGCCGAAACCGCCACCGACCTCCATCGGGACGATCGTGACGAGTTCGTACGGGAGTCCCAAGGTCGTCGCGGTGACGTTGCGGCAGTAGAAGATGCCCTGGGTGCTCGTGTAGATCGTGACGCCGCCATCAGGGCGCGGCACGGCGACCGAGGCATGCGGTTCGAGGTACGACTGATGGACGAACGGCGTACGGTAAATCCGTTCGATCACGAGATCCGCGCTGGCGAAGCCCTGTGCCACGTCGCCGCGGTGGAAGCGCACGGCGTTCGTGACGTTCGCCGGCAAGCGGCGGACATCCAGTTCCTCTCCGCCGGACACGGTGGCGTGCATCCCTGCTTCTGCCCATTCACCCTCGAGTTCCTTCGGACGGATAGCCGGTGCGTCGGGACGCATCGCCTCGAGCGGGTCCACGACAGCCGGCAGCTCCTCGTACTCCACCGCGACGAGTTCGGCTGCATCGGCTGCGGTATAGGGCGAGTCGGCGACCACGACCGCGACCGGCTGACCGGCAAAGATGACCTTGTCGTGGGCCAGGAGGTGCCGGGCTCGTTCAGCTGGTTCCGGCCCTGGTGGCAGGAGATCCTGGCCGGTCAGGATCGCGACGACTCCCGGCAACTGGCTGGCAGCACGCGTATCGATGCGGACGATACGGGCGTGCGCGTGTGGACTCGTGACGAGCCGGGCGTGGAGGAGCCCCGGTATGTGCAGGTCGTCGGTATAGCGCGCTTCCCCGCGTACCTTCGGTTCGGCATCGCGTCGCTTGAGCGGTTTGCCGAGCAGTGTCGTCGTCATCGCTCGAGCTCTCCCTTCCCCCTCGGTCGTGCCGTGCTGAACCAGTCTACGACGCCGTCCCTTCGTCGAGAAGTTGTCCGGAGCGGCTGGGGCGGGCCGTGGCCACCGCTGGCGCTCGAGCTGGCCGGCCCGGCCGCGACCGTGCAGTCTACCGCGAGAAGCATGGGACCGGTAGGATGTTCCTGCACGCGGTTCGTACGTTCTTGCCCAAACGCGACGGTTGCTGTTCGGCTCGACCATCTGGCAGGGGGAAAGGTGGATCAGCCGATGAGCGGAGGGAAGATCGCGGTTCTGTGCCCGAATCTCGGCCTGGATCGGATCGGGTTGCTCGGGGCACTGGAACTGGGGACAGTCATGCGGTTCCGCTCGGCCCTCGCCTCGGCAGGCGGGAAGGGGTTGAACCTCGCTCGGGCGGCTGCGGTGCTGGGTGCCGAGGTGTGCGTGGTCGGCTTCCTCGGGGGCTGGATCGGGCGGCTCGTGGCTGAACTCGCCGAGCGCGAGCGTCTCGCGGTGCACCCGTACTGGGTCCAGGCGGAGACGCGAGTCAACACGATCGTCCTCGAGGACAGTGGTCGGGTGACGGTGTTCAACGAGGAGGGCCCTCGGCTCGACGCGCGTCTGGCATCGGAGCTGCTCGAGTTGCTCGAGCAGAAGCTCGAGGACAGTGCGCTGGTGGTGGCGATCGGCTCGCTCCCGCCAGGTCTTCCTGCCACACTGTATGTCGAATGCGTCGCGCGCGCCCGTTCTCGCCAGCTTCCGGTCATCGTCGATGCCGCGCGGGAGGCGCTGGTGGCGGTACTCGCTGCCGAACCGGATATCTTGACACCCAACGTGTTCGAAGCCGAGGGTGCACTCGGGCAGGCGAGCGCCGAGCTCGTCACCGACGATCCAGTGGAACTCCGCGAACGAGCGCTGGCAGCAGCGCGAGCGCTTGCCCGGGCGACGCGACAGGCGGCGATCGTCAAAGCCGGAGCAGCCGGTGCAGCGGTCGCGACGAAGGAGCGATTGTGGTTCGTACCCGCGCCCAGTCCGGTGACCGTGCGGAATCCGATCGGTGCCGGCGATGCGTTCGTCGCTGGCCTGGCGAGCGGACTCCTGCGCGGTTGGCCGATCGAGCGCGCTGTACGGCTGGCCGTGGCTGCCGGTTCCGCCAGCGTGGAGACGTTGCAGCCGGGAGCCGTCGCACGGGAACGCGTCGAGCAGCTCGCTGGTGCAGTCGCTCCCGTCGTGATCGAATAGCAGCACAACTGTCCGGTCGCTGCTGCTTGCTGGTTCCCGCTGACAGACGATGCATTCGGCCTGCCTTTGGGAAGTTCCGGTTTTCTCGGGGGCTTCGAGTCATCTCGATCGGTGTGTGCTGCTTGCCGGGAGAGATGTTTGCGCACGTACTCTCTCGGCGAACCCGACGCAAGCACTCGAGAGCCAGGCATGATCCGGCACGGGCATGGGAACGGCACCGAACCTTCTGTATGCGATCTGATCCCGATTCGTGTATCGTCTCGGAGGGGGTGGCGGCAGTCGGAAAGCGATCGTAAGACAGCTTGCGCTGCCTCATGCCCGTGGAGTGATCCAACAGTGCGTGCTGTGCCGTCCGCAGAACGTTCGGCGAGCGCACGTTCCTTCGAACTTCGCCCACTGGTTACCACGCCGCGCGCCGCTCATGGACGCCAGCTGGTCGATGACGTGTACCCTGACCTCGTGCGCCTCGCTCCCCCATCGAAGCGGAAAGGCACGAGTTTGCCTACTGTACCTTCGAGGTCTTGACATGTCTCTCTCTCTCTCTGCTAATCTCTTATTGGGAAGGACACCCTCGTGAAGACGGAGGGACGAGGATGGTGCGAAGGGTTGCCTGCGCAATGCTGGTAGCGCTCGTGCCCGTCGTCGCAGCTGCAGGCTCGGCGCATGCCGCGTACCAGCAGCTCTTTTACGAGTGGTCAGCGGTTGGTGTACAACTGGGCGGTGCAATCTGGTACTACTCCGGAAACTATCTCGGGCGTACGGACTGGAACCCGCTGCGCGGCGTGAACGCGCTCACACGGCACCAAAGCACTGTCTACGTTCGAAACCCGACAGGGGACATTCGTAGTCCCGGTACAACGCTGTATTTCATTCATGGGGGACAAGTGCGGAAGACGGTGCCCTCGTACGCTTGGTCGATGGTCGGCTGTGGGTCGATCGCACCGGGTGGTGCCGTCTTCGGCGGCTGTACCACCGACCCACAATACCTCGGCGGCTTCGCGAGTACGGTGCCCGCGCAGGATCGTGGGACCTGGGCGTTCCTGCTGTGCGATGCCGCGGGCTGTTACGGCGGTGTCGGGCGGGATCGCACCTGGACGCTCTGGTAGGAGGTGACGCGTGAAGAACCGTCTCGTCCTCGCTGGTGCTCTCGGTCTCGCAACGCTCGTCGTGGCCCTGCTCCTGCTGCGCCAAACCGCACTTCTCGCGTCGATTCCCGGACTGGCACAGGTGGAGTCAGCGGCGGAGGCTCGCCGGGACGGGCAAGACACGCCCGTCCTGCGTGTCGCGGGTAGGCCAGTGACGGTGGCCGACCTAGACGAGATGGAGCGCTGGACTGTGGCGAACCTCGACTGGATGCGGGATGCGCTCACCAACACGACCGATGAGGGGCAACGTGCACTGCTCGAGCGGCACATCGCGCTCATCGAAGCGTACGGTGCCCCGACGGTCGCGCTCGCTGCGCTCATCCGCGACCGCGCCCTGGAAGCAGCGGCGGAGCGGGAGGGTCTCTGGCCGGACGAAGCCACAGTCCGCGCGCGGGTGGAACGCGATCGCGCGCTGGCAGCGACGAGCGGCGACGCTCGGCTCGCTGCATACATTCGCACGTTCGGTGAGCAGGCGTACTGGAACGACTGGTACCCACGGGTGGCGGCGCGAGAAATCGCACTGGAACGGCTGTACGAGGCGCACACCGGCCACCTGTCGGATCTCCAGCAGCGTCAGGCGCTCTGGCTCGAGACCGAGCGCTCGATCGTCCAGGAAGCGGGCATCGAGGTGGTCGAGAACGAACGGTTGCCTGCTTCGGTGGACTCGGCCCTGCGCTACCTCGACGAGTACTGGAAGCTCACCGAGGATTCGCTCTCTTCGTGATGCTGCACTGCACAGAACCGATGCACCGGCACCGTGCCGGGCGCTACGATAGGAACGAGGTGGCTGGAGGTACCCGCGCGAGTTGGAAGCCCCACCCTGGTTCCGGTGTGCTTGCCATGCGCTGGGCAGCTGGTTCGGTCGTCGTTCGGGCATACGCCGAGCTGAACGATTTCCTGCCGGCACCGGTGCGCCAGCGTTCGTTCGAGGTCGCGCTGCCGCTCGGCGCGACGGTGCACGATCTCGTCGCAGGCATCGGGATCCCTCCGGTGGAGGTCGATCTCGTCCTGGTCGATGGTGAACCGGTCGACTGGGCGTACAAGCTACGTGCTGGCCAGCGGATCGCGATCTACCCGATGTTCGAGACGATCGATATCGGGCCGGTGCAACGGTTACGGGAGAAGCCGCTCCGTGAGCCGCGTTTCGTCTGCGACGTGCATCTCGGGCGCCTGGCTGCCTACTTGCGTCTCCTGGGCTTCGATACCTGGTACGAGCGCACGGCCGAGGATGCGGCACTGGCGAGCCGGGCGAGTGGCGAGCGACGGATCCTCCTGACGCGTGACCGCGAGTTGCTCAAGCGCCGGGCGGTCACGCACGGCTACTGGCTCCGTTCGGTGCAACCGCGCATGCAGCTCTTGGAAGTCGTCCGGCGCTTCGATCTGCTCGGCAGCATCCGCCTCTTCGTCCGCTGTCCGCGGTGCAACGGCGTGCTCGAGCCAGTCGAGCGCACGGCGGTGCGCGACCGCGTGCCGCCGCGGAGTTGGGTGCGAGCGGAAGCGTTCTGGCAGTGCGTGAGCTGTGGACAGATTTACTGGTACGGCACGCACTGCGAGCGTGTTGAGGAACTGGTCGACTGGCTGCGGCATGCGCTCAGCCCGGACCGGAGTGCATGAGAGCGACAGACGCCTCGGGCAGACAGAACTGCGGAGGGTACTGCCTGCCCGAGGTCGATCGCTGGTCGGAAGAGTCCGAGTTCAGGCGCGTCGCCCGCTCCGGGCTGCTGCGAGGTGCTGCCGTGCGTACTCGCTGAGCGGGACTGGGGCTACGGTGGCGCGGATCTCGACCTGGCGGTGCGGCTCGAGCCACGGCCGGCTGCGTGCTCCGCCGTCCGGTTCGCCCCAGAGGACGGTGACTGCGGTGCCCGGTTCGGCGTACTCGGGTTCGACCACAGCGAGCGAGATCATCGCGCGCTCGTTCCAGCTGAAGCCGACGTACGTCGAGATGCCGATGACGCGCTTCTCGCGGTTCAGAACGGCATCGTACTGCCAGGTCGCGTACGTCGAGAGCGGCAGATCGATGTATTTGGCAGGAAGCTCGTCGGTATAGGAGCGGACGACCGCGGCGACATCATCCTGGTTCCAGACGAGCGAGACCTTGACGCGATGCCGCTCGTTCGCCATGCGTTCGAGCGCGGGCCGGCCGATGAAGTCGTGATCGAACTTGACGAGGTGCCCGTAGCCGAGTTCCCACGGCGTCATGTAGTAATCCTCGACGTTGGGTGAGGCGAAGCTGCCGCCGATCGCCCAGGTCGCTTCGTTGGCCGTCGCTGGGAGCCACTCGCGGAACGGCCGCAGTTCCTCACCGGTGTAGATCGCTGGGAGAGGACGTGGAATCCAGCCGAGCTCGAAAGCCGTCGTGAAGTAGGCGAGGGAGCCGACCTGGCGCAGGCCGAAGCGTTGCCCGGCTTCGATGATCGCTGCCTTGACGACTGGCCCTTCGTCCCACGGTCCGAACAGCTCGAAGCCCGGACCACCGGCCATCGTGTGCCGTAGGGCCCAGACGTCATGGCCTGCGATCCGAAGCTGGATGATCTCGAAGAAGCGTGTGTCGGGCAACGGTGCACCGGTCAGATACTCGAGCAGCGGAAATGCGTTCGGCCCTTCGACCTGGAAGCGGTAGACCGTCCGACGGCCAGTCGGGTTCTGCGTGAAGATCTCGTCCCGCTTGTACTGGACGTCCCAGTCACCGGTCTCGGCATGGAACTGGACCCAGTTGTGGCCGGCCGCACGGCCGACGAGGAACAGCTCGTCGGGTTGCAGACTGTAGAGAATGCCGTCGCCGATGTAGTAGCCCTGGGGGCTCACGGCGAGGAAGTGACGGGCGCGACCTGGACGGAACGTCTGAAAGCTATTCACGGCCAAGTACGAGACGAGCTTCACTGCGTCGGGGCCGCGCAGGATCGACGTGGTCATGTGGAACGACTGATCGTAGAGGGCGACTGTCTCGCGCCAGGCACGCTGCTCGTCGCGCCAGTTGGTGTACTCCGGGAGCACGTGCGGTGGTGGCTGCCGCTGGACTGCGTCGCGGACGACCGATCCTTTCCGGTTGGCATACAGGTAGTCAACGATGTTGGGGACGCTGTCGATGAGTTCCTGCAACGTGCGGGGTTTGCGCTCTGTCGTCATCGTACTCGTTCCTCCCTGTTCGTCCTCGCTCAGCGCTGATCGAGCGCAGCCAGCAAGTCGGCCAGCCCGTTGAAGATGAAGTCGGCTGCTCCGGTGGGCGCGTCGCGGTCGGTGCCGGTGCGCACCAGCACAGCGGTACAACCGACCCGGCGTGCCATCGAGACGTCGATCTCGAGGTCGTCGCCGATCATCACCAGCTCCTGCGGTGCCACGCCGAGGCGGCGCGCCGCGACGGCCAGTGCCTCGGTGGCCGGTTTGCCGATCAGCCGTGGCTGCGTATTGGTGACGTGGGCGACCGCGGCCATGAGCGCCCCGCCCATCGCCGGAGCCCGGCCGCCGCGGGCGGCGAGGGCGCGTGCCGTCACCGCGGTCCAGAACTCGGCGCCTCGCCAGATGGCGCGGGCGGCCGCGGCCAGGTCCTCGTAGGTGAGCGCCGGCGCCCAACCCACGAGCACGACCCGGGCGTGCTCGGCGTCGTCCCGGGCGAGGAGGGGGACGCCGCGCGCCGCGAGCGGTCGGCGCGTTCCCTCGTCGCCGAGGACGAAGACCGGTTCCCCCGGATACTCGCTGGCCAGGAGTTCGGCAGCCACCACGGCTGGCGTCAGTAGCTCCCCGGACTGCACATCAAGCCCGACGCTCCGCAACCGCTCCGCGTACTCCTCCGGCGGCCGAGCCGTCCCGTTGGTGAGCAGCAGGAACGGGTGCGCCCGGGCGCGGAGCGTCGCCAGTAACGCGATCGCACCCGGCAGCGGCTGCGGCTCGTTCCATCGCTCGGAGTCGGCGAGGATCAGCGTGCCGTCGACGTCGAGGACGAATGGACGCCGACCGAGCTCTTCCGGGCGCGGCCCGGTAGTGCGGTCCGTCGCGCCCTGCTCCTGTTGCGTCGTCACGTTCTCTCCGTTCCTCTCGTCCCGTCAGCCCCACGCGCCCGCGGTGTTTCCCCGAGCGTTGGTCGGTACCCGGAGCTGACCGACGGTCACTCGAGGATCTCGACGACGCCGCGGTTGCCGTCGACCCGGATTCGCTGCCCGGAGCGGATCGTCGAGGTCGCGTAGGCGGTCCCGACCACCGCCGGTACTCCGTACTCGCGGCAGATGATGGCCGCGTGACTCATCATGCCACCGATGTCGGTGACGACTCCCTTGACCTTGGCGAGCGTCGGTCCCCACGACGGGGCGGTGATCGGACAGACCAGGATCTCGCCGATCTCCACTGTCGGGAGCTCGCTCTCGTCGCGGACTACCCGGGCGCGCCCTTCGATGACGCCGGGCGCGGCCGGCATACCGGAGAGCGTCTTGCCGCCGCCGGTCTCGCCCCGCAGCCATTCCTGGACACGGTCCGTCGTGACCCCCCAGAGCATGATGGCGAAGGGATCGCTGACCGTCTCCGGTGGGTCGCCGAGACAGGGGACGGGCGTCCAGTCGCGGAGCACCGCGACGATCTCCTTGCGTCGGGCGATCCGTTCCTTCCACTCCAGGCTCCCGCGCACCGGAATGCCGGTCGCCCAGGCCGAGGTGAAGTCGAAGAGGAAGCGCTCGAGTTCGTAGGGGTTGAAGTAGAAGACGTCGCCCGGCTGCTCGATCGCTCCGGCCTCGGCGAGGATGCGGCCGAGATTGCGCATGTGCCGCCAGAAGACCGTGCCGCTCCAGTGCTCGACATAGAAGTTGTGCTCCTCGACGAACGGGAAGACAGTCCGGGAGAGCGCGAGGAGCTGATCGAACTGCTCGCGCTCGGCGTCGGTCGCGAGGAGCTGACGATATTCCTGGGCGATCCGCTCGCGCTCTTCCCGCAACTGCTCGAGCGGGCGCTCGACGGCTTGTCCGGCCTGGAGCTGCTTGATGTAGTCGCGGATGGTGGCCAACGGCAAGCGCAGGTCGTCGATCCAGGAGATGTGGTCGTGGTAGAGGCCGCTGCCGGAGGAGTAATAGAACCAGGGGTGCTTGGCTGCCTCGAAGGCGGCCAGCCACTCACGTCCTTCCGGGCTGTCCTGGAGCGTGGTGAGCAGCGTGTCGAGCCGGTCGACCGGCGTGTCGAGGAAGCGCTGGCTGAGGCCGAGCTGGTGGGCCTTGGTGGCGAGCTTGCGCAGCTCGTCGTCGGGGCGGAACAGGATGACGTCGATCCCGGCGACCATGCGGGCGATCGTCTGGTCGCTGATCTCCGGGAACGCCTGCTTGCAGAAAGAGAAGAAAGTGAGGTACGCAGCGTAACCGATGTTGAGGAACTCGAAGTGACGCTGGTAGAGCTGGAAGACACGATCGACCAGCGCACGGTAGGTGTGGTAGAGCTGGTAGGAGCGGCCGAGCTTGCGCGCAAAAACGTCTTCCTCGGGCTCGTAGTCGGGCAGGGGTGCGAAACCGAGTTCTTCCATCTCGCGGATGACGCCTTCGAGTTCGCGCTTCCACTGCTCGTAGAGCTCGTTCCAGTGCTGGTAGTAGTAGCCGGCGCGGCGCTGGAACAAGGCTACTCGCTGCTCGATCTCCTGCGGATCTTCGACTGGGACGAAGCCGAGATAGAGATACCCGTTGATGAGGCGCCGCTCGATCCCTCGGGCGCCGGGGATGACGAAGGTGCGGTTCGTGTACTGGGAGATGGCAACGCCCCAAGCTTCGTGGGGCAGGATGTCGAAGGGGACGCAGACGTACGGGTTGTGGATCTTGTCGGCGATCCAGAAGAGCTTGCGCTCGACCTCCCGTGTCTCCGGCCGGGAGATGAGGTAGTACGGGTACATCTCCTCCCAGCCCTCCGCGCCGGGTGGGGTCGGAACCTCCCAGGGATAGGGGAAACGCTCGCGCGTCATCGGCCACCGTCCCTCCGCGATCGCTTTAGCCGTGAGCTTTCCCGACACTATAGTTGTCGAAGCGCGGCGGTGTCAAGAGCGCGAATGGGCTTGCTGCGGCGCGACCTCGCGGCTGGCCGGCCGGGGCCGCTGCCGGCGCATGGAGTGTGTCGAGGAAGCTCCCCGCGGGCTCTCGCGATGCCCGAGTCGTCCGCACGCCCGTTGGGGTATCTCCGGGCGAGCCCTCGCCGGTCCGACGGGCGCTAGGCGCCGCTGGGTGGGGTGCTGTCCTCCCATCGGGACGCCGCGCGTGCCGATCGTCGGGCGATCGGTCGCGGACACCGGCATCTCGGCGGCCTTGAGCGGCTCTCGGGATCGGATCCTGGCGAGCCGGGACGAAGGATGGGGTACGGGGAGTTCGGCGGATCCCCGACCCGGGTGCTCGCCGACGCGAGGGCCACGAGCCGTCCATACTCGGGGCTGGTCGTCGAGCGGATCGGCCGGTGGGTGAGGCGGTCCGGCGTGCTGGCCGCAGTGCCCAGCACGACTGCTACTGGAGTGGTTTTCGCTGTCCGGTGCTGCAGGACCGAACGCCTCGTGCCGTGGCGGAGCGGGGCGACGATCGGACGAGCGTCACCGAGGCTTAGCGACCCGGTGCGGAGCCGGTCCGCCGCTGTTCCATGCGCCGAGGGGCGGTCGCAGGAGCGGCGACGGAGCGATCGACCGCGGGACGAGATACGGATTGACGGATCCTGGTCACCGTGGGAGCATTGATGCGGCGCGGGTATCTCCTCGGAGAGGAGCAGCGACCGATGGAGACGAGCACGGGCGAGCGGTTCGACGTCGCGATCCTGGGCGGCGAACTCGTCGATCCGGGCACGGGCCGGTCCGGCCGCTTCGACATCGGGATCCGCGACGGGACGATCGCACGGGTCGCACCCTCGCTCGCCGGCTGCCACGCGGAGCAGGTGATCGATGCCCGCGGGCAGATCGTCACGCCGGGACTTGTCGACCTGCATACCCACGTCTACTGGGGCGCGACCTACTGGGGGATCGAAGCGGATCCGGTCGCGGCGCGCACCGGGGTCACCACCTGGTTGGACGTGGGCAGCGCCGGAGCCTATACCTTCCCCGGCCTGCGGCGCTTCGTCATCGAGAGGAGCCGGGCCCGGATCTACGCGCTCTTGAATCTCTCGTCGATCGGACTGGTCGCGCCGACCTGGGAGTTCGCCAATCTCGACTACTGCGACGTCGAGCTCGCCGCGCGGACGATCGAAGCGAACCGCGACCTCATCCTGGGTGTGAAGGCGCGGATCGACACGAACACCACGCGCGGGGTCGGTATCCGGCCGCTCGAGTTGGCCCGCGAACTCGCCGACGGACTGGGCGTTCCGCTGATGGTGCATATCGGGAACGGTCCCCCATCGATCGACGAGGTGGCGCGGCTCCTCCGTCCCGGTGATGTCCTGACGCACTGCTTCACCGGCGGGACCATGCGGATCCTCACCCCGGAGGGGAAAGTGCACCCGGCGATCCGGAGACTCCACGAACAGGGACTGGTGCTCGACATCGGTCACGGTGCCGGTTCCTTCAGCTTCGCGGTCGCCGAGGCGCTGTTGGCCGAGGGGATCCTGCCGGACACGATCTCGAGCGATATCCACCAGCTGGCGATCCAGGGTCCGATGTTCGATCTCCCGACGACGCTGTCCAAGTTCCTCGCGCTCGGTCTCGGCTTGCCCGAGGTGATCGAGCGGGCGACGGTACGCCCGGCCCGGATCCTGGGCCGCCCGGAGCTCGGCAGTTTGGCCGAGGGCACCCCGGCCGATGTGGCGCTCTTCCAGCTGGTGGAGGGAGACTTCGTCTTCCACGACGTCACGATGGCGACGCGGCGTGGAACGCGGCTGCTCGTGAATACGCTGACGATGGTCGGCGGCCGCATCCTGCCCCGCACGGAGCCAAGCGCGGTTCACTTCTGGGCGGAGCTCCCGGCGCACCAGCGAGCGATCCGCGAATCCGGCCATCCTTATCGACGGACGGCGACGCAGGTGGGAGGAGCGTGAATGCGCGAGCGGGACGGCGTCTTGATCCGTGAACAGCTGGCCGAGCTGCTGGCGAGCGAGCCGCCGCTGGCACGAGATCTTCCAGCGCCTGCCGAGCAGTTGCAACCCCACGGGATCGACCTCACGGTAGCAGCGGTCGCGCGATACGTCGGGCAGGGGCAGCTCGCCGTGTCGGACGCTGGGCGACGTCTTCCCGAATTCGTGTCGCTCGAACCGGACGCGGAGGGCTGGTGGGAACTCGCCCCGGGGCCGTACCTCCTGCGCTTCAGCGAGACGGTCTCGCTGCCGGCCGATTGCATGGCCTACGCGCGACCGCGTTCGAGCCTGTTGCGCTGTGGTGTCGCCCTGCACACGGCGGTGTGGGATGCTGGCTACAGCGGACAAGGCGTGGCCTTGCTCGTCGTCTACAACCCGGCGGGTTTCCGGCTGCAACGGTCGGCGCGCGTCGCCCAGCTGGTTCTGCACCGGCTGGAACGTCCGGTGGCCGAAGGGTATCGTGGAGCGTACCAGGGCGAACGCGGCTGACCGCCGCGCGGGTGCGGCGACTGGAGGTGCGCGATGCCCAGAGAGCGGGCTGCCCTGTTCCTCGCGACCCGGCTCTCCAGCGATCCCAAGGAGACGAAGAAGCGGCCCGCGCCGGAAGTCGACCTCACCGAGCAGGAAGCGCGGCTTCGGGCGTACGCCGAGGGCGAGCACTACGAGGTGAAGGCGGTCTTCCGAGAGGTCTTGCCGGAGCTGCCCGAGCAGCGGCCAGGGCTCAAGGCGTTGCGGACTGCGATGTGGTTGCGCGAAGTCGATGTGGTCATCGCCACGTCGCCCGAGTGCCTCTACCGCGATCCCGAACGGTTGAAGAGCTTCCTCATCGAGGCGCGCACGCTCGGGCAGCGGGTGGAGTTCCTCGAAGTGCCGCAGCTGTACGCTTGGATCGTGAAGGAATACGGCTGGCCGCGCGAGCGGCGGTGACAGGCGAGGGTTGACGGATGGTACGACGGGTGTTCGGTGCGCTGCGGCTCGATCCCGCGGTGTACCGGGAGCTCCGGGACGATCCGACGGCGACGGTTCCAGCGCTGCTCTTCGTCGTGCTCTGCGTGCTGGCGGCTGGCGTCGTCGCATTGCCGTCCGGTGGGCTCCCGGCGTTCGGGCTCGCAGCCGCCTCGGCGTTCATCTCCTGGACGATTTTCGTCGTCGCGGCGTACGTCTTCGGGACCAAGGCCTTGCCCGGTCCGGACACGCAGGCCACGCTCGGCACGCTGGTGCGCACGCTCGGCCTGGCGCTCGCCCCGTCGCTCCTGCTCGTCTTCGGCGTGGTGCCGGCGTTGCAGGTCGTGGTCGTGCCGCTGGCGTTCGTCTGGACCGTGTTCACGACGCTCATGGCCTTGCGCGAGACGCTCGGGGTCGGGACACTGCGAGCGCTCCTCGTGGCGGTTCTCTCGTACGCAGCAGCAGCGATCGTCGGCAGCCTCTTGCCGCCCCCGGGGATGACTGGCTAACTGGCTAGATGCCGAGGCGGTGCTCCGGGCTGTCGCAGCGAGGGAGAGAAGGGACGATGAGCGTGACGGGAAGCGAGCTGGCGGTCAAGCTGAAGGTTCCGGTGGAACGGTTACGGCGGCGGCTCGATCCGGTCACACTCCCCTTCGAGACGACTGCCGAGGTCGAGCCGATCGCGGGTACCGTCGGGCAGCCGCGCGCCCTCGAAGCGCTCGAGTTCGGGTTGGAGATCGGATCGTACGGGTACAACATGTACGTCGCCGGGCGACCAGGCTCGGGGCGGGAAAGCACGGTTCTCCGTCTCGTCGAGCAGATCGCCGCGACCAAGCCGACGCCCCCGGACTGGGTCTACGTCCACAACTTCCAGGATCCCGAACGACCGGTCGCGATCGCGTTGCCGGCCGGAAGAGGAGGGCAACTCGCCCGCGACATGGACGAGTTCTTGCGGACCGCCCAGCAGGCGATCCCGCGGGCGTTCGAGAGCGAGGAGTACGACCGACGACGACGGGCCATCATCGACCAGCTCAACCAGGAACGGGAGCGGCTGTGGGAGGGCGTGCAGCAGTTCGCGCAACAGCTCGGCTTCGCGGTCGAGCTGACACCCGCGGGTGTCATCAGCGTCCCGGTCGTGCAGGGACGGCCGCTCTCGCCTGAGGAATACGAGCGGCTGCCGGAACCGGTACGCGAGGAACTGGAGCGGCGGAACCAGCGGATCCAGGATCGGGTGGCGGACGCCCTGCGCGACATCCGTCGTCTGGAACGGGAGACCGCCGAACGCCTGCGCCAGTTGGATCGCGAGGTCGCCTTGTTCGCGGTCGGTGGGCTCTTCGAGGAACTGCGGGAGCGGTATCACGACTTGCCGCAGGTGCTCCAGTTCCTCGATCAGGTGCGCGAGGATATCCCGGAGCACTTACACGACTTCTTCCCGCCGCAGGTACCGGGTGTGCCGACCCCGATCGCTCAGCTGCAGGCACTGCAGCAGCAGGAGCACCTCGCGCGGTACCGAGTCAACGTGTTCGTCGACAACAGCCAGACGCGCGGGGTGCCGGTCGTCTTCGAGCGGAACCCGTCGTACTACAACCTCGTCGGCCGGATCGATTACCGCGCCACGTTTGGTGCGATGGTCACCGATTTCAGTCAGATCCGAGCCGGTGCTCTGCATCGAGCGAACGGTGGCTACCTGGTCGTGCACGTCGTCGAGCTCCTCGCCAATCCGTTCGCTTGGGATGCGCTCAAGCGGGCTTTGATCACGCGCCAGGTAGCGATCGAGAATCTGGGACAGCAGTACGCAGTGATTCCGACCGCGACGCTCCGGCCGGATCCGATCCCGCTGGACATCAAGGTCGTCCTGATCGGCTCGCCGCTGCTCTATTACCTGCTCTCGGCCTACGACGACGACTTCCGCGAACTCTTCCGAGTCCGGGCCGATTTCGCGCCGGACATGGATTGGGATGATGAGCACGTGCGCGGCTACGCGGCCTTCATCAGCCGGGTGGTCCGCGAGCAAGGACTCCGGCACTTCGATCGCGGCGCGGTCGCGCGCGTCATCGAGTTCGGAGCGCGGCAGGTCGAGCACCAGCGGAAGCTCTCCTCGCAGCTGCTGGAGATCGGCAACCTCGTCGCCGAAGCGAGCTACTGGGCCGGCAAGGCGGGGCGCGACGTCGTGACCGCCGAGGACGTGGAGACGGCGATCCGCAAGAAGCGCTATCGTTCCGACCTCATCGCCGAGCGAGTCCGCGAGCTGATCGCCGAAGGGACGCTCAAGATCGAGACGCGGGGCGAGCGCGTCGGCGTGATCAACGGACTGGCCGTCGTCGACCTCGGCGACTTCGCCTTCGGAAAGCCATCGCGCGTGACGGCCCGGATCTCGCTCGGCCGCGGCAACCTGGTCAGCATCGAGCGGGAGATCGCCTTGTCCGGGCCGATCCACTCAAAGGGCTTCTTGATCCTGTCCAACTACCTCGCCGGTGCGTACGCCCAAGAGTTCCCGCTCGCGATCAGCGCGTCGATCACCTTCGAGCAAGCGTACGAGGAGATCGAGGGTGACTCGGCCTCCTCGACCGAGCTCTATGCCTTGCTGTCCACGCTCTCCGGTCTCCCCATCAAGCAAGGGATCGCGGTGACCGGCTCGGTGAACCAGTACGGTGAGGTGCAAGCGATCGGTGGGGTGAACGAGAAGATCGAAGGCTACTTCGCCGTCTGCAAGGCGCAGGGACTGACCGGCGAGCAGGGCGTGATCATCCCGACAGCGAACGTGCAGCATCTCATGCTGGACGACGAGGTGATCCAGGCAGTCGCCGAGGGGAAGTTCCATATATGGGCGGTCGACACCGTCGATCAAGGGATCGAGCTCCTCACCGGTGTGCCGGCCGGGGAGCGCCAACCCGACGGCACGTACCCGGAGGGGACGGTGCATCGCCGCGTCATGGATCGCCTCCGCGAGTACGCCGAGCGGATGCGCGACTTCGGTCGACGCGACGAGCGCGAGGGGTCCGCTGAGCGAGCCGAAGCGGCCGATCCCGGCCCAGCCGAGAACGGGGACGGCGACGCGGAACCGTAAGCCGCCGGACGGGGTGTGCCGGCTCAACGAGTCGCGCGGCGAGCGAAACGCTCGCGGAGGCGCGCGAGCAGCAGTTCGATCCCGCGCGTCCGCTCCTCCGGCCGGGCCGGCGCGACACCGAGCCAGCGGAGCGCGAGCGTCGCGCCCGCAGCGAGGACGCCGGCTGCTGCGAGGGCGATCGCCAGAAGGACGAGCGTCTCCATCAGGTCGCTCCGTATCTCGCACGGCGAGCGGCCATCGGTGCGTCCGGTCGTGCCGAGCGCGTTGGGGCACCGCGACGCACTCGACGCGCCCCGCAGCGATCCGTCCGCTTCCGCAGGCACGGTCGGCCGAACCGGGCGGAAGGTGGATGTCGCATTCGGAACGGCCGCCGGACTCCTCGCTGCCGCGAGCGGCACGCGGTGAGTATCCTGAGGAGCGCTCGCCCGCGCGTCGGGCGAGCGGTTCGACGAGCGAGACCTGCGGAGGCCGTGACCATCGACTGGACGCATCCCGGCACGTGGTTGTTCGTCGTCGCGTTCGTCGTCTTGCCCGTGGCCGTGCTGGCGTGGGCGGGGTGGACGGTCGTGGCCAGGTACCGGGGCACGGTCGGAGACGGTCGTCAGCGGAGCGATCAACCGGCCGACGACCCGCCCAACCCGAAAGCGTCGTGAATCGCAGGGACCGCCCGGGCGACCTCGTCCTCGCGGATGACGAACGAGATATTGAGTTCGCTCGATCCTTGGGCGATCGCGACGATGTTGATCCGGTGCTGGCCGAGCGTGCCGAACACGCGGCCCGCCACGCCGGGCGTCCCGCGCATCCCGGCCCCGACGACTGCGACGATCGCCATCCCTGGTTCTTCCCAGATGCGAGCGATCCGCCCCTTGAGGAGATCGAGCTCGAACTCGCGCTCGAGCGCACGGAGCACCTTGCTCGCGTCCGTCCGACGGACGACGAAGCCGAGACTGTGCTGGGACGAGGCCTGGAAGACCATGTAGACGTTGACGCCGGTGCGACCCACCGTCTCGAAGACACGCGCAGTGACATCGGCGACGCCGAGGAAGCCCGAGCCCTCGACGGTGATCACGCTCACCCCCGGGATCGCGGTGATCGCCTTGACCACGGAGCCGTTCGTACTGGTATCCGGTCCGATCCGGGTGCCGGGATGCTCCGGATTGAACGTATTCTTGATCCAGATCGGAATGCCACGCTCGGCGGCCGGCTGCATGGTCCGTGGATGGATGACCTTGGCGCCGAAGTAGGCGAGCTCGGTCGCCTCGGCGAAGGAGATGGCCGGCAGGGTGCGGGCGCTCGGGACGAGCCGCGGATCGGCGGTCATCACGCCGTCGACG
>JANZZC010000055.1 GCA_026419575.1 Thermomicrobium sp. | reverse complement strand
GGCCCACACTGCCCCGAGTATGCGCGACGTCTCGCAGCCTGGCAAGAGCGATCGCACGGCAGCGCTTGCTGCGCGCTGCTCCGGTCGCTGCCGACCGGGCGGGAACCGGCGACCAGGTGTGGTGGGCGAGATACGTCTCCCGCGCCGGAGGGGCACGGTGCACCGCGCGGTCGTCGCTGCCCGGGGGTCGGGCCCGCTCCCCGAGAGGTTCGGGGTGGCCGGCTCGCCCGACGCGGGAACGCCGGCAGGTGCGGCGAACGGGCGGGAGGCGTTGGGCGCTCGCGCGGGCCACCGGCAGCGCGTCGGTGCGGCCTCGCGGCGAGGCCGCCTTCGGGGAGTGGGCGCGCTAGGGTCTGCCGGTCGGGACAGATCGCGTCCGCGATGGCATGCTACACAGCGAGCGTTCGACGGGACGGTACCGGCAGCGGGTCGTGGTGCGGAAGGGGGATACGGTGGACATCGCGGCGCTCCTCGCGGCACGGATGGGCCGGCTGGGGACGGAGAGCGCGTTCGAGGTGCTGGCGCGGGCGCGGGCGTTGGAGGCGCAGGGCCGCTCGGTCATCCACCTGGAGATCGGCGAACCGGACTTCGCGACGCCCGCGCACATCGTGGAAGCGGCGGTGGAAGCTCTGCGCGGCGGAGACACGCACTACACGCCGGCGGCGGGGTTACCGGAGCTCCGGGCCGCCATCGCCGAGGAGGTGAGCCGGACGCGGGGGATTCCCGTCGATCCGGATCAGGTCGTGGTCACCCCTGGCGGCAAGCCGATCATGTTCTTCACCATTCTGGCTTTGGCCGAGGAGGGGAGCGAGGTCATCTACCCGGATCCGGGGTTTCCGATCTACGAGTCGGTGATCCGCTTCGCCGGCGCGACGCCGGTGCCGTTGCCCTTGCGGGAGGAGTTCGGCTTCGCGTTCGATCCGGAGGAGCTGCGGCGGCTGGTGACGCCGCGCACGCGCCTGGTCATCGTGAACTCGCCGCACAATCCGACCGGCGCGGTGATCGGGCGGGAGGCGCTCGAGGAGCTGGCGCGCCTGGCTCAGGAGTACGGCTTCTTCGTCCTCTCCGACGAGATCTACCGGCGCATCGTGTACGACGGCGAGGTGCTCAGCGTGGCGGGCTTCCCGGGCATGGCCGAGCGGACGGTGATCCTGGACGGCTTTTCCAAGACGTACGCCATGACCGGCTGGCGGCTCGGGTTCGGCGTGGCCCCGCGCTGGCTGGCCGAGCACCTAGTGCGGCTCGCGGTCAACTGCCATTCCTGCGTCCCGGGATTCACGCAACGGGCCGGGCTGGCCGCGCTGCGCGGTCCGCAGGAGCCGGTCGAGCGGATGGTGGCGGAGTTCCGGCGGCGGCGGGACGCGGTCGTGGCCGGATTGAACAGCCTGCCCGGCGTCCGCTGTCTGGAACCGGCGGGGGCGTTCTACGTCTTCCCGAACGTCACCGGTACCGGCCGATCGGCCGAGGAACTGGCGCGCGGCCTGCTCGACGAGGCCGGCGTCGCGGTGCTGGCGGGCACGGCGTTCGGTCGCTACGGCGCCGGGTACCTCCGCCTGTCCTTCGCCAACTCGCTCGAGAACCTGCTGGAAGCGATCGAGCGGATGCGGCGCTATCTCGGCGGGTGATCCCGTCCGCCGAGCTCCCGCCGAGTCCGGCTCGCCGGGCGCGACCGGCGCCGAGCGAACGTCCCGCGGCGCCGGCACGAGCGGACCCCGCCGCTCGCGGGTGCAGCGCGCGGGCGGAGCTCGCGTGCGGCGCTGGCGGCTGACTCGCCGCGCCCGATCGATGGCCGGGTGGTCGCCGATCGGCTGCGATCCGGAGGAGGGGCGCTCACCGGCGAGCGCCCCGAGCGTGCTTCCAGCGAGCAGCGCCGTGCCGGCCGGAAACTCGGCGCGACCTCCGGTCGTCCTTCGGTAGACCGACGGTCTTGACTCTCCTCGTCCGCTCTGCTATTCTCGTAGTAATCCAACCAGGTTGTAGTACAACGGTCCGGTCGCGTGCGGGAGTTCCGCCGGGACACGAGCGGAGAGGAGGAGCGCGGTGCAGGTCGGCGTGGGAGTCGTCTTCTTCCTGTTCGTCATCCTCTGGACGGCGGTGCTGTGGTGGGTGGCGACGCGCGCGAGCCGACCGACCCCGTACGAGGCGGTCACGCGGGTCGTCTCGTGGCTACGGCGTTGGGGAACGCTCGCGGTACTGGTCGTTCTGGCGATCGCCTTCGTCGTGTCGCTGTTCTTCTTGCCGTACCGGGCCTCGCGCGCAGCGCGGCTCGGCGAGCCGAGCGTCACGGTCGAGGTGACCGGTCGGATGTGGGCGTGGGAGCTCAGCCGCACGACGCTGCCGCTCGGGCAGACGGTCGAGTTCGTCGTCACCGCGACGGATGTGAATCACGGCTTCGGCATTTTCGCGCCCGATGGACGTCTGGTCACGCAGGTGCAGGCGATGCCGGGCTACACGAACCGGTTGCTCTACCGATTCGACGAACCGGGCACCTACACGATCCGCTGCTTGGAGTTCTGCGCGACCGGTCACCACGTGATGCGCACCGAGTTCGTGGTGGAGTGAGGGGGACGGTGACACATGACGACGGGAAGGAACGGCAATTCGGCCGTCGCGCAGCGGTCGGTCGAGCGGGCGACGCTCATCTACATGGCGGTCGGTTTCGCGGTGTTCCTCCTCATGGGAGTCCTCGGTTTGCTCATGCGCTTGCAGCATGCCGGCTGGATCTCGCTCGACCCGCGATGGTTCTATCGTCTCATGACGCTGCACGGATCGGGAATGGTTGCCGGGGTGCTCCTGGCGTCGCTCGGTGGCGTCGCGCGGGTTATCGCGCCGCGGATCGGGCTGAGTCCCCGCTTGCTCTGGAGCGCGTTCGTCGTCTACTTCCTCGGGTCGGGGCTGGTGATCCTGGCGACGCTCGTCGGCGGCTTCGCCGCTGGATGGACGGCGACGTACCCGCTGCCGGTGCGGGGCGACTGGCCGGTGAGCGCGACGTGGGGATTCCTGCTCGGCTACGCGCTCGTCGCGGTCGCCTTCCTCCTCTGGTGCCTGGCGGTGCTGGCGGGCAGCTGGCGTGCTTTCGGCGGACTCCGGAATGCGCTGGCCTGGCCGGTGCTGTTTCGGCGGTCGGGCGCGAGCGATCGGCCCTTGCCGACCGGTCCGGAGCTGGCTGCCACGGTCGTCGCGCTGGACGGCGTCATCGCGGTGCTGGCTGGGGTAGTCTACCTGGTGCCGATCTTCGCCGAACTCCTCGGGATCGTCGAGCGCTTCGACGCGTTGTTCGCCAAGAACATGCTCTTCCTCTTCGGGCACACGCTGGTGAACCTCAACATCTACCTCGCGGTGGCCCTGGTCTACGCGACCCTGGGCGCCTACACGGGGCGCGCCTTCAAGCTGAGCTTCCCGGTCGCGCTCGCCTTCAATCTGGTCATCGTGCTGGTGCTCCTCCCGTACTTCCACCACCTCTACCAGGACTTCGCGCAGCCGTGGCCGTTGCATCTCCTGGGGCAGATCGGCTCCTACGGCGTCGGTGTGCCGGCCTTCTTCGTGACGATCGTCGGGAGCCTCGGGTTGCTGTACGGATCGAACGTGCGCTGGTCGGCACCGGTGATCTTCATCCTGGCCGGCCTCTGGGGATGGACGATCGGCGGCGTGGCGGCGATCCTCGACGGGACGATCGCGATCAACAACGTGATGCACAACACGCTGTGGGTGCCGGCCCATTTCCATTCCTACTACCTCTTCGGTGCAGCCGGTTTCACCTGGGCCTATCTCTTCCACACCCTGAGCGGCGTCGACGGATGGGCGAGCGGGGCGCTGGCGCGCCGACTGAGCTGGCTCTACAGCGTCGGGGCGGGTGGGTTCGTGCTCGCCTTCTTCTTCTCCGGTCTCCAGAGCGTCCCTCGCCGCTTCGCGGTGCACCTTGCGGCGTGGCAGGGACTCGCGCAACTCGCGGTGCCCTTCGTCGTGCTGCTGGGCGTCGCCTTCGTAGGACTGGCGGTTCTGGCGGTTCGCGCGCTTCCCTGCGCCTGGCGGGAGCCGGTGACGGTGCCGGGGCCAGCGGACGATTGAGCCGTCCGGTGCGCGGGCGGCGGCACCGCGGTGCGCGATGCGTACCGGTGGCCGGAGGCCGTCGCCTCGGAGTCGAGTCGGTGTGACGGGAAGGGGAGCGACGAGCGATGCGCCCGAGCGAGCCGGCGTTGGAGCTCGATGACCGAGCTGCGAGGGAGGACCCGACGCCGTCCGGGAACGTGGAACGAGCGATCGCCGCTGGGGTCTACAAGGCCGGGCTGCCGGTGGCGCAGCTGGTGGTACGGGGCGCGCTGAGCGGCGCACTGCTCGGCGCGGCGACGCTGCTGGCGCTCTCGGCGTGGGCGCAAGGCTCGCCTCGCCTGGTCGGGGCGCTGGTCTTCCCCGTCGGTTTCTGCCTGCTCGTGCTGCTGGGGTTGGAGCTGGCGACGGGCAACTTCGCCCTGCTCCCGGCGAGCTGGTGGGTGGGGCGGGTGGATGCACCGGCCGTCCTCCGGAACTGGTGGTGGGTCTACCTAGGGAACGCACTGGGATCGCTCGGTTTCGCCGTCCTGGCGGTCGCTGCTCTGACCGAGTGGTGGACCCGGGACGGTGGACCGCTTGCCGAGCAGCTGCGCCTGGTAGCGACCGCGAAGACGGTCGCCTACGCGGAGGCTGGGGTGCGCGGCTGGGCGACCGTGGTGACGAAAGGGGTCCTCGCCAACTGCCTGGTGACCGTCGGCTCGTTCTCGGCCTTCGCTGCCCGCTCGACGGTAGGACGGATCCTCGCCATGTGGCTGCCGATCGCCACCCTCTTCGGTCTCGGCTACGAGCACGCGATCGTCAACCTCTTCGTGATTCCGGCGGGGATGCTGGCCGGTGCCCCGGTCGATCTCGTGGACTGGTGGCTCTGGAACCTGATTCCGGCGACGCTGGGGAACATCGCCGGTGACATGCTGCTGACCGGGCTCGCGTTGTCGTGGGTCCACTCGGCACGCTGAAGGAGCGGTCGGGTGCCGGAACCGCTCGTCCAGGTACCGCTCCGAGTCTTCCTCGACCCGAGCTACTGGTCGTGGCGGTGGCCGGTGCTCCTTGTGCTGTCCTGGTTCGCCGGTAGTGTCGTTGTCGGAACCCTGCGCTTGTGGCGCGGTCGCGGTCGGAACCGCTGGCCGCTCCGGCGGAGCGTCTGGCTGGGGTTCGGGCTCGGCGGTCTCAAGCTGGCGCTCCTCTCGCCGCTCGACGCCCTCGGCGGCGCGGTGTTCTCGTGGCACATGGTGCAGCATCTGGCGTTGCTCTACGCGGCGCCGCTGGTGCTCGCCGGTCGACCCTTCCCGGCGGTTCTCTGGTCGCTGCCGCGCCCAGCACGCGCGGCGTTGGGGCGGGCGCTGCGACCGGGCGGGACGCTGCGCCGGATCTTCGCCGCGATGACGAGCCCGGTCGGAGGACTCGCGGCCGGAACGCTCTCCCTGTGGATCTGGCACTATCCACCGCTGTACGATGCCGTCTTGACGCGCCGCTGGCTGCACGACCTCGAGCACGTCACGTTCTTCGCCGGGGCGCTCCTCTGCTGGTGGCCGGTGACGGAGGCGCCGCCGGTCCGCCGGATACGGAGCGATGCCGTGCGGACGCTCTACCTTGTCCTGGGCGGCCTGCAGTCGGGCCTGCTGGGGGCGCTGGTGACCTTCTGGCCGGGCGTGCTCTACCACCGGTACCTGCTGGAGACGGTCGACCCCGTCCGGGTGCAGGCCGATCAAGTGTTCGGTGGGCTGGTGATGTG
>JANZZC010000094.1 GCA_026419575.1 Thermomicrobium sp. | reverse complement strand
ACGTCCCCGCGCCGCGATGACGTCCGGGAGTGCGACTCCACCCGGGCGTTCGCTGCCTCCGAGCCACGGCGCCGCAGACGCTGACCCTCCGCCCGGCCCGCGTCGGAACAGTCGGCACCGCCGCAGTCGGCTCGGTCGCGTACGGGACAGCGCTCGAGCCGTCCGCCGTCCTGGCGCTCTCCAGCGACCGGTCGCTTCGCGCGACCGCTGTCGGGCTCACGCACGGCAGTTTCCGCGCGGCAGGAACCACCGTGGACGCTCACCCCTTCCTCGGTACCTCGGTGACCCCCGACCTTCTGGCCCGCAGTCCGTGCACCAGCACGCTGACGGTGTTCGTTCGGAGCGACCGATGGCGCCGCAGCGGGGAACGCTGCCCGTCGTTTACCGGAGCTCCGGCGTCGGGGTCGCCACGCTGGACCTGTGGCGATGCGACCCACTGTGCCCGCCAGGAGCGTGCAGCCGCACGCGCACCCCCGAGAACCCGGCTCGGACCGAGCGCGGCACCGAGGGAGCTGTCCACGACCGATCCGTCGTTCTCGGGTACACTTCGGGTAGACTCCAGCCCGACGTCCATGCGACCGAAACAGCAGAGCGGGAAGGAGAGAGGCGAGCAGGCATGGCGCAGCAACGGGCCGTGCAACCCCCGAAGGGATTTACCGTCTGGCAGGCAGCCGAGCTCGGCGTCCCGAGTCGCGACGGCCGACTCGCCTGGCATCGCACGCGCGTCGAAGACTTCAGCCCGGATGGTCGACGCGTGGTCGTCGGCTGGCCGATGGTCCAGCTCGCCTACGTCTCGGTGCACCGCGGTGACCTGATCTACCTCGGAGCCACGGTACCCGACGATGCCCTCTACGTCGTCCCCTGCGAAGTCGTCGCCACCGTCCTCGAACCGCAGGCCCGGCTCGTCCTCGCTCCGGTCGGCGCATGGGAGCGCATGCAGCGACGCGAACACTGCCGCGTCCCCGTCACGCTCGCCCCGGAGGAACTTCTCGTGCTCCCGCCGGAAGGCGAACCACAGCCGCTCAAGGGCACCATCGTCGACCTCAGTGCCGGCGGGATCCGCCTCCGTCTCGCCCGCGAACTCCGCGTCGGCGACCGGATCGCGGTCCGCTTCGTCCTGCCGGGCCAGCCCCAACCGGTCGGGGGCGTCGCCGTGGTCCGTCGCGTCGCGCCGCTGGAGCACGCCGATCCCCCGCGTTGGGACCACGGCTGCCAGTTCGAACGGCTCGACCGCCGCACCGAGGACGCGATCGTCCGCTTCGTCTTCCAACGACAGCGCGAACTCGCCAAGCAGCTGCGTGACGCCTAGCGCCCCATCCGTCCATCGCGCCCGATCGAGACGTCGTCTCCCATCCGCCCGTCCGATGACCCTGGCCGGGATGAGCCGACGCTCCTCCCGCGAGCGCCCACCGAGGAAGAGCGAGCCCTGGTCGCTGCACCCCCACCGGTCCTCGCGCTCGTCTCGGGCGCCTGGCCGCCATCCCCGAGAGAACGGCTGGTCGTCTTCCTCGCAGCTGGAGGGGCCGTCGGGAACGTCGCACCACTCAACGCCGGCCGTCACCGACCTCGCCTCGGAGCGATCGACCCGTCGGCACCGGAACGGCCCAGCCTTCGCAGCGCTCGATGCCGGGCCCACCGCTCCAGCGATACTCCTGGCAGACCCACTGCCCGGAGGCATCGCGACCCAGTTCGCCGCGGCATGCGGGTCGAGAGGACGCAACCGTGATCCGAACGGCCGGTAGCGGTTCCTCCGTCGGACCGTGTCATGCCCAGCAGTCCCTGGAACGTCCCTGTCCCGTGACCGTTTAACCGGGCGGAACTCCGGAATCACCCTTGTCCGGATAGACCGAGTCGACGTCGAACCGTGCGCACGCGAACCAGACCGCGAGGAGCACGATCCCGATCCACAGCCAGCGCCGGCCGCTCGGACGCACCAACCGTTCCCCCTCCCGTCCTCGTCGGATACGCCCGACTCGTTGTTTCGGCAGGAGTCGCCAGGCGCTTCAGTCCCGACGAGCGCCGGGCGGAGAGGCCGCCCGGCCGGACGCGAACGAGCCGTTGGGGCTCGTCCGACCGACGCGAGACGGATCCCCGCGCCTGAGCAGCCGCGCCAGCAGCTGCAGCTCGAACTGCGTCTCCGGGTCCAAGAGGTCACGGCCCAGGAGTTCGCCCGCTTGCTCGAGTCGGTAACGCACCGTGTTGGGGTGGACCCTCAGCTCTTCGGCCGCCTCGTTGACCGCGAAGCGGTGTCGCACCCACGCGAGCAAGGTCTCCACCAGCCGCTCGCCGTTCCGTACCCGCTCGAGCGGACCCAGCCAGAGCGCGACGAATGCGTGCCGCGCCTCGGCGTCGCCGACCAAGACTCGCTCCAGGACCAGGTCCTCGTACCGGAAGAGTCCAGGACGACCGACGGAGTCGAGGAGCGCGCAGGCCTCGCGGTAGCTCCGCCGCACGCCGTCGGCACCGCTGTAGGGACGCCCGGCGACCGCGGTGAGGCCACAGTCAGCCAAGGCGTTCCAGACCTCCTCGAGGTGGTCCTCGCGCTCGACGAGCGCGATCACTTGGTCGTGCAACGTCGCCACCAGCGGGGCGGCGCCCAGCTGGCGGAGCGCCCGCCGGACCCGCATGGCGACCTGCTCCCGCCGCTGGAACGCCTCGACCGTCAGCGGCGGCTCGCCGAGCGCAACGACCGCCACGCGGTAGCTCCGGGCCGGGTCGTAGCCGAGCGAACGCGCCCGCTCCAGTTCCTGCGGCGAGCCGCTGAACCGCCCTTCCAGCACCGTGCTCAGGAAGGCGTAACCGAGCCGCGCCTCCAGCTGTGCCAACTCGCGCTTCTGGGCGAAGAGGAGCGCGAAGACCAACGCCGCGTGCTCGGCCGCCCGCAGGTCGAGCCCGCTCAGCGGCTCGTCTCCCTCGATGATCCACACCAGCCCGACCAGCTCGCCGTGCAGCCAGATCGGGCACACCACCCGTTCGCGCAGCCCCAGTTCCGGAATGGCCGGCACCCGGTACGGCTGGGCACCCTGCGGCGGTAGGTAGCCGCGCTCCACCAACCCGTCCTGGAGCCACGCCGGCGCACGCCCCGACTCGATCGTCGCTTGCCGGGCGGCGTCCTCGTAGGGCCCGCGCTGGTAATAGGCGAGCAGCGTCCCGTCCGGCTCCTCGACCGTGATCGACCGACCGAGCAGCTCGCCCAGCGTCCGCACCAGCCGGTCGAGACTGCGCGTCCGCGCCGCCGCTCGCATCAGCTCGCGGTGCAGTTGCTCGGCACGCTCCAGTTCCTGCCACTGCTCGCGGAGGATGAGCTGGTGCACCGTCTCGGTGATGCGGACGAACGGGATCTCCCACGGGATCTCGAGGAGCGGAAGCCCCACCTCGTCGGCGGCAGCGCGCATCGCCTCGGGGAAGCGCGCGAAGTAGTGCGGGACAGCGAGTCCGAGCGCCGCGACACCCCGCTCGGCCAGCCGGCGCACGAGATCGGCCAGCTCCTCGTCGCGGCGCGGCCAGGCGATGCCGGTGCTCAGCATCAGCATCCCGCGGTCGATCCACGGCAGCGGATCGGGCAGATCGACCACGTGCACCCAGCGGACACGCGCGGCCAGCCCCTGCGCGCCCGCGACGACCCGCGTGCCGTGGAGGACCGGCAGTTCCAGGAGATCGGCGACCCGCACGCTTCCGTTCCGTTCCCGCGAAGACGATGTCGCAGTAAGTGTAGCGCGCCGGCGTGGACCGGTCGTCCTCGGAGCCGTGCGTCTCGCCAGGCATCGGACACGGGACAGGCGCATCCTCCCTCCACGGGCTGCCTGCCCGTCGGACACGCCCGACCGCCCCCGGGGACACGGCTGCGTGGTCCCGACGGAGGCACGGAGGTGAGCGGCGTGCAGGCCGATGCGTCGCGCCTGCCCGACCGCGACGGGATCGGTTCCCGATCCGCGCGGAGTGGCGAGGCGTACGTCGCCCTTCGGGGGAGGCGCGCCTGGCACCCCGGGGCCGATGGCGTACGTCGCCCGCCGCGCCGTCGGCTCGGCGACGTTCGGCGGTTTGCCGGCCCTGCCGGGCCGGACGGGTCAGGCACGCGTGACCCCGTCGGGGAATGTGACGACGGGCGCGTTCACCATCTGTAGGGGCGACGCGTGCGTCGCCCTTCGGGCAAGGCGTGCGTCGCCCGCCGCATTAGAAGGCGCGGCATCGGGACCCAGATGACCGGCCCTGCCGGGCCGGCGGGTCACGCACGCGTGACCCCTACGGGATCCGGGTCAGGCACGCGCGACCCCTCGGGAATCCACCCTGGTGGGCAGGTGCCGGCGTGCGGGACGTGAAGAATCGTATCGAGTCGGCCGTGCACCCGCTCGTCGAGGCGAGGCGTGCCTCGCCCGCAGCGTCACCGGCGCGGCAGCGATCCGTGCGGCGATGACCGATGGGGACGACCGCGGTATTCCGACACGCCGGTCGCCAGCCCGGAGGGCCGATGGGGCAGGCACGACGGACCCATCGGGTCGGGCACGTCCGACCCCTACAGGGTGCGCACCGCAGGTTCCCGTCGTAGGGGCGCTGCCTCGTCTCGCACCGGATCGCCGGTACACGGTGCGGCGTGCCGGCACTCCCGTAGTAGCGACGCGTGCGTCGCCCGCTGCCCCGGCCGGCGCGGCATCGGAGCCGAGGGATCGCCGGCCCGGCGGGGCAAGCGCGACCGACCCGACGCGAAGAGCGGTCGGCGACAGGGCGCTGCCGACCCTCGGCGATCGGGCGCGGCGTTTCCCGTCGGGACACGGCGCGCCTCGCCACTGCGCTCCGTGCTTCCCGGTGCCCGAAACAGCGTTACACTTGACAGGCGAGCGGACGGGTTCGGGAGAGAGGAGGGAACCATGCCTGCCCGGAGCAAGGCGTTCCAGCGTGCACTCGACGCGGCGCTCGCGAACCGAGCCCAGCGCGAGGCGCTCGAGCGGACGCTCACCCGGTACCGCCAGCGCCGGGCCGAAGCGTTCGCCGAACTCGACTTCGCAGCGCTGCGGAGCGATCTCCGCCGCCGCAAGGAGGCCGCCATCGCCCGACTCCCCGAGCTCGTCGAGCGGTTCCAGCGCGAGGCCGAGGCGGTCGGCGCGACCGTCTACCTCGCCCGTACCGCCGAGGACGCCCGCCGGTACGTCGCCGACCTCGTGCGGCGACACGGCGCCCGGCTCGTCGTCAAGTCGAAGTCGATGGCGACCGAGGAGATCCAGCTCAACGAGGCGCTGGAGCACGCCGGCGCGCGCGTCGTCGAGACCGACCTCGGCGAATGGATCGTCCAGCTCGCTGGCGAGCGTCCTTCCCATCTCATCGGCCCGGCCATCCACAAGTCGCGTGAGCAGATCGCGGAACTCTTCTCCCGCGTGCTCGGCCGTGCGGTGCCGCCCGATCCACCGCAGCTCGTCGAGGTGGCTCGGCAGGAACTCCGGCGCGCCTTCATCGAGGCGGACATGGGCATCACCGGCGCCAACGCAGCGGTCGCCGAGACGGGCAGCCTGGTCATCGTGACCAACGAGGGGAACGCCGAACTCGTCGCCACGCTCCCGCCGGTGCACGTGGCGATCGTCGGGATCGACAAGATCGTGCCGACGCTCGACGACGTGCCGCCGCTCCTGCGCGCCCTGCCCCGCGCCGGCGCCGGGCAGAAGATGACCGTCCGCGTGCTCTTTCTCACCGGCCCGACGCGGACCGCCGACATCGAGATCCAGCTCGTCCGCGGGGCGCACGGTCCGCGCGAGCAGCACATCGTGCTCCTCGACAACGGGCGACTGGCTGCGCGCGAGGATCCGGAACTGGTCGAGGCGCTCTACTGCATCCGTTGCGGTGCCTGCTCCAACGTCTGCCCGCCCTACCAGGTCGTGAGCGGACACCTCTTCGGGCACATCTACACCGGCCCGATCGGCTTGCCGTTGACGGCGATCCACCACGGGCTGGAGGCGGTCGCCGACCCGCAGAGCTTGTGCGTCTCCTGCAACGCCTGCGAGACGGTCTGTCCGGTCGCCATCCCCATCCCCCGCCTCATCCTCGACGTGCGAGCCCGTGTCGCCGAGCGGCTCGGGCTGCCCTTCCTCAAGCGGGCGGTGCTCGAACGCTGGAGCGATCCACCGAGCGGCGACCGCTGGGCACGGCTGGCCGCGCTGGCCGCCGCGCCCCTGGCCGACCGTGACGGCTTCCTCCGCTCTCTCCCGTTCGTCGACGGAGCGACGAGCGAGCGGCATCTCGTCGCACCGGCCCGGCGTCCGCTCCGCGACCGGCTGCGGCACCTGGCGCTGCCCGATGCGCTCGCGCGTCCGGCACCCGAGCCGCGGTTGGCCGGCAGCCAGGTGGCCGGGAGGACGGTCGCCTTCTTCCCCGGCTGCCTCATCGACCGCCTGCTGCCCGAGATGGGCGAGGCGACCGTGCAGGTCCTCGAAGCCTGCGGCTGCCGAGTCGTCTTCCCGGCAGAACAGCATTGCTGCGGTCTCGTCGCCAGCAACGCCGGGGACCGGCCGCACGCGCGTCAGCTCGCCCGGCAGACGATCGCCGTGCTCGAGCAGGTCGAGGCCGACTGGATCGTCACCCCCTCGACGAGCTGCTACGCGGCGATCGCCCAGGACTACCAGCACCTCTTCCGCGACGAGCCGGAGTGGCAGGAGCGCGCAGCTCGGGTCGCGACACGGCTCGTCGACTTCGTGACCTTCCTCGACCAGGTCGCCCGCTTGGGGCCGCAGCGCTGGACGCGGCCCGGCCCCACGGTCACCTACCACGACAGTTGCCAGTCGGCGAACGCGCTCGGGCTGCGGGAGCAACCGCGACGGCTGCTCACCGAGGTGCTCGGCTGCGAGCTGGTCGAGATGCGGGAGTCGAGTTTCTGCTGCGGGTTCGGCGGCACGTTCAGTCTCGATTACCCGCGGCTCTCGGCCGCGATCCTGGAGCGCAAGGTGCGCACCGCGGCCGAGACGGGAGCGCCCATCGTCGTCGCCGACAACCCGGGCTGCCTCATGCAGATCCGCGGCGGGCTCCACGCGCGCGGCAGCGCGCAGCGGGCTCTGCACCTGGCCGAGCTCGTCGCCGAACGGTTGGCCGACCTGGCGGTGCCGGAACGGGAAGCGCAGGAGGCGAGCGAGAGCCATGCATCCGCATGAGCACGCGCACACGCCGGCAAGCCTGCGCACCGAGTACAAGCAGCGGGCGCTCGCCTGGGCGCTCGCCATCACGCTCGCCTTCATGCTGGCCGAGGCGCTCGGCGGCTGGCTGGCCGGTTCGCTGGCGCTCCTGGCCGACGCCGCGCACATGGCGACCGACGCGGCGGCGCTCGGCCTGGCGCTCTTCGCCAGCTGGCTGGCCCGGCGACCCCCCACCCCCGCACGCTCGTACGGCTTCTACCGGGCCGAGGTGCTGGCAGCACTCGCCAACGCCGCCGTTCTCGTCGTGGTCTGCGCCGGGATCTTCTGGGAGGCCTTCCAGCGGCTGCGGCACCCGCAACCGGTCGATGCCCCGCTGATGCTCGCCGTCGCTGTCGCCGGGCTCGGGGCCAACGGCGCCGCGGCGTGGGTGCTCACCCGTGGGGCGCTGCACCGCCACGACGTGAACCTGCGCAGCGCCTTCCTGCACGTCGTCGGCGACCTCCTCGGCTCGGTCGCCGCGATCGCGGCGGGCGGGATCATCTGGTTCACCGGCTGGACGCCGATCGACCCGCTGCTCTCGGCGGCGATCGGCCTCCTGGTGCTGCGCTCGGCCTGGCACGTCCTCTGGGACTCGGTCGAGGTGCTGCTCGAGGCGACGCCGGCGCACATCGATCCCGAAGCAGTGCGCGCCGCGATGCTGGCCGTGCGCGGAGTCGTCGGTGTCCACGATCTGCACGTCTGGACAGTGACGAGCGGGTTCGTCGCGCTGAGCGGGCACGTCGAGGTGGACGACTCGCGCGTCTGGCCGGACGTCCTCCTCGACCTGGCTCGCGTCCTGCGCGACCGCTTCGGCATCCTGCACGTGACGCTGCAGCCGGAGCGACCGGCCAGCTTGCCGGAGGCCTTCCGCGGCTGCTCGCTCGAGTCGCCGGAGGGGTTGCGCAGCTGCCTCCTGCCGCTGGACGAGGCGACGACGGAGCTCCGGCGCTGACCAGGCGCGCCTCCCTTTTCCCGCTCTTCCGCCGGTCGCCGACTTCCGTTACAATCGCCCTGCGGAGCGCGTCGGTGTGGACAGAGTTGGAGGACGAGCGTGAGCGCAGCCGGAACGGTGAAGTTCGTCTTGACCGAGGCCGATCTCCCCACGCACTGGTACAACCTGGCGGCCGACCTGCCGAGCGTCCCCCCGCCGCCGATCCACCCGGTGACCGGCGAACCGGTCGGGCCGGCCGATCTCGAGCCGCTCTTCCCGATGGAGCTGATCCTCCAGGAAGTGACGCGCGAGCGCTGGGTCGAGATCCCCGGGCCGGTGCTCGACGTTTACCGGCTCTGGCGTCCCACGCCGCTCTTCCGGGCCCGGCGGCTGGAACGTGTGCTCAGGACCCCGGCCCGCATCTACTACAAGTACGAGGGGGTCAGCCCCGCCGGGAGCCACAAGCCGAACACCGCGGTCGCCCAGGCCTACTACAACAAGCAGGCCGGGGTGAAGCGGCTCACCACCGAGACCGGAGCCGGGCAGTGGGGGAGCTCGCTCGCCATGGCCTGCGCCTTCTTCGACCTCGAGCTCAAGGTCTACATGGTGCGCGCTAGTTACCTGCAGAAGCCGTACCGGCGCATCCTGATGGAGACGTGGGGCGCCCAGTGCGTGCCGAGCCCCAGCCCGGATACCCAGTCCGGCCGCCGCTTCTACGAGCAGGATCCGAACCATCCCGGGAGCCTCGGCATCGCCATCTCGGAAGCGGTCGAGGACGCTGCCTCGCGCACCGATACCAAGTACTCGCTGGGGAGCGTGCTCAACCACGTTCTCCTGCACCAGACGGTGATCGGGCTGGAGGCGCAGCGCCAGTTCGAGCTCGCCGGCGACTACCCGGACGTCGTCTTCGGTTGCGTCGGCGGCGGTTCCAATTTCGCCGGGCTCACCTTCCCCTTCGTCCGCGACAAGCTGCAGGGGAAGGATGTGCGGATTGTCGCCGTCGAGCCGACCGCCTGCCCCTCGCTCACGCGCGGCGTGTACACCTACGACTTCGGTGACACGGCGCGCACCACCCCGCTCCTCAAGATGCACACGCTCGGTCACACCTTCATCCCGGCGAGCATCCACGCCGGTGGTCTCCGCTACCACGGCATGGCGCCGCTGGTGAGCCACCTGTACGAGCAGGGGCTGATCGAGGCGATCGCGCTCCCGCAGACCAAGGTCTTCGAGGGTGCCGTGCTGTTCGCCCGGGCCGAGGGGATCGTCCCCGCGCCCGAGTCGGCCCACGCGGTGCGGGCAGCGATCGACGAGGCGCGGCGCTGCACCGAGACCGGCGAGGAGAAGGCGATCCTGATCGGGCTGAGCGGCCACGGGCACTTCGACCTGGCCGCCTACGAGGCGTACCTCGCCGGCAAGCTGGAGGACTACGAATATCCCGAGGAGGCGGTGCAGGCGGCGCTGGCCGAGCTGCCCCAGGTCGCGCGGTAACGCCCCGCAGGACGGACGAGAGGTGACGAGCGGCCGGAGGACTCGCCGCAGCTCCGGCCGCTCGTCGTGCGCCTGGGAAGCCGGTCCTCAGGGAGTCTCCACCCCGTCGCACGCCGACCGAGAGAGTACCGCCGGCGCGGCGCACCGCGGCAGCGAGCGTCGCAGCGTTCCGCCAACTCCGGGCACAGATCGCCGGCACTGGGAACTCCGCGAGACGCTGCGCCGCCGCGAGTTCGCCGAGGAGTCGCTCCGCCCCCTCGGCGCCAGGAACGAGCGCGGTGAGCGGCTGACGCGCCTCGGCCGAGCGCTCGAGCGATCGACCAGCGAGGTCGGCGCGTCGACCACCCTGCACCGTGCCATCGCCCGACGCCCCGCCCGGCCCGAGGCAATCGCCGCGCGCCGGGAGGAACGGTCGAACCGGCACCGCGAGCGCTTCGCTCGCGGAACTCCGAGAGGGCCGTCCGGACGCTCAGCACAGCGGTCGAACGACGCCTCCACGAGACGGCAGGTCGACCATCTCCTGGCACTCGCCGAGACCGAGGTCGAGGCGAGAGCGGCCCAGTAGACCATCGCGCTGCGCACGGCAGCCGGGTGGCGGATTGTCCGGCGCCCGCGTTTCCTCGCGCTGAACGGGAAGGTCGACGACGACGTCGTCGCCCGATCGCAGCACCCCGAGCACGGGACGGGCTGGCTCCCCGTCGAAGCGAAGGGACGCCTCCACTTCCGCGACGTCGTCGAGTTCGGCGGTCGGCTGGAGCGCGAGGAGATCCGCCGTGGGCGCCGGGAGTTCGGCGTGCGCGGCATCCTGTCGCCGTACCTCTTCGGCCGGGCGATCGAGAGCCCGTGCGACGCCTATGCCGAATCGCGGAGCGTCGGTCCGGCCGATCACTGGGGCTGAGCCGTCTCCCCGCGACCTGTCGAGCTCGACGGATCGGCGCCCACGAGCTGCCGCGCCCGCGCGAAGACCGCGTCGAACATAGCTTCGTCGAGGAGACCGGTCTGGGTGTTCCGCCGGCTGGGGTGATAGCTGGCGAGGAGCCAGAGCGCGACCGCTCGCCAGGGGAGCGCGGGCCAACGGTAGAGTGCGCCGTGCCGGAAGCGAGGAGCGCGGGCCGCCGCGTCGTCCACCGGTTCCGGTCGGCCTGCGCCGAGCTCCCGGAGCGCGGAGAGCGCCGCGTCGAACGCGATCTGCCCCAAGCAGACGAGCACTTCGGCGTTTTCCAGGAGCAGGAGCTCGCGGACGAGGTACGGACGGCAGGCGCCGAGTTCCGCACGGGTCGGGCGGTTGTCCGGTGGCGCGCAGCGACAGGCCGCCGTGACATAGGCATCGCGGAGCTCCAGCCCGTCGTCGCGCGCGCGACTCACCGGCTGGTTGGCGAAGCCAGCACGGTACAGCGCGCGGTAGAGCCAGTCGCCCGAGGCATCGCCGGTGAACATGCGGCCGGTCCGGTTGCCGCCGTGCGCAGCCGGCGCGAGCCCGACCACGACCACGCGCGCGGCCGGATCGCCGAAACCGGGGACCGGCCTGCCCCAGTACTCCTCGTGGCGATAGGCCCGGCGCTTCTCGCGAGCCACCGCCTCGCGGTAGGCGACCAGCCGCGGGCAGCGCCGGCAGGCGACGATCTCGCAAGCGAGCTCGGTCAGCGACGCCGTCACCGGTACTCTCCCGATTCGCCAGCGCTCGTCTGTCTCCCAGTGTGCCAGGACGCCCGCGGCGCCGGTAGCCCGAGCCTCGCCGCAGCGGCACCCGGCGAGGCCCTGCGGGCGCTCGCAGCCGGCGACCGAGCCTCGCGCACCCGGGCGACGCAGCGCTCCCCCGGGCGACGAGGCCGCTGCATCCCCGTCTGCCACCTACCCGAACGGTCAGGCCGCGGAACTACCTGCACGGGTAGGCACGAACTACCCGTCTGGGTGTGTTCGGGATAGCCGAACACGTCGACACTGGAAGCAGCGAACGGGAGTGGCAGGCCCCGGTGAGGGGAACAGGAGGAGGGACGGACGATGAGCGAGAACCGCGACCGACCTGGGACTCCGCTCGGACAACGTAAGGTGAGCCGCCGCGGTCTCTTGGGTGCCGCGGCCGGCGTCTCGGCCGGTGCGCTGTTGGCGAGCTGCAGCGTCTTCCAGCGCGGCGAGGAAGGACCGAAGCTCGGTGCGGCGGCGGACGAGATCATCAAGCAGCGGCAGCTCACCGCCGAGGACGTGACGGCCGCGCTGATGACCTACGTGCCGTCCGGCAAGTACGACGAGTACCTCATGTTCTCGTCGACTGGCCACGGCGGGCAAGTGCTCGTGCACGGCTTGCCCTCGATGCGGCTCCTCAAGGTGATCGGCGTCTTCACGCCCGAGCCCTGGCAGGGATACGGCTACGGCGGCTCGACCAACGAGGTGCTCGAGGGCGGCTACTTCCACGGCAAGCCGATCCTCTGGGGCGATACGCACCACCCGGCCCTGAGCGAGACGAACGGCGAGTACGATGGGCAGTTCCTCTTCATCAACGACAAGGCGAACGGGCGTATCGCCGTCGTCGATCTGCGCGATTTCGAGACCAAGCAGATCATCAAGAACCCGCTGCTCGTCAACGAGCACGGCGGCTGCTTCGTCACGCCCAATACCGAGTACGTCCTCGAGGCCGACCAGTACTCGGTCCCGCTCGGTGGCGTCTACGCCCCGATCACCGAGTACAAGGAGAAGTACCGCGGCGTGCTCACGTTCTGGAAGTTCGACCGGCAGAAGGGGCACATCGTCCCCGAGGAATCGTTCGCGATCGAGACGCCGCCCTACTGGCATGACCTGGCCGACGCCGGGAAGGGCCCGTCCTACGGTTGGGCGTTCTGGAACTCGATCAACACCGAGCTCGCGATCCCGGGTATCGCTGAAGGGCGTCCGGCGATGGAGATCGCCGTTTCCCAGCGCGACATGGACTACCTGCACGTCGTCAACTGGAAGAAGGCCGAAGAACTGGTCGCTGCCGGGAAGTTCGAGACGATCAACGGGTTCCGGGTCATCCGCATGGACGTGGCCGCGAAGGAGGGCGTCCTCTTCCTGATTCCGGAGCCGAAGAGCCCGCACGGTGTGGACGTGACGCCAGGTGGGGACTACATCGTCGTGGCAGGGAAGCTCGACCCGCACGTGACGGTCTACAGCTTCGCCAAGATCCAGCAGGCGATCCAGGCCGGCAACTGGGACACCGACGAATACGGTATCCCGGTGCTCCCGTTCGAGCAGTGCGTCGAGGCGCAGGTGGAGCTGGGGCTCGGCCCGCTCCACACCCAGTTCGACGACCAGGGCTACGCCTACACCAGCCTCTTCCTCGACAGCGCGGTGGCCAAGTGGGCACTCGGCAAGCCGTACCGCGACGACGGCTGGAAGCTCGTCGAGAAGTTGCCGGTGCAGTACAACATCGGCCACCTGGCAGCGGTCGAGGGGGACACGACCAAGCCGGCCGGTCGTTTCCTGGTCGTCCACAACAAGTGGTCGGTCGACCGGTACGCGAGCCTGGGGCCGCTCCTGCCGCAGAACGCCCAGCTCGTCTCGATCGCCCCGGACCAGCCGATGCGTGTCCTCTACGACTGCCCGATCGGGATCGGCGAGCCGCACTACGCGCAGATCATCAAGCGCGAGCGCATCAAGGCCTGGGAGATCTACCCCGAGGTCGGCTGGAATCCGCACACCCAGAGCGTCGATCCCAACGCCGTCCTCAAGGTCGGCGAGGAGCGGATCGAGCGGCGCGGCAGGACGGTCGAGATCTGGGGCGTCGTCCTGCGCAGCCAGATCCGGCCCGACCTGATCGAGGTGGAGCAGGGCGACGAGGTGATCTGGCACCTCACCAACATCGAGCGGGCCAAGGACGCCACGCACGGTTTCGCGCTCGGTGGCTACAACATCAACCTGAGCCTCGAGCCGGGCGAGACGCAGACGATCCGCTTCGTCGCCGATATCCCTGGCACCTTCCCGTTCTACTGCACCGAGTTCTGCTCGGCGCTCCATCTCGAGATGATGGGGTACTTCCTGGTGAAGCCGACCTGATCCCGCAGCGCTGGAGCCGGGGGAGCGATCGCTCCCCCGGCTCCGAGAACCCGTTCTTCGCGCGACTTCGGAGTATCGAAAGGATCGGAACGATGGCCGCAACGCTCGCAGGAACCGGCACCAAGTCCCGGATCACGCGCCTTGCCGGCGCGCTCGTCGCCCGGCTCGGTGACCGTCTCCCCTTCCTGGTCGCGGCGGTCGCCCTGGCGCTCTCGCTCGCGCTCCCGTACTGGCACATGACGCTCCGCGCACCGCAGTATCCGGGCGGACTCCGCGTCGTGATCTACCTCACCCACCTCGCCGGCGACGTGCAGGAGGTCAACGGGCTCAACCACTACATCGGCATGATGAAGCTCGAGGAAGCGGCCGTCTTCGAGCGCGCGATCGCGCCGTACGGCGTCGCCGGGCTCGCGCTCCTCGCGCTGCTCGCCGGGATCGTGCGCCGTCGCTGGACGGCGCTGCTCGCCCTCCTGGTCGTCGTCTTCCCCCTCGTCTTCGTCGCCGATCTGCAGTACTGGCTGTGGTACTTCGGTCATCACCTCGATCCGCACGCCGCGCTCTCGAGCGCGATCCGTCCCTTCACGCCACCGGCGCTGGGGACGGGTCGGGTCGGACAGTTCGTGGTCGAGGCGCGCTTCGGCCCCGGTCTCTACCTCGCCTTCCTCGCCGCGCTGAGCGCGCTCTGGGGCATCGTCACCCGCCTGCGCGGGCCAGCGCAACGGGGGTGACGCGATGAACCGACTCGTCCTGGTGGTCGCGCTCGCCCTGTCGCTCCTCTTCGTCTCCCGGCCGGTCCGCGCGAGCGAGTTCGTCGTCTGCCCGGCGTGCCCGCAGCGCGACCTCGCCGCCGCCGTCGCGACCGCACCGGCCGGCACGACGATCCGCGTCCGCGGCGGAAGCTACGCGGGGCCGATCGTCGTCGACCGTCCGCTCACGCTCCTCGGCGAAGACTGGCCGGTGATCGACGGGGGCGGGCGAGGTACCGTCCTCCGCATCGTCGCTCCCGACGTGCACGTGGAGGGTTTCGTGATTCGAGGCAGCGGGACGAGCCATGACCACGAGGACACCGGGATCCTCGTCAACGCCGCGCGGGCGCGGATCGTCGGCAACCGGGTACTCGACAGTCTCTTTGGCATCCAGCTCCTCGAGGCGCCGGACGGGCTCGTCCAGGACAACCTCGTCGTCGGCAAGGCGCTGCCGGAGGCCCAGCGTGGCGACGGCATCAAGCTCTGGTACAGCCCCGGTGCGCAGCTGGTCGGCAACCACGTGCAGGACAGCCGGGACGTCCTGGTGTGGTACTCCGACCGCACGATCGTCCGCGGCAACCTGGTCGAGCGCGGGCGCTACGGCCTGCATTTCATGTACTCCAACGACAGCACCGTCGAAGGAAACGTCCTCCGCGACAATTCGGTCGGCATCTACCTGATGTACGGCGCTCGTCAGCACGTCCGCGGCAACGTGTTCCTCCACAATCGCGGCCCCTCCGGATACGGCCTGGCGCTCAAGGAGACGGACGGCGCGACGATCGAGGGGAACGTGCTGGTGCGCAACCGCGTCGGTCTCTACATCGACAACTCGCCAATCTCGGAGGGCGTCGTCAACCGCATCAGCGGCAACTGGATCGCCTACAACGACATCGGCTTGCTGGTGACGCCGGCCACCCGGCGGAACGTCATCGCCGGCAACACGCTGCTCGAAAACCTCGAGCAAGCCGCGCCGCAAGGCGGCGGGACCTTGGGCGAGCTCGTCTGGGAAGACAACGGTCGCGGCAACTTCTGGAGTGACTACGCCGGCTACGACGCCGACCGCGACGGTATCGGCGATCTGCCGTACCGGAACCGCGCGCTGTCCAGCGTGCTCGTGGACCGCTCGCCGCTCCTCGCCTTCTTCCGCTTCAGCCTGGCGGCGACAGCGCTCGATCTCGCGGCCCGCGTCGTTCCGCTCTTCCAGCCGCCACCTCGCTTCGTCGATCCGGCACCGCTCGTCCACCCGGTCGCCTGGCCCGACGTGCCCTGGCAAGCTCGGACGCCGAGGCCCGCGGGAGCGTTCGTGGCCCTCGGCGCGGTCGCGCTCGCGCTCTTCCCCTTCGCTTTCGCCGTGCGCCGGCCACGCCCGGCGGTCGCCCCAGCGAGCGTCGGCGCGTGCACCGGCACACGACCGGACCGGCTCGTGGCGGAGACTCCGGCCCGTGCCACGGCGAGCGGCCCGGCGAGCGTGGGCACCGCCGCGGTGATCGAGGTGCGCGACCTCACGAAGCGGTTCGGCGATCGCCTCGTCCTCGACGGCGTGCGCTTCGAGGTGTTCCCGGGCGAAGCGGTCGCCTTGTGGGGACCGAACGGCGCCGGCAAGACGACCGTCCTGCGCTGCCTGCTCGGCCGGACGCGCTACAGCGGGACGGTGACCGTGTTCGGTCGCTCGCCGCTGCGCGAGGGGCCGGTCGTCCGCGCGCAGATCGGGTACGTGCCGCAACAGCTACCGCTCTTGGATCTCCCGGTCGGCGAGCTCGTGACGACCGTCGCCCGCCTGCGTGGCGAAGCGCTCGAGCGCGCCTGGGACCGGTTGGGGACGTTCGGTCTGCAGAGCGCGTGGGAGC
>JANZZC010000023.1 GCA_026419575.1 Thermomicrobium sp. | reverse complement strand
TCTGCTGGGTGAGCCGGGGCAGCGGCGCGCTCGATGCGCTCGGGAAGCAGCCGCACTACACGGTGCACTCGCTGCTCGAGCTCCTGGAGCACGTGTGAGGACGGACCCGTGGCGCGGTGGGACGTGGTGAGCTTCGGCGAGACGATGATCCGCCTCGCCGTTCCGGCGGGCGAGCGGCTGGAGACGGCGAGACTGCTCGAGGTCGGCATCGGCGGCGCGGAATCGAACGTGATGGTGGCGCTGGCGCGGCTCGGCCGGCGGACGGCCTGGGCATCGGTGCTGCCGCGGAACGTGTGGGGTGAACGGATCGCGCGGGAACTCGCCTGGCACGGGGTCGACGTCTCGCTCGTGCGGTGGGTCGACCAGGGGAGAGTGGGTGTCTACTACCTCGACGTCGGTGTCCAGCCACGGCCGACGGCGGTGCTCTACGACCGCGCGAGTTCGGCGGTGGCGCAGGTCGATGCCGCGACGTTCCCAATCGAGTGGGTCGAGCAGGCGCGGTGGCTCCACGCGACGGGGATCACGCCGGCGCTGAGCGCGGGCTGCGCGACGATCCTCCGCGCGCTGGTGGAGCGTGCGCGGCGAGCGGGGGTCGGGGTCTCGTTCGACGTGAACTACCGGGCGCGGTTGTGGGGACCGGAGGTCGCGGCGCGGACGCTAGAGTGGTTCTGCCGCAACGCGACGGTGCTCTTCTGCGGCGAGGAGGACGCGCGGACGCTCTGGGGGCTAGAGGGGCCGGCGGAGTCGGTGGTCGACGCACTGGCGGCCCGCTTCGCCGCCGAGGTGACGGTGCTGACGCGCGGTGAGGGGGGTGCGCTGGCCGTGACACGGAGCGGGCGACGGTGCGTGGCGCCGGCGCTGCGGGTCGAGGTAGTGGATCGCGTCGGTGCGGGGGACGCGTTCGCGGCAGGGTTCCTGCACGGGTATCTGGAGGACGGCGACGTAGAACGGGCGCTCGCGTACGGGACGGCGCTGGCCGCGCTCAAGTTGACGGTCCGCGGTGACCTGGCGCTCGTGAGCCCGAGCGAGCTCGCGATCGCGCTGGCGCAGGCGTCGCGGACGATCCTGCGGTGACGGACCGAGCGGTCGGCGTGCCGGCTGGCGAAGCGAGCGTCGGGCCGGGAGGTGGGACGGCGCGGTTCAGGGATGCTCTTGCCCCTGGAAGCGGCCGGTGTAGTGGGCGCGGCCGACGCACTCCTCGAGGATGATCTGGCAGATCCGGATGCCGGGACGGATGGCGAGCGGGACGGGGCCGGCGTTGTTCATCTCGAGGACCTGGCGGGTGCGGACCATCCCTGGCTGGATGAAATTCGCGGTGACGTGAACCATGAGCCCGACCCGGGCGAAGCGGCTGCGTCCCTGGATCCACCCGCAGATGTCGTCGGGGAGGGTGAGTCGCTCTTCGGTGATGCCGAGGACAGCTTGACCGGGGAGCAGGAGCAGGTAATCCTCGACGGTGACGAGTTCGGTGATCTCGCGGTGGTCGGTTTCCTCGGTGACGTGGAGGATCTCGCGGGCGTGCCGGAAGAGCCGGAACTCCCGTCCGAGGTGCAGGTCGATGGACGCTGGCCCGACCTGCGAGGGATCGAAGGGCTCGATGACGATCTCGCCAGCCTCGATGCGACGCAAGATCTCAGATCGTGTCAGGACGGCCATCGCGAGTTCCTTCCCGACCGTCAAGCGAGCGGTGGCGGTGGCAGGGCGGGGAGGATGCGTTCGGCCCAGGCGGCGACGTTGAGGAGACGACGATCGTGGCCGTAGCGGCCGACGAGCTGCAGCGCGAGCGGCAGGCCGTCGCGGGTGAGCCCGGACGGGACGGATATGGCGGGGGTGCCGAGCAGCGTCCAGACGGCTTGGAAGCGGCGATCACCGGTGGTGGAGCGGTCGGGTGCGGGGCCGGAGGCGGTGGGCAGGAGCGCGGCATCAGCCTGAGCGAGGAAGTCCTCGAGCAGGGCGGCGAGGCGACGTCGCAGGCGCCGGGCGTGGAGCAGCGCGCCGGTGGGGACGATCTGCCCGACCTCGACGGCAGCGCGGAGGCGGGGACCGTAGGCGTCCGGGGAACGTTCGAGCGCTTGCTGGTGGAGCGCGCCCATCTCGCCGAACATGATCACGTGGTGCACAGCGAGGAGTTGCTGCACGTCGACGGGAAGGCGACGCTCCTCGACGCGGGCCCCAGCTTCGCGGAAGCGGCGGGCGACGTCCTGGAGGTGCTCGGCCACTTCCGACTCGGCGAGTTCGAGGAAATCGACGAGCAGGAGGAGCCGGGGCGGCTCGCTGAGCAACGGGAGCTCCAGGCGCTGGTGGGCGCGGAGCGCGACGTAGGCGTAGGCGACGTCCTCGACTGAGCGCGCGAAGAGGCCGAGGTGATCGAGCGACCAGGCGAGCGGAACGACCCCGTCGAGCGGGAACCAGCCGAGACTGGGTTTGAAGCCGACGACGCCGCAGTAGGCGGCGGGCCGGACGACCGATCCGGCTGTCTGCGTGCCGATGGCGAGCGGGACCTGACGGGCGGCGACGGCCGCGGCGGAACCGGAGCTCGAGCCGCCGGGCGTGCGATCGGGCACCCAAGGATTGCGCGTCGGCGCGGGGTCGGCGAAGGCGAGCTGCGTGGTGTGGGTCTTGCCCAGAACGACAGCACCGAGTTCGCGGAGACGGGCGACGATGGCAGCGTCGGCTTGGGCGGGACGGTCGCCGAGCGGAGCGAACGCCGCGCGCGTCGGCAGACCGGCGACGTCGATGACGTCCTTGAGCCCAACGGGCACCCCGTGCAGCGGCAGCACCGTACCGCGGGCGGCGAGGAGGTCGAGCCGCTCGGCTTCACGGAGCGCACCGTCGCGGTCGATCTCCACCCAGGCCTGGAGGTGGGCGTCGGTTCGTTCGATGTACTCGATGGTCGCTCGGACGAACTCGCGGGCGGAGAGCTGGCGCTGGCGGATGCGCGCTGGAATCTCGCGGAGGGGAAGCTGCAGCGTCACGTCCATCACCGGCTGTGCCTTTCGCTGAGTAGGTCGGCGGGTGGTTCATCGTCGAAGTCGAGGGGCTCGGCGAGGATACGGGCGATGGACTGGGCCATCGTCCGAAGTTCCTCGGCGAGCGCGAGCGTGCGTGCCTCGCCGAAGCGAACCTGCGCGGCGGCTTCGAGGAAGCGGAGCCACTCGTTCGGGTCGTGCACTCGGTCGGTCATCGCCGGACTCCATCCGCGTACGACAACGGTGGAGTGTGCGGGGAAGCGAGCGCGCCTGTCAAGGGTGGATCGGTGCGCGGGAAAGGGGGAGATCGAGCGATGCAACGGAATCGGCGGACGGATCGGTAGAGGGAAGTCTGGCGATCCGGGTCGGAAAGGACGAGGCGGGATGACGCTGACGGAGACGGAGCGGGCGCTCGTGGCCGAGGCGCGGCGGATCATCGGTCTGCGTTTCCGCGAGGGCTGGCACCACATCGGCTGTGCGTTGCGCACGCGGTCGGGCGCAGTGTTCTCGGCCGTGCATCTGGAGGCGACGGTCGGGCGGGTGGCGGTATGCGCGGAAGCGGTCGCGATCGGGATGGCGGTAGCAGCGGGCGACACAGCGATCGAGACGATCGTCGCGGTGAACTGCTGGGGCGAGGTGGTGCCGCCCTGCGGGATGTGCCGGGAACTGATCTCGGACTACGCGCCGGAGGCGAGGGTCATCGTGCCCGAACCGGATGGGGAAGCGGTCGTAGCCATCGGCGAGCTCCTGCCGCTCAAGTACCAGCGGAAGCAGCGAGCTCCTGACCGGTGAGGCACGGCACACCCGCTGCGGCGTGCGGGCGCGACGCGGGAGCGAGCGACCGTGCGGCGGTGACTCGCAGCGTGTCGGGAGGACCAGCCCCGCTTGAGGACGCACGGCGGATCGGTTAAGCTATAAGGCGAGCTTCCGGTTCAGGCGGACGATCGGTAGGCTGCCGTGCGAGAGGGTGCGAACCAGGCGAGTGGCTGGCGGCGCCGTCGCGTGCTCGCTCTGGCGGCTCGGCGGTCGCGAACTGGCGGCACCCCCGGGCGCGTGCGGGAACGCAACCCGCCCAGCGGAGGAGTCCGAAGTGCGCCGAGGGATCGATGCGGAATGCAGGGAGGGCGAAGATGAGCGGGAAGATTCCGCGGACGCTCCAGGAGCTGATCGATTCGGTACCGAACATCGTCGACTATCTCTTCGCGAACCAGAAGAGCGCGATCACGCCGTACGTGACGCTCCTGCAGCCGGCGCCGCACGTGCTCCCCGAGTTCACGAACTGGCGGGACGAGCAGCGCGCCTGGTGGGAGTCGGTCGGTCTCTCGGATCAGTCGTTCCACATGGTGAACCTCTGGGTGCGCGGGCGCGACGCGGTCCGACTGCTGGAGTCGCTGGCGGTCAACAGCTTCAAGAACTTCGGACCGGGGAAAGCGAAGCAGTTCGTGGCCTGTGCGCCGAGCGGGCACATCGTCGGTGACGCGATCCTCTACTGCGTCGAGCCCGAGACGATGGTGCTGGTCGGTGCCGACATGACGATGAACTGGATCAAGTATCACGCGGAGACGGGCGGTTTCGACGTCCGGATCGAGGAGGATCCGCTGTTCGCGCTGAACCCGGCCGGTCGGCGGACGCTCTACCGGTTCGAGATCGAGGGACCGAACGCGACGCCGCTGCTGGAGACGCTGATCGGTGGGCCGGTGCCGGAGATCAAGTTCTTCAACTTCGTGGAATTGCGGATCGCCGGGCGTCCGGTCTGGGTGATGCGGCACAGCATGACAGGCTCGCCGGGGTTCGAACTCTCCGGTCCGTGGGAAGACCGGGAGGTCGTGCTCGGGGCGTTGCTGGAGGCCGGGCAGCGGTTCGGCCTGCGGCGCTTGGGACCGCTCGCCTACTTCACGAACGCGCTGGAGTCGGGTTGGTTCGCGGCGCCGCTGCCGGCGATCTACACGGGGGAGGAACTCCGGCCGTACCGGGAGTGGCTACCGGCGACGTCGGCCGAAGCGACGCGGGCGATCGGCGGGAGTTTCTATTCCCCGAACATCGCCGACTACTACGTGACGCCCTACGAGCTCGGGTACGAGCGGATCATCAAGTTCGACCACGAGTTCATCGGTCGGACGGCGCTGGAGCAGCTCCGCGGACAGCCGCAGCGGCGCAAGGTGACGCTGGTGTGGAACGTAGAGGACGTGCTCGCCTTGATGCGAGCGGCGCTGTTCGAGGAGGGAACACCGGCGAAATACCTCGATCTGCCGGTCGCGCAGTACGCGGTCTGGAAGTACGACCGGGTGCAGAACCACCAGGGACGACCGATCGGTATCTCCCAGTGGACCGGCTATCTGGCGACGGAGCGGAGAGTCGTCTCGCTCGCTCTGGTCGAGGAACCGTACGCGACGCCTGGCACGGAAGTCGTGGTGGTGTGGGGCGAGCTGGACGGTGGTGCGCGGAGCCAGCCGTGGATCGAGCGGCATCGACCGTTCGAGGTGCGGGCGACGGTGGCGCCGGTGCCGTTGAGCAAGATGGCGCAGGAGTACTGGGCGCAGATCAAGGCGCACCGCTGAGCGCCGCCGGCAGCGCGCCGCGGGGCCGGGAACGAGCCCGGCCCCGCGATCTCCTGCAGCGAGCCTCGGGTTACGGCTGGATCCGGACGAGTCGGGCGGCGTCGCCGCTGAGGGCCCGGTCGGTCGCGACGAACGTTCCGTCGGGAAGGCGAGCGAAGGCGGTCGGCGTGACCAACCCGTTCGGAAGGATCGGAACGACGGTGCCGTCGGCAGCGAGCTGGCCGAGGAAGCCCGTAGCGATCCCCTGTTGCGCGGCCAAGAGGCCGTAGGTGGCGATCTCGAGCACGACGAGCGAGCCGTCCGGCCCAACGGCGAGATCGATCGCGTCGGTGAAGCCGGTCGCGACGACTTCCGGTTCCTGGCCGGGCACGACGCGCCAGAGCCGTGCTGCTCCGACCGGGAAGGGGAAGCCGGTCAGTTCGCTCACGTAGTAGGCCCCGTCGGTCCCCTCGACGA
>JANZZC010000015.1 GCA_026419575.1 Thermomicrobium sp. | reverse complement strand
CCGCGACGCTGCTCGCGGTCGTCTCCGCGACCGGCTGGGCCCGCGTGGACGTCACCGTCGCGCTCGCCGCCACCGCCGGCGTCGCCGTCGCACGGTCGCGGACCAGACTCGCGCCCGCCAGCCCACCGATCAGTCCGGCGACGAGGAATCCCAGGACGACCAGGAGCGGGAGCCACGCTCTTCCACGCCCTCGTCCGCTCTGTACCGGATCGTGCATCCCTCGACCTCCTATCGCTCGCTCGGGAGCTCACCGCCCCCTTCACCCTCGAGCCTAGCGCCCCGAGGTGAAAACCAGGCAAGACCAGGCTGAGAATTCGATGAGAAGAACTCGGCGAACTCACCGCGCCGCGCGCAGCGCGATCGCCTCGCGGCGCGCCGCGCTCTCCTCGGCTGCGGATGCTGCCGTCTCGACCGGCAACAGGACCGTGAAGGTGCTGCCCGCGCCGGGCCGGCTCGCTACGCGGATCTCGCCGCGCATCGCCTCCACGAGCGACTTGGCGATCGCCAGCCCGAGCCCGGTCCCGTCGCCCCGCCGCGCCGCATCGCCCCGGAAAAAGCGGTCGAAGATGTGCGGGAGGATCGCCGGATCGATCCCGATCCCGGTGTCGCGCACGGCGATCCCGGCCCGGTCGCCCTCTACCACCACCCGGGCCTCGACCGACCCGTCCTCCGGTGTGTACTTGAGCGCGTTGTCCAACAGGATCAGGAGCACCTGCCGCAGGAGGTCGCGGTCGGCCCGCACCACCGTGTCGTTCTCGGCCACCGCCCGCACCAGCGGCCGCGCCCGCAAGAGCTGCGCTTGTCGCACGGCGTCCTCGAGCAGCGGCCCGAGCTGCACCGGTTCGAAGCGCGGCCGGAGCCCGGCGTCGGCCCGCGCCAGTGTCAAGAGCTCGCGCACCAGCCGGATCATCCGGTCGATCTCAGCCGCCACGTCCTGCAGGATCGCGCGCTGCTCCTCGGGCGGGAGCGGCGGGTCGCGCTGCAGGAGTTCCACGTTCCCCCGCAGCGTCGTCAGCGGCGTGCGGAGCTCGTGCGATGCATCGGCGACGAAGCGCCGCTGCGCCACCAAGGCCTGCTCGACCTGCTGGTAGGCTGCCTGGAGCTCGGTGAGCATCTCGTTCAAGGTCGTCACCAGCGCACCGACCTCGTCGTTCGGCCCCTCGTACTCGACTCGCCGGCTGAAGTCCCGCTCCTGGCCGATCTCTCGCGCCGTCTGCGTGATCCGGTTGATCGGTCGCAAGCTCGCCCCCGCCAGGACCCAACCGATGAAGAACGCGGTGATTGTCGAGACGATTGTCCCGACCACCAGGTAATGCCGCAACGTCGTCAGCGTCCGGTCCAGGTCGGCCAACGAACGGGCGACCTGCAGGATGCCGACCGGTTGCCCGTTGACGACGACCGGCCGGCTGTAGATGAGCAAGCGGCCGTTCTCGGTCCGCACGATCTCCAACCAGCCGTCCGCCTCTCCGCTCGTCAGGGCGGTCAGACCCTTGTCGCTCAGCGGGAGCTCGTAGGTCCCGAGGTTGATCGACCGCGACACCACCTGCCCATCCAGGTCGCGCGTCTGTACGAACGTCTGCGGGATCGCCACCTTCCCTTGCGGCGTGCGGATCACCGTCAGGCGGAACTCCCCCTGCGTCAGGATCTGGGCCGCTTCCTCGGCGAGCGCCTGCTGCTGCCACTGCAGCGTGAACCGTCCCACCAGCACGTAGAGCACGACGCTGAACAGGATCAACGTGCAGGCCAGGATCCCGCTGTAGAGGAGCGTCAGACGCAGCCGGATCGACATCGTTCACGGCTCCCGCAGCACGTAGCCGACCCCACGGACCGTGTGGATCAACCGCGGTTCGCCCCCGGCCTCCAGTTTCTGCCGGAGATAGCCGATGTACACGTCGAGGACGCTGTCGTACCCGTCGAAATCGTGTCCCCACACCGCCAGCAGGATCTGGCTCCGTGTCAGCACCCGGCGCGGGTGCCGCATGAAGTAGTACAGGAGGTCGAACTCACGCGGGCTGAGCCGGAACGCCCGCTCGCCGCGCCGCGTCTCCCTGGTCACCGGATCGAGGACGAGGTCCGCGAACACGAGCGGCTTCTCGTCGCTCGCCGGCTCGACCCGCCGCAGGAGCGCGCGGATCCTCGCCAGAAGCTCGGCCGGCGCGAACGGCTTCACCAGATAGTCGTCCGCGCCGCTGTCGAGCCCCAACACCCGGTCCTCGACGGCATCCCGCGCCGTCAGCATCAGGATCGGTGTCCCGTCGCCAGCCGCTCGCAGGCGCTGCACCACCGCCAGCCCATCCAGCCCAGGCAGCAGCCAGTCCAGCACCACGAGATCGGGACGCCGCTCCGTCACCAACCGCAGCGCCTCGTCGCCCGACTGCGCGATGCTCACCGTGAACCCTTCGTAGGAGAGCGTCCTCCGGAGCATCTCGACGAGCCGCGTATCGTCGTCGACCACCAGCACGTGCGCCATCGTCTCGGTCCCGCTGCAGGCTCCCGTCCGTTTCCGCAAGGCATCCTACCACGCCGTTCTGTCCACTGAAGCGATTCTCAGTGAACTCTTACTCGCCTCTTGCCCGCTTCTCAGCCTGACCGGCTAGGCTCGGTATCGGTGGAACCGGGAAGGGGTACGCGAGTGACGAGCCGATTCGGAGTCCTGGCGACGATCCTCCTCACTGCAGCCGCGCTCCTCGCCGCCTGTGGTGGCGGGGTCGCCGCGACCACGACTCCCGTCGCGACGCCGACCGCGACGGTCGCGCCGTCCCCGACGCCGACCACCGCAGCCACGCCGACCGTCGCTCTTGCTGCGACCGAGACGCCCTCACCGGGCGCCCCAGCAGGCGCCGCGACCGGAGACGTCGTCTTCCGACTGGTGCCCGAGCAGAGCGAGGCACGCTACCGCGCCCGCGAACAACTGCTCGGTCGCTCGCTGCCGAACGACGCGGTCGGCCGCACGAACGCGGTCGAGGGGCAGATCGTCTTCACGGCGGACGGTGCGATCGACGCCGCTCGGTCGAAGTTCACCGTCGACCTGACGACGCTGCGGAGCGACGAGTCCCGGCGCGACAACTACATCAAGCAGAACACGCTCGAGGTCGACCGCTATCCGAACGCCGAGTTCCAGCCGACGGCGGAGAGCGGCCTACCCTGGCCCTTGCCGCAGAGCGGGCAGCTCCAGTTCCAGCTCGAAGGGAACCTGACGGTGCACGGCGTGACCAAGCCGGTCACCTGGGACGTCCAGGCGACGATCGACGGCGGGCGCATCACCGGTACGGCGACGACTCAGGTGACGTTCCAGGACTTCGGCATGACGCCGCCGCGCGTCCCCATCGTCCTGAGCCTGGAGGACACGATCACGCTGGAGCTCGACTTCACGTTCGAGCCGGTCTCATGACGGGAAGGATGCGACGACTCACCAGGCGAACCTTCCTGTCCACGTCGCTCGGTCTCGCGGTCGCGTGCCGCAGCCGAGCCAGTCCGACGCAAACTCCCAGCCTGCCCTCTCCCACCTCCTCTCTCGGGCCGGGGCCCTCGGCGACGTCCGAGCCCCGGCCCTTCCCTTCTCCGATCGCGACGACGCCGACCCCGCTCCCGACCGCGACACCCGTTCCCGCGCCGACACCGACGCCCCATCCGCTCGCTGCCTACACCATCGAGGGGCTGCGCGCCCGCACCTACCCCGGCGGGACGATCGAGCTCCTGCGGACCGTAGCCGAGACCGAGACCTACACCTACTACCATGTCCGTTACCCGAGCGATGGACTCCGCATCACCGGCGGGCTCCACGTCCCCCGCAGGGCGGGTCCCTTCCCGGTCGTCGTGCTCTGCCACGGCTACATCCCGCCCGACCAGTACTGGACCGGCGCCGATACCATCCAAGCGGCCGACGCCTTGGCGCGTCGCGGCTTCCTCTGCCTCGCGCCCGACTTCCGCGGCTGGGGCGGTTCCGACCCTGGCCCCAACTACTTCCGCACCGGCATCGTCATCGATACGCTGAACGCGGTGAGCTCGCTCGCGTCGTTGCCGCAGGCCGATCCCCGACGGGTGGGCCTGTGGGGTCACAGCATGGGCGGCGGACTCGTCGCCAAGGTGATCTGCATCGACGACCGCATCCGCGGCGCCGTCCTCTACGCGCCGGTCAGCGGCTGGGATCTCGACAATATCCGCAAGTGGGGCGACGGAGCTCGTCCCGACGACCCCCTCGGCCCGATCTACGCCGAAGCGGCCCGCGACGAAGGGTTCCTGCGCGCCACCTCGCCGCTGTTCCACTTCCACTTCGTCGCCTGTCCGGTCCAGATCCACATCGGCACGGCGGACACCGTGACGCCGCCCGAGTGGTCGCGAGCCATGCGCGACAGCCTCCTCTTGGCCGGGAAGAGCGTCGAGTACTTCGAGTATCCCGGGGAGGGACACGCCTTCTCGCCACCGGCGTGGAACCTCTTCGTCGAGCGCATCGTCGACTTCTACGACCGGACCTTGCGCGGCACCTGAGCGGACCAGCAGGTATACTGCGTGCGTCAGCAGGGGAGCCGCCGGTATGCATCTGAGTCGGACGTACCGTCGTATAGTCCAATGGAGCGGTTTCGCTCGCCGGTCGCAGGACGTCACCGCCGAGACGCTGACCGACGAGCAGCTCGTCGAGCGGCTGGTCAGCGGCGACCTCCAGGCTCTCGAAGCCCTCTACGACCGCTACGCCCGGCCCGTCTACTCGCTGGCGGTCCGCATGCTGGGCGACCCGGCGGAAGCGGAGGAACTCCTCCAGGAGACGTTCGTCCGCCTCTGGCAGCAAGCATTCCGCTACGAGGCGCGCCGCGGTTCCTTCGGGAGTTGGCTCATGAGCATCGCCCACAACCTGGCCGTCGACGCGCTCCGCCACCGCAGCCGGCGTCCGCAACGCGCCGACTTCGTCGATGCGGCGACGCTCCCGCTGCCCAGCGTCGACGAGCGGGCGACCGCTCTGGAAGCGGCCGAAGCGAGCGAGCTCCGCGAGCGCGTTCGCCGCGCGGTCGCACAGCTGCCCGAACCGCAGCGGCAAGCGATCGAGCTCGCCTTCTTCGCTGGCCTCACCCACAGCGAGATCGCCGCGGTGCTCGGCGAACCGATCGGGACGATCAAGACACGCATCCGGCTCGCCATGCAGAAGTTGCAGCTCCTCTTGCGCGACCACGAGAGCGAGGAGCCCTGCGATGGCTGAGGCAGGCTGGCCGCGCCGAGACTGTCCCGAGGACCTGATCGCCGGGTATGCCCTCGGCGCGCTCGAGACCGACGAACTCGAACTCGTCGAGCGGCACCTCGCCGTCTGCGCGCGCTGCCGCGAGGCAGCCCGGGAAGCGCGCCGCACGGCCCAGCTCCTGGCCTTCCTGCCGCCACCCCAACCGGTTCCGGCGCGAGCGCGACGCGCCCTGCTCGCGCGCATCCGCACGGCCGGGTCACCGGGAAGTCTCGGCTTCTGGCTGCGACGTCCGGCCTGGCTCGTGGCGACAGCGGCGACCGTGCTCGCCTTGCTGTTCGGCTGGCAACTCCTCCAGCAGCAGGAGACCGCTGACCGCCAGGCCCGGCAAGCCGTCCAGGCCGATGCTCAGCGGCGTGCCGTCGTGCAGCTCATCGCCCAACGCGACGGGCTCCTGATCCGCCTCCAGGGGACGGGCGCCGCTCGCGACGCGCACGGGGCCATCATCCTTGACCCTTCGAGCAACACCGCGCTGGTCGCCGTCGAGGGCCTGCCGCGACCGGCGCCCGGCCAAGCCTACGTCGTCTGGCTCGTCCGCGGTGAGGAGTACCGGCAGGCCGGGCTGCTGCCGGTCGACGAGCGCGGGCACGCCGAACTCTTCCTGTCGCCGCGCGAGCCGCTCCGCACCTTCGACGCGCTCGCCATCACCCTGGAGAACAGCGCCCAGGCGACGGCACCGAGCGGCCAGCCGGTCGCGTTGGCCACGCTCGATTAGACGAGGATTTCCCCGTCCTTCATGAACAGCTGTCCGTCGATCCACACCTCGCTCTGCCGTCGCAGATCGCAGATCATGTCCCAGTGTACCGCCGATCGGTTCCGGCTCCCCGTCTCCGGATACCCGGCACCGATCGCTAGGTGCAGCGTCCCACCGATCTTCTCGTCGAACAGGATGTTGCCGGTGAACCGGGTGATCGCTCGGTTCAAGCCAAAGGCGAACTCGCCGACGTACCGAGCTCCGTCGTCCGTCTCCAGCATCCGGTGCAGGAACTCCTCGTTGCGGGCAGCCGTCGCCTTGACCACGCGCCCGCCCTCGAACCAGAGCCGGATGTCCTCCACCTGGCGCCCCTGCACCATCGAGGGGTAGGTGAACCGGATCGTCCCCTCGACCGAGCCCTCCACCGGTCCGGTGAAGATCTCGCCGTCTGGGAAGTTGCGCCGGCCGTCCGCGTTCACGAAGCGACGCCCGGCGATCGACAGACGCAGGTCGGTGTCCGGCGCCCGGACGTGCACCTCGCGCTTGTCGGCCAGCCACGCGATGAGCCGCGCCTGCTCGCGCGACTGCTCCTGCCACGCCGCCACCGGGTCGTCGCAGTCCAGGAATCCTGCCCGCAGGACGAACTCCTCGTAGTCCGCGAGCGCCATCTCGGCGTCCTGCGCGTACGCCTCGGTCGGATACAGCGTGACGCACCAGTTCAGCTTTCCCGCTGCCGCCCGCTCCAGGTAGCGCTGCCGGAGCTCCGTCCGCGCCCGCTGCGCCAGCTGCTGCCGCAGCGGATCGACCCCGGTCAACGCCTTCGTGTTGCTCTCGCTGAGGATCCGGAGCAGCGCATCCGCCTGCTCCGGCCCCAACCGTTCGTCGGGCGAGACGAAGGAGAGCTGTCGCTCGTTCGCGTGCGCGTAGAAGAGCTCCGCCAACCCCGGCAGGGCGATCTGTACCACCGGGTACGCCCCTCGTTCCAGGACGAGCCGGTACACCGCCCGCACCAGCGGCGCGGCCAGTGGCGTCGCGTTCACCACGACCAGCTGTTCGGGCTGCACTGCCAGCGAGTAATCGACCAGCACGCGTGCCCACTTCTCCAACCGTGGATCGGTCATCGCTCGCTCCTTTCCTCCCGCCCGCAGCATGCGCCGCCGCGCGCTCCGCTGTCCAGCCCCGCGCGCGGCTTGGCACCGCCGCCGGAATCGGTACTTCTCGCTCTATGTGCCTGACGAGCGTCGACCGTACAGTCCATAGAGAACCGAACCGCCACAGGATCGGGAGCCCGACCATGCCGGCGCAGGCACACCCGCGACCCTCTCCGACCGCACGCCCCGGGCAAGCGCTCGTCTTGCTCGCGGTCGTGCTGCTGGCCTTGCTCGCATTCAGCGCGCTCGCGGTCGACGTCGGATACGCCTACGCCGAGAAGCGGCTCCTCCAGAACGCCGTCGATGCCGCAGCGCTCGCCGGAGCCCGGGCGCTCTACGACGGACAATCGGTCAGCCAGGCCACCGCGGCCGCGCAGGCCGCGTTCCAGCGCAACCTCGGTGCGAACCACGATCCTGGCGAGGGGCTGACCGTCACGCAGCTCGATGTCCAGATCGACCAGAGCAGTCGACTGGTACGCGTCACCGCGGCGGCCGATATCGAACGCTTCTTCCTCGGTGCCCTCTACTCCGGCGATTGGAGCACGCGAGCGCAGGCGGCGGCCCAAGTCGGCCGCCAGCCGACCGACTACGCCTTCCTCGCACTCGAGCAGAACAACCCGAACGCCGTCAACCTCATCGGCAACGTGAACATCCGGATCGTCGGCGGCAGCGCGATGTCGAACGGTGGCATGCGCTGTGTCGGCAACGGAACGTTCCAGGCCGACGGCACGGTCGACGCGGCGCTCTCGTTCTCCCAGACCGGAAATTGTCGCTTCCTCGCCGGTCAGGGTGTCCGTAGCGGCCTCTCGCCGGTCGAAGACCCGCTCGCCGACATGCCGGAACCGCCTCGCCCGACCGTCCCCGGCGCACCCGGCGGTTCCACCGCGAGCTGCAGCACAGCGGGCAACACGATGACCTGCCCACCGGGTCACTACCCGAACAACGTGAGCTACTCCGGCAACGGCTCGCTCGTGTTTCCCGGTGGTACCTACCAGTTCGACGGGGCCGTGAGCTATTCCGGGAACGGCAGCGTCTCGCTCGGTCCGGGCTTCTACTACTTCCGGCGGGGTTTCTCCGTGGGCGGCAATGCGACCGTCACCCTGGCGCCGGGCACCTATGTCTTCGACGGAAACGCCTTCTCGCTCGGCGGAAACGTCCGGCTCGTCCTCCAGGGACAGCCGACGTCCTGCTCCGGCAGCGGACAGGAGTTCCGGCTCTTCTTCCAGAACAGTTCCTTCGTAGTGCAGGGAAACTTCGGGCTGCAGAACGTGCTGCCCTGTGATGTCCTGGTCTATCTCCGCAACTCCGACTTCGCGCTCACCGGCAACACCGACTCGGTCATCCCTCCGGGCCTGTACTACTTCGACGGCGGCAGGTTCCGTCTGCAAGGCAACCAGACGATCACTGGTCAGGACGTGCTGTTCTACTTCGGCCCTGGCTCGTCCTTCGACGTCGTCGGCAATACCCGCTACGTCCTGAGCGGCGTGACCGATCCGACGAAGCTCCCCTACCCGGGGATGAAGCCCGGTCTCGTCGTTTTCCAGGCCCGCGGCAACACCGGCACGCTCCGCATGGTCGGGAACAGCGGCGCACGCGTCAACGGGATCCTCTATCTCCCAAACGGTACGCTCGAGCTCAGCGGGAACGCGAGCGGCACGTGGGCACGCGGCCAGCTCATCGTCTACCGCTTCTCGACCAACGGCAACACCGATATCCGTGTCGAACGCGTGGAACACGTCGCTGTCACCCGCCCGACCGTCTGGCTCGTCGAGTGACGCGACCGTCCCGCTCGTCCCCGTCTCGACCCGGTACGAACGACTCTACCGTTGCTGCGTTCCCACGCCGATCATGAGAATGCGCGGTGCGCGCCGGGAGTGCGGCCATGGTCACGACCCGTTCGAGGCGGCCGGGGCAATCCTTGGTCGAGTTCACGCTCGGCCTACTCGTGCTGCTGCTCGTCTTGGCAGCAATTCTCGACTACGGTCGCCTGGTCTACGCCGGCATCGTGCTCACCAATGTCGCCCGCGAGGGCGCCCACTACGGCTCGCTGGCGCCGACTGACAGCGCCGGGATCCGTGCTGCCGCCCTGCAGGAATACCAGGCGAGCGGACTACCGCTCCTCTTCGGCCAGCAACCGACGGTCACCTCGACGGTCACCTACGAGAACGGCCGGCCCGCTTCGGTGCGCGTCACCGCTCGCCTCACCATGCGGACGCTCCTCCCCGTACCGCTGCCGCTGACCGGCGATCGACTGGCCGACCAACTGGTCATCCAACGGACTGCCGAGATGCGGGTACTGCCATGATACGACGCCGGCGCTTCATCGGACAGAACCTCGTCGAGTTCGCCATCGTCGCGCCGCTCCTCTTCCTCTTCATCCTCGGGATCATGGAGTTCGGCTGGGCCTTCTACGTCCACAGCGAACTCACCAACGCCGCGCGCGAGGGCGCCCGCTACGCGGCCGTCCACGGCGAGCTCTGCGCCCAGCATCCGCCCTGCCAGCCCGCCACCGCCACCAGCGTCCGGCAGCACGTCCTCGATCGTCTCTCGATTCCGGATGCCGAGAGCGCCACCGTCCAGCTCCAGGGGTCGCTCGAGCCTGGCGAGCGGATCACCGTCGAGATACGGTATCCCTTCCGCCCGCTCGTCGGCTTCGTCGTTCCCAGCGGCGGCTTCATCATGCGCACCAGCAGCTCCATGATCGTCCACTACTGAGGAGGGGGAACTCGATGTCCCGCCGATGGCCCGGCCAAACGCTTCCCGTCCTCGCGCTCTTGCTGGTTCCCTTGCTCGCCTTCGCGGCGCTCGGAACCGACGCGGCTTGGCTCTACAGCCAACGCCGGCTCACTCAGAACGCCGCGGATGCGGCCGCCCTCGCTGGCGCCCGCGAACTCCTGCGTCGAGCGACCAGGGACAGCCTGGTTGTCCAGGCAGCCAACACGTACGCGGTCGCGAACGGTTTTCCCGGTCCGCTCCCTGCGGACTCGGTCGTCATCCAGCGCCCCGACACCGTGCGCGTCCGGCTGCAGCGCGAGGTCCCGCTCTTCTTCCTGCCAGTCATCGGCACCGACCGGCTCGCGGTCGGCGCCCGCGCGACCGCCCGCGTGACCCAGGCCCCCGGCGAGTACGCGCTCCTCGCTCTGGAGGATCTTCTCACCGACCCCGGCATCTACGCGAACGGTACCACCGACATCTACGTCCGCGGGCGTGGTCCGAGCGGTCGCGGTGCCAGCGTCCGCTCCAACGCAGCTATCGACAGCCGCGGTACGGTGACCTTCATCGTCGACGGCTGCATCGACGCCGCCGGGACGATCAACCAGAACGGTACATGGCAGTATGGGTGCCTCAACGCCGAACTCGGCGACTACGTGCCGGACCCGCTCTCCGGTAAGGTGAACCCACCGCCATCGAGCGCCTTGCGCTACGAGTACCGCCCGACCTGCGACGGCTACACCGGCCCGCTCATCTGCCGCCCGCTTCCGCCCTGCAGCGCGACGGTCACGCTCGGCCCCGGCCTGTACCGCGGATTGGTGCTCCCACGCGACCTACCGCGCGCCAACGGGAACGGCCCGTGCTCCCAGAACCGGATCATCAAGTTCGTGCCCGATCCCGACCCCACCGTGCCCCCGGTCGTCGTACTCGACAGAACACAAATCG
>JANZZC010000161.1 GCA_026419575.1 Thermomicrobium sp. | reverse complement strand
ATCCTGCGCACCATCGTCGAGAAGTTCGACGGCGGCCCGGTCGGTATCCAGACGATCGCGGCGGCAACGAGCGAGGAACCGGACACGATCGAAACGGTCTACGAACCGTATCTCATCCAGCTCGGTTTCCTGCAGAGAACGCCGCGCGGCCGGATCGCGACGCGCCGTGCCTACGAGCACTTGGGTCTGCCGTATCCGGGTGAACGCTCGGCCGTCCGTCAGGCAGCCCTCGAAGGGTTCATCGTAGACGACACTGCGGGAGAGTTCGATGAGCCGGACACCGGAGTTCCTTCTCGATGAGTACGACTACGAGCTTCCCGAGGAACTGATCGCCCAGGAACCGATCGAACCACGCGACGCCGCACGGCTCATGGTGGTTCGGCGTGCCACGCGGACGATCGAACACCGGATTTTCCGCGAGCTTCCTGACCTGCTCGACCCGGGCGATCTTCTCGTCGTCAACGATTCCCGCGTGCTTCCCGCTCGCCTCTTCGGCCAGCGGACGACCGGGGGGAAGGTCGAGATCCTCCTCGTCCAACCGCTGGAAGGGACGACGACATGGCTCGCCCTGGCTCGCCCAGCGCGCAAGCTCCGCCCCGGCGAGGACGTGACGATCGTACCCCGCGAAGGGGTGGACGAGCGACCGGCCACAGCGCGGATCGTCGAGCGACGTGCCGGGGGTCAAGTCGTCGTCGCGCTCGACCCGCTCATCGCCGAGCGTCTCGAGCGCTATGGGCACGTGCCGCTTCCACCGTACATCCGCCGGCCGCTCCGTGACCCGGAGCGCTACCAGACCGTCTACGCAGCCCATCCCGGTTCGGTCGCGGCACCGACCGCCGGCCTCCATTTCACCGAACGGCTCCTCGCTGAACTGCGCGAGCGCGGCATCGAGATCGCTCCCCTCACCCTCCATGTCGGCATCGGAACCTTCAAGCCGATAGAAGTCGAGGATGTCCGATTGCACACGATGCACGCGGAGTGGTACCGTGTCCCGGCGCGGACGGTCGAAGCGATCGTGAGGACCAAGCGCGCGGGACACCGCGTCGTCGCGGTCGGCACCACGGCGGCACGCACGCTCGAATCGATCGCGGAGGCTGTCGAACGCGGCGCCACCGGTGAACTGACCGGTTGGACGGACCTCTACATCTACCCCGGTTATCGCTGGCGGGTCGTCGACGCGTTGATCACCAATTTCCACCTGCCTCGGAGTACCCTCATCCTCCTCGTCGCGAGCTTCGCCGGCCGCGACTTGATTCTCGAGGCGTACCGAGAAGCGGTCCGTGAGCGATACCGGTTCTACAGTTTCGGCGACGCAATGCTCATTCTCTGAGCGCGAGCTACCCCGCGAGCAAGGCGGGGAACGCCGGCGTGCGCCGGCGTTCCCCGCGACGCTGGTCGGTTGGCTCGACGGTCAAGCCGCTTCGTGCGTCGCCCGACGCTGCCGGAGAGTTTCGATCAAGGTTGACGCATCCTGCCGGGCCAGTTCCGCGAGTCCGACCCCGAACTGCTCGCGGGCTTGGGTCTCGAGCTCCTCGTCCGACATACCCAGCCGACGCGCCATATCGCGCAGATATTCCAGCTGACGCGGCGTCGCCCGCCCGCCTCCTCGTCGACCACCCAGGCGCTGCAGATCGATCGGCGTATCGACCACCCGTTGTTCGGCCGCACCGAACTCGAAGTCGGGGCAGAACTGCGTTCCGTACCCGAGCGCCGCCAGCGCGCGGCCGAGCGCCTTGGTCTCGGCCTTCTCCAGGTAGTCGGCGAAGTCCTCGGCCGACTCGCTCCCCCAGCCGGTCGCCGACCCGCCACCGGGCACGCGAACGCGCGCCCGGAAGACCGCCACGCCGTCGCGGTGCTCCACGAGCTCCGTCTCGATCTCGCCGTCCGGGTGCTCCGTACGGAACCAGAGGAGACGCCACTTCACCTCGAGGTAGTCGTTGCCGTTCACCTTCGTCAGGTACTTCGAGGGATCGAACACTTGCCGCTCGCTTCTCTCCGCTGCCATATCGACTGCTCCGCTCCACTAGACCAGAACATCTGTGCTAATCCTAGCGTGCACGGAGCCCTGTGTCAACCACGCTGCCCTTCGCTCCGGTTGCGTCGAGCCACTCCGGTCGAGCGTCGGTCGAGCGCCGTACCGAGAAGGCGTGCTTCGTCCGGCATCGCCCGCGCGGCGCTGCGACCAGAGCAGCCGAGCTCACCTCGTTCTGCGCTCCGCCGGCATCGTCACTCGAGACAGAACCGAACGGCGACTCGAACGCCGCCGGCGCCGGCGCTGTCATCGACAGACGCGCTCCGGCTATGGAGGCTCTTCGGCGGTCCGTCCGAACACCGGTGCTGCACCGCGGCGAGCCTCGCCTCGGGAATCGGAGCCGGTACTGCTATAATTGGGACGGGCGCATGTACGGACACCCCGGGGAGGAGCATCCGGTGCAGCTGCGGTGTCAGCAGGCAGAACTGGACCAAGCGTTGCATCTCGTCTCGCGCGCGGTCGCCCGGCGATCGACTTTGCCCGTCCTGAGCAACGTCCTGCTCGCCGCCGAAGAAGGCTCGCTCCGCATTACCGCGACGAACCTCGAGATCGCGCTCAGTGTCGCGCTGGCGGCCGAGGTTCAGGACCCCGGTCAGCTGAGCGTGCGCGCGGACGTCTTCACCGACTTCGTCGGGAGCCTCCCTCGACAGGACGTCCTGCTCGCGGCTACGCCCGGTACGAACGACCTCCGGGTCACCTGCGGCACCTCGAAAGCGCGGATTCCCGGTATTCCAGCGGAAGACTTCCCCATCATCGCCCGCATCGGCGACCAGCCCCCGACGGCGGCGGTGGACGCGGAGGCGCTCCGCGAAGCGGTGGGTCAGGTCGTGTTCGCTGCAGCGACCGACGACAGTCGTCCGGTGCTGGCGGGTGTCTTCCTCGAGTTCAAGGGTGAGACGCTCACGCTCGCAGCAGCCGACGGCTTCCGCCTTTCCGTCCGTACGCTCGGGCTCGCCCAACCGGCCGCGACCGATCTCGCCATCATCGTGCCCGCGAAGGCGCTCGCCGAGCTCGCCCGGGTCACCGGTGAGGCCGAGGAACCGATCCAGTTGCTCGTCACCCCCAATAAGAGTCAACTTTTGGCACGGAGCGGTCGCCTGGAGTTCCTGTCCCGACTGATCGACGGGACGTTCCCGGAGTTCCGGCAGATCATCCCCAAGCAGTGGAAGACACGCGTCACCGTCGACCGCGAGGCGTTCCTGGCCGCCGCACGGCGCGCCAAGATCTTCGCGCAATCGAACAACGAGGTGGTCAAACTGCAGTTCGTGCCGGGCGATTCGGAACTCGATCCTGGCTCGATGGTCGTCTCGGCGCACGCTGCCGACGCTGGCGACACCGAGGACGTCCTTCCCGCACGGGTCGAAGGCCCCGAGGCGACGATCGCTTTCAACGGACGCTATCTGACCGACGTCCTGTCCGTGGTCAAGTCGACCGAGATCGCGATCGAGATGACCTCCCCCAATGCGGCCGGAGTCTTCCGGCCGGTCGGTGACGATACGTTCGTCCACGTGGTCATGCCCATGGTGATCGGCGCCGCCTAGCGTCGTCCCCCGCCTCGGTCAGCCGCTCGTGCAAACCCGCCCCGGGTGCCCGGGGACCGGTGAGGACAATGTTCGTCGCACGACTCGAACTCGAGGAGTTCCGCTGCTTTCGTCGACTGACGCTCGACGTTCCCCCGTTCGGGTTCCGGTTGTTCGGGCCGAACGGTTCCGGGAAAACCAGCGTCATCGAAGCGCTGTATCTCCTCGCGACGACCAAGTCGTTCCGCTCCACGGCGGATCGCCACCTGATCCACCGGGAGAGCGCGAAAGAACTCGGTCTCGCCCCTTACGCACGGGTCAGCGCTCGCATCGAGACGTCCGCCGGAACGCAATCGATCGAGATCGTGCTCAGCCTCGATCCGGCGACGACCTCCGTCACCAAGCGGTACCGGCGGGATGGGCGCGCCGTCCGGGCCATGGACTTCGTCGGGACGCTCCGCGTCGTCCTCTTCTCGCCGGAGGATATCGAGCTGATCACCGGGAGCCCCTCGATCCGCCGCCGCTACCTGGATATCGTGCTCTCCACCACCGACCCGGCGTACCTTCGGGCTCTCGCGAACTATGCCCGCGTGCTCGAGCAACGGAACAGCCTCCTCAAGCAGCTGACCACGAAGGATCGCCGGGCCATCGACCAGGAACTCGCCTTCTGGGACGAACAGCTTGTCACCTACGGCGCCTATCTCATCGTGGCGCGCCTGCGGTTTCTCGCCATCTGGAGTCGACTATCGGCTGCGTTCTTCGGCGAACTCTCCTCGGAATCCGGTACCTTGGCGACTCGTTACAGCTCGAGCGTGCCGTTGCCGGACCAGGTTTCGGCCGAGATCGAACAGCTCGCTCCGACGCACGCGCAAGCTGCGGTCAGCGTCCGCTACAAGGAATCGCTCGATCGCCTCCGGCCGGACGAACTGCGCCGCGGCACCACGCTTGTCGGCCCCCACCGCGACGACCTGCACTGGCTCCTGGGCGACGAGCCGCTGGTCGCGATCGGCTCGCGCGGAATCCACCGCCTCGCCGTCCTCGCGGGGAAACTCGCCGAGGTCTCGACGGTCTCCCGGATGACCGGTGATTGGCCGGTGTTGCTTTTGGACGACGTTCTGTCCGAGCTCGATCACCGTCACCGCGTTCGTCTCCTCTCGACGCTGGCCACTTTCCCCGCCCAGCGGATCCTGACCGCCGCCGATCGGAGCGTCCTTGACCAGCCGGGTCTCGATCATCTTCCCCTCGCTTGCCTGGAGGAGGAAGACCGGTCGCTGCGTTTCGAGTGACGAGCCGTCCTCATGCACGCTCGACCACGAGTGCGATACCCATGCCTCCACCGATGCACAACGCAGCGACTCCGAGTCGGCCACCGCGCCGCCGCAGGGCGTGCACGAGCGTCACCAGGATGCGTGCACCGCTCGCGCCGATCGGGTGTCCGAGCGCGATCGCGCCCCCTTGGACGTTCAGCTTCTCCGGATCGATCCCCAACTCGCGCTGGACGGCGAGCACCTGCACGGCGAACGCTTCGTTGATCTCGAACAGATCGATGTCGCCGATCTCGAGATCCGCTTTGGCGAGGGCTTGCCGCACTGCCGGAATCGGCCCCAGTCCCATGACCCGCGGCGGGACTCCCGCCCAGGCCCAGGAGCGGACCGTCGCCAGCGGCTCCAGTCCGAGAACTCGAGCGCGTGCCTCCGACATGAGGACGAGCGCTGCGGCTCCATCGTTGATCCCTGAGGCGTTGCCGGCGGTCACCGTGCCCTCCGGGTCGAACGCGGGACGCAGTCGCTGGAGTCCTTCGAGGGTGGTGTCGGGTCGCGGATGCTCGTCGCGCTCCAGCAGCTGTCCGTTCGCTTTCACCGGCACGACCTCTTCGGCGAAGGCCCCTTCCTCCCACGCTTGGGCCGCGCGGCGCTGGCTCTCGAGCGCGTAGCGATCCTGTTCGTCCCGACCGATCCCGTATTCACGCGCGATGTTCTCGGCTGTCACCCCCATGTGACAATCGCAGAAGGCGTCGGTCAAGCCATCGGAGAGCATCGCATCGACGAGCGTGCCGTGTCCGAGGCGATAGCCGAACCGTGCCCCGGTCAAGAGGTACGGCGCCTGGGACATGCTCTCCATGCCGCCCGCGACGACGATGTCCGCGTCGCCCGTCGCGATCGCCTGCGCCCCGAGAGCGACCGCGCGGAGCCCGGATCCGCAGACCATGTTCACGGTCATCGCCGGAACCGTATCGGGGAGCCCGGCCGTCAGCGAGGCGCGTCGAGCGGGGTTCATCCCCTGTCCGGCCTGGAGCACGTTGCCGAAGATGACGTCGTCGACCGACTCCGGCGCGAGGCGAGCGCGCCGCAGCGCCTCGGCGAGGGCGATCGCACCGAGGCGCCATGCAGGTAGGTCCTTTAACGCTCCGCCGAAGCGGCCGATCGGCGTCCGGACCGCACTGACGATGACCGCTCTCGCCATCCTGCACCCCACCTCCGGTACACGACACGAGCGGCGGGGTTCCCGCCCCGCCGCTCCTCGAACAGCGTCTCCGGACCTGCTACGCCTGCTCGCCGTGTTCGGCGATCCAAGTCCGCTTGATCTCCTCGACGACCGCTGGATCCGTCAGCGTCGTCGTATCGCCGAGGACGCGCCCTTCGGCGATATCGCGGAGCAGCCGCCGCATGATCTTAGCGCTCCGCGTCTTGGGGAGATCGGCGACGAAAATCACCCGCTCCGGCCGCGCGATCGGGCCGATCGTCTCCGACACGTGGCGACGGAGTTCCTCAGCGAGGCCCTCGCTCGGCGTGTACCCCGCGCGCACGCTCACGAACGCGACTGGCGCCTGCCCTTTGATCTCATGGCTCACGCCGATCACCGCCGCCTCCGCGACCGCGGGATGCGATACCAGAGCGCTCTCCAGCTCCATCGTGCCGAGCCGGTGCCCGGCGACGTTCAGCACGTCGTCGACGCGGCCGAGGATCCAGTAGTAGCCGTCCTCGTCGCGCTTGGCGCCGTCTCCCGTCACGTAGATCGACGGTCCGTACTTCGAGAAATACGTCTTGACGTAGCGGTCGGGATCGCCCCACAACGTCCGCGAGATCGACGGCCACGGCCTCCGGATCACGAGATACCCACCCTGTCCGACCGGGACAGGATTGCCAGCTTCGTCCAGAATGTCCGGTTCGATCCCGGGGAAGGGGAGCGTGGCCGAACCGGGTTTCGTCGTCGTCAGGCCCGGCAACGGCGTGATCAGGATCATGCCCGTCTCGGTCTGCCACCAGGTATCGACGATCGGACAACGCCCACCGCCGATATGCTGGTGGTACCACATCCACGCTTCCGGATTGATCGGCTCGCCGACCGTGCCCAGGAGCCGCAGGCTCGAGAGATCGTGGCGCGCCGGATACTCCGGTCCCCATCGCATGAACTGCCGGATCGCGGTCGGCGACGTGTAGAGAATCGTCACGTGACGCCGCTCGACGATGTCCCAGAAACGATCCTTGTCCGGCCAGTCCGGCGAGCCCTCGTAGATGACCACCGTCGCCCCGTTGGACAAGGGTCCGTACACGATGTAGCTGTGTCCGGTGACCCAGCCGATGTCCGCCGTGCAGAAGTAGATGTCGTCCGGCTTGAGGTCGAAGACCCACTTCGACGTGATGTAGACACCAGTGAGATAACCGCCGGTTGTGTGGAGCTGGCCCTTCGGCTTTCCGGTCGTCCCCGACGTATAGAGGATGTACAAGGGATGCTCGCTGTCGAGCGACTCCGGAGGGCAGAATCGCTCGCTCACCCCGGCGAGGAGCTCGTGCCACCAGAGATCGCGACCTTCTCGCATCGTGACCGCCTGATCACCGCCGACGCGACGCACCACGACGACCTTCTCGACGCTCGGGCAGCGCTCGAGCGCCTTGTCGGCGATCTCCTTGAGCGGGATGACGCGCCCACGCCGGTACCCACCGTCGGCCGTGATGAGCAACCGCGCACCGCAGTCGTTGATCCGGTCAGCGAGCGCATCGGCGCTGAAACCGGCGAAGACGACCGAGTGCGGGGCACCGATCCGCGCGCAGGCCAGCATCGCGATCGGGAGCTCGGGAATCATCGGGAGATAAATCGCGACCCGGTCACCCTTCTGGATACCGAGCTGCCGGAGCATCGCGGCGACCCGATTGACCTCGCGGTACAGATCCTGGTAGGTCAGCACGCGCTCGTCGCCCGGCTCGCCCTCCCAGATGATTGCCGCCTTCGTCCGGCGTCCCGCACGGAGATGGCGGTCGACGCAGTTGACCGAGGCGTTCAGCTTGCCGCCGACGAACCACTTTACCCAGGGCGGGTTCCATTCCATCACGGTGTGCCAGGGCTCGTCCCAGTCCAGCTCGCGGGCGACCGATGCCCAGAAAGCCTCCGGATCCTGGCGCGCCCGCTCGTAGATCGAGGGGTCGTTGATGTTGGCCTGCGCAGCGAACTCAGGCGGCGGTGGAAACCGACGGGTTTCGACGAGCAACCCCTCGATGGCTCCGGAAACTCCGGCAGCGACGTCGTCCGGCATCTTCGCCTCCTCTCGCCCTCGTTGCGCACTCGTGCCGATGCACTGCGAAAGGAACCTCGACCGGGATACTGCCATTAGTGTAGTGGAGTCACACTCCGGACGACAACGGGGGCACTGATGACGGGACGACATGCTCAACCCATGGCTGCGTGATGTCGGTCCGCCGAGGCGGAAGCTGCGCCCAGGCAGGGAGTGTGCGGCGGGCAGTTGCGAGCGCTCTTCGGCGCTGACGCCGGTCAAGCGCCCGTTGACGACGGCAGCACCCAGCGCTAGAATGTCGGCACACGACAGGTAGCCGCGCGGGAAGGAGGCTCGTGACATCCTTCACCAACCGGAGTAGAATACGCCAGGAGGTGGCGGCTCGTGCGGCCGCTCGGATCGGCCGTATGCGGGGAAGGGGCGTAAGGAGTGAAGCCATTGCAGGGAACGAGCGTGCGGTGGCGTCTCGCGTGGATCTTTCCGCTCGGCGGACTCCTGTTCACCAGTGGCTGTGGCGTCATCGGCGGAAAGATCGCTTCCACCTCGGACCCAGCCGGTGACCAGGCACGGCACATCTGGAACCTCTTCGTTGTTCCGGTCTGGTGGCTGACGGTCGCTGTCTTCCTCCTGGTGACGGTTTGGATGCTCCTCAACATCATCCGCTTCCGCCGCAAACCAGGCGATACGCGGATTCCCCCGCAAGTGCATGGCAACACGCGTCTCGAGATCGCCTGGACGCTGATCCCGGCCATCATCCTCGCGCTGATCGCCATTCCCTCCACGCGTCTGATCTTCGAACTCAATCGCGATCCCGGCCAGGAGAGCAACGCGCTCCGCGTCGAAGTGATCGGGCACCAGTGGTGGTGGGAGTTCCGCTATCCGGAGTACGGGATCGTCACGGCAGGCGATCTGCATGTCGTGGTCGACCGGCCCGTCGTGCTGACGATCACCTCCCAAGACGTGATCCACTCGTTCTGGCCCCCACGGCTCGCCGGGAAGGTGGACGCCATCCCCGGTCGGCACAATACGATGGTCTTCACGCCTGAGGAGACCGGCGTCTTCTACGGCCAATGCGCCGAGCTCTGCGGAGCGCAGCACGCCCACATGCAGTTCCGTGTCGTCGTGGAAACGCAAGAAGACTTCGATGCCTGGGTCGCCAAGCACCAGCGACCGGTTCCGCAACCGGCCGCTGGTACGCTCGCCGCGCAGGGGAAGGAACTCTTCGAGGGGAGCGCCGGCTGTGCTGGGTGCCACTCCGTCGACCCGCGCTACGATCCAACGACCACGCCGATCAACAAGACCCTGATGATCGGTCCGAACCTCGCCTACTTCCCGGAGCGCCACACGCTGGCGGCCTTCCTGCCGAACACCCCCGAGAACCTGCATCAGTGGATCGCGAACACCGAGCAGGTGAAGCCCTATTCGACCATGGCCGAGAAGTGGTGGAAGATCCGTGCGCAACAGAATATGCTTCTCACCGATGACCAGGTCAACGCGATCGTCGCGTACCTGGAGTCCTTGCGGTGATCTAGCTGGCCGAGCGGGAGAGCGGGTCAGGCGGTAGAGTTCCCGACGACATTCGGGAAATGCACGACGAATCGAGATGACGGCTCTGGGAGGGCACGATGGCTGAGGCGGCACTGCGGCTGGAGCAAGCGGGCTATCGGCGGTCGGCGCTCGTCGAGTGGCTGACGACCGTCGATCACAAGAAGATCGGCATCCTCTACTACTGGACGTCGATCGTCTACCTTCTCCTCGCAGGCTTCCTGGCGCTCCTCATGCGCATCCAGCTCGCGCAACCCGACATGAACTTCCTCGGTCCCAAGACCTACAACGAAGTCATGACGATGCACGGGACCATGATGATCTTCGCCGTCGCGATGCCCCTGAACGCGGCGTTCTTCAATATCGCCGTGCCGCTCATGATCGGCGCGCGCGACGTCGCGTTCCCGCGACTCAACGCCTTCTCCTACTGGTCCTTCCTCTTCGGATCGCTGCTCATGTGGTCCAGCTTCCTCTTCGGGCACGCGCCGGATGCCGGTTGGTTCGGTTACGCCAACCTGTCGAGCAGCCGGCTCTACTCGGCCGGACCGGGCCTCGACTTCTGGGATCTCGGTCTGCAGGTCCTCGGTATCAGCTCCATCGCGGGTGCGCTCAACTTCTTCGTCACCATCGTGAACATGCGAGCACCCGGTATGTCGCTCATGCGCATGCCTGTCTACGTGTGGATGGTGCTGGTCACGGCAGTCTTGATCCTGCTCGCCTTCCCGTCCCTCACGGTCGGCCTCTTCATGATCATGTTCGATCGCTACTTCGACACCAACTTCTTCAATCCCCTGCACGGCGGCGATCCGGTTATCTGGCAGCACCTGTTCTGGATCTTCGGGCACCCTGAGGTCTATATCCTCGTTCTTCCACCCATGGGCATCATCTCGGAGATCCTGCCGACCTTCTCCCGTAAGCCGCTCTTCGGTGCGCCCTTCGTCATCTTCGCCGGAATCGCGATCGCCTTCTTGAGCTTCTTCGTCTGGGCGCACCACATGTTCACGGTCGGACTCGGACCGGTTCCCAACGCGCTCTTCGCCGCCTCGACGATGATGATCGGTATTCCGACCGGCGTAAAGGTCTTCAACTGGCTCGCCACGATGTGGGGCGGCTCGATCGATTTCAAGGCACCGATGAAGTTCGCCAGTGCCGCCGTCTGGTTGCTCATGATGGGCGGCGTGACCGGAGTCATGCATGCCACGGTGCCGCTCGATTACCAGCAGCAGGACTCCTACTTCATCGTCGCCCATTTCCACTACATCATCTTCGGCGTCATCGTCATGGCCTTGCTCGGTGCCACCTACTACTGGTTCCCGAAGATGTACGGCCGACTCCTCGACGAGCGGCTCGGAACCGTACATTTCTGGCTCACCTTCCTCGCGATGAATCTGACCTTCTTCCCGATGCACTTCGTCGGCCTCGACGGTATGCCGCGCCGCTACTTCACCTACTCGGCCGAGACCGGCTGGGGGACCTGGAACCTCGTGATCACCATCGGCGCCTTCATCCTCGGGTTGTCGCAGCTGGTACTCCTCGTGAACGTCGTCAAGACGATGCGTCAGCCTGCCAACGCTCCAGCCGATCCCTGGGACGGTCGCACACTCGAGTGGACGATCCCGTCGCCGCCTCCCGCCTACAACTTCGCCGTCATTCCCACCGTGCGGGGTCGCGACGCCTACTGGATCGAGAAGTACGGCGACGGCCACCACACGGTGACCGACACGACCCAGCGACGCCATGTTTCGGTCAACCGCGACAATCCGGGCCACGGCCTTCCGGCCGGCGTTCACCTGCCCAAGCCGTCCTGGTGGCCGATGATCGTCTCCGCAGGTCTGACCGCCATGGCGGCCGGGATGATCATGCACGGGACGGAGACACTCGGGCCGCTCGGGTTCCCGGTGGTCGGGATCGGTGCTTTCGTCGTCTTCTTCGGCCTCCTCGGTTGGCACTTCGAGCCAGCGATCGAGCACGCCGAGCACGAGCAGGCGCATGTGCATCATTGACGGATGAGCCCCGGCTGGACCGTCGACCGTCCTGCCGGGGCAACGTCTCGCCGGTGCGGAGTGATCGAGTAAGGGGAGGGACATCGGAGTGAGCCAGGCGCACGCTGCTGCCTCGCATCCGGTCGAAGAACACACCACGACCGGTATCTCGCACAACCGTCTCATGATGTGGACCTTCTTGGCCAGCGACTGCATGTTCTTCGGGTCGCTCATCTGGGTCTACTTCGCGTACCGCGGGCGCTACTTCGAGCCACCCTATCCGCGCGACCTCCTGGACATCCCCTACACGTCGGTCTCGGCTGCGGTCCTCCTCCTGTCGAGCTTTTCGATCGTCATGGCGCTCACGGCACTCGAGCGCGCCGATATGAAGGGGTTCCGCGGTTGGTTGCTCGGGACGATCCTGCTCGGCGCGCTCTTCCTCGGCGGGCAGTACTACGAGTTCACGACCTTCTATCACGAAGGACTGACGTTGACCTCCAACCTCTTCGGCACGACGTTCTTCGTACTCACGGGCTTCCACGGCACGCACGTCTTCATCGGAATCGTCTGGCTTCTCGTCCAGTGGCTCCTCTCCTACTTCGGGAAGCTGACTCCGGCACACGTCGAGCGGTTCTTCGTGACCACGCTGTACTGGCACTTCGTGGATATCGTCTGGATCATCATCTTCATGCTCGTCTATCTCATGCCCTATTGATGGCGGGCAGGTGGTTCGACGTTCGCGGACGGAAGGAGCGACGCGATGCATGGTCCGGCTCCGGCGCACGCCCAACCAGGTCCAGCGACGTGGATTCGCGTTCTCGTCTTGCTGACGATCGCAACTGTCTTGGAAGTGCTCACCTACGCATTCGAGTCCACGCTCGGTGCGCTCACCGCACCGATCCTGATCCTCTTCGCGATCGCCAAGTTCGTTCTCGTCGTCGCCTACTACATGCACTTGAAGTTCGATAACCGTATCTTGACGGGTATCTTCGCCTGGGGAATGCTGATCGCCATCAGCATCTTCGCGGCGATGGCGGCTCTGTACCACATCTACGGGCAACCGCTGTTGACACCGTAAGACGCCATCCGTTATCCCTTGACTCGCCACGCTCCGGCCACGATGGCATCATCTGGCCGGAGTATCGTCTGCCTGAGCGTCTGCGCACTGGGATCGAACACCGCAGATCGTCGCGATCGTTTGTCCGAGACCAGGACATACGGGAGGGGTGAACGGACGATGGAAAACACCGCACTCTATCTCGCACTCGCGGCCGCGGTCCTCGCGCTCGTCTACGGAGCTGCGCTGATCCGCTGGGTGCTGGCGCAACCGAGCGGCGACGGGCGGATGCGCGCCATCGCCTCGGCGATCCAGGAGGGTGCCGAAGCCTACATGCGGCGCCAGTACAGCCTGGTCGCAGTCGTCGCCGTCATCGTCGCGCTGGTCCTCGGCCTGGCGGTTGACTGGACGACGGCGATCGGCTTCCTCGTCGGTGCCGTCGCCTCCGGCGTCGCCGGTTTCATCGGCATGTCGATCGCCGTTCGAGCGAACGTGAGAACCGCTGAGGCTGCGAAGCGCGGCCTAGAGCGGGCGCTCGCGGTCGCCTTCCGTGGGGGCGCGGTGACCGGACTCTTGGTGGCTGGACTCGGCCTCCTCTCCGTCACCTTGTTCTATCTCGTCACCCGCAACGTCACCGCGCTGGTAGGTCTCGGCTTCGGCGGTAGCCTGATCTCCGTCTTCGCACGGATCGGCGGAGGGATCTACACGAAGGCCGCCGACGTCGGCGCTGACCTCGTCGGGAAGGTCGAGGCCGGCATCCCCGAGGACGATCCCCGGAACCCAGCAGTCATCGCCGACAACGTCGGAGACAACGTCGGAGACTGCGCTGGCATGGCGGCCGACCTCTTCGAGACCTACGCCGTGACCGCGATCGCCGCGATGCTTCTCGGTCACCTCGTCTTCGGGACCGAGCTCGCCGTCGTCTTCCCGCTCGCGCTCGGCGCCGTCTCGATCCTCACCTCGATCATCGGGACCTTCTTCGTTCGGCTGGACAAGAGCGGCTCGATCATGCGCGCCCTCTATAAGGGGGTCGTCGCTGCGATGGTCCTCGCAGCCATCCTCTTCTTCCCGGTCACGGCATGGCTGATGGGAAACAACCCCGTCGTGACCGATGGACCAGTGTCGCTCTTCGGGCTGTCGTTCACCCTGTCGGCTGCAACCAAGCTCTGGCTCGCCGCTCTCGTCGGTCTCGTCGTCACGATCGGGATGGTCGTCTTCACCGAATACTTCACGTCCGAGAAGTACAGTCCGGTAAAGCGGATCGCGACTGCCTCGGAGACGGGCCACGCCACCAATATCATCAGCGGTCTCGCGGTCTCGATGCAGGCGACCTTCCCACCGATCGTGCTGATCGCGCTCGCCATTTATGTCGCGTACAACCTGACGTACACGCCCGGTAGCCCGCACAGCGGTTTGTACGGCCTTGCAGTCGCTGCTATGGCGATGCTCTCGATGACCGGGATGATCGTGGCGGTCGACTCCTTCGGGCCGATCACCGACAATGCCGGTGGTATCGCCGAGATGGCCGAGTTGCCCGACGAAGTGCGCGCGGTCACCGATCCGCTCGATGCCGTCGGCAATTCCACCAAGGCGGTCACCAAGGCATACGCTATCGGCTCGGCGGGGCTAGCGGCCCTCGTGCTGTTCGCTTCCTACTATCTCGAGCTCTCGGAGCAGCTGGTGTTCGAGCTCTCCAACCCGCGAGTCGTCATCGGTATCTTCATCGGTGCTGCGCTACCGTACTTCTTCGCCAGTTTCCTCATGGAGGCGGTCGGCAAGGCCGGCGGCGCCGTGGTGCAAGAGGTGCGTCGGCAGTTCCGCGAGATACCGGGTCTCCTGGAGGGGCGAGCTCGTCCGGAGTACGGACGTGCGGTCGATATCGTCACGCGGGAAGCGCTGCGCCAGATGCTCACTCCGGTCCTCGTGACGGTGCTCGCTCCGATCGTCGTCGCCGTTCTGCTGGGCAAGGAAGGACTGGGCGGTCTCCTCATCGGTTCCATCGTCACCGGACTCTTCGTCGCGATCTCGATGACGACCGGTGGCGCTGCGTGGGACAACGCGAAGAAGTACATCGAGGACGGCCACCACGGCGGCAAGGGGTCGGACGCGCACAAGGCGGCGGCTGTCTCTTATACACATCT
>JANZZC010000129.1 GCA_026419575.1 Thermomicrobium sp. | reverse complement strand
GATGTCCTCTGGCCGGTAGACCAGATTGTCGCGCAGGTAATCGAAACCGAACTCGTGGTTCGTCCCGTAGGTGATGTCGGCCAGGTACGCCTCGCGCCGACTGACCGGGCGCCAGTGGTTGAGCCGGTCGTCCGGGCTGGGATCGGGCGACGTGTACGTCGGGTCGTAGATCCCGGCGAACTCGTGGGTGATGACACCGACCGAAACACCGAGGAAGTGATAGACGGGCCCCATCCAGCCGCCGCCCACCCGAGAGAGATAGTCGTTGGGGGTGACCAAATGGCAGCCTTGACCGAGCAGTGCGTTCAAGTAGAGGGGCAAGGTCGCGACGAGCGTCTTCCCCTCTCCCGTCTTCATCTCAGCGATCTTGCCCTCGTGCAAGACGATGCCAGCCATGAGCTGGACATCGAAGTGGCGCATGTTGAGCGTACGCCGCGCGGCCTCCCGCACGGTCGCGAACGCCTCGACGAGGATGTCGTCGAGCGTCTCCCCGTACTCGAGTCGCGCTTTGAATTCGTCGGTTTTCGCTCGCAGTTGCTCGTCGCTGAGCCGCTGGTACTCGGGCTCCAGCGCGTTGATCTCGTCGACGATCCGGCGCAAGCGCTTGAGTTCGCGCTCGTTCGGGTCGCCGAAGAGCTTCTTCAGGACGTTCCGCATGGATTCGTCTCCCGGTCACGTTTCGAGCGCATGACACCGATGCACCCGTACCGCTCAAGTCTACCGCTCGACCGCTCTCGCTGGCGACGCCGCAGGGTAGGATGTCGGCGAGCGGGAAAGGAGACACCGATGACCGAAACGAGTTCAGTCCTCGACCGCCTGCTCCCCCAGGCGCACCGTGCGGAGTTCGTCGTCGCCGGTATCGCCACGCATCTCGCGTTCAACGTCGTCGCCGCCGTCGCGTTCCGGTTATCGGCGCTCAGTACCACCTGGCCGGCGTTCCTCGCTTGGCAGGTGGTGGGGAATCTGGCCGGCTTCGTTACCGTCCTGGCCCTGACGGTCCTGCTGCGCTTCGTCCCCCTCTCCCTCGCCTATCCGATCACGACCGGACTCTCGGTCATCGGCGTCCAAGTGATCGCTGCGCGCGTGATCCTGCACGAACCCCTGCCGCCGCAGGTCTGGGTCGGTACTGCGCTGATCGTGATCGGAATCCTGCTGGTCGGAGGGAGGATCTGAGTCGATGACGACGGCGCGACGGAAGAACAGCGAGCGATCACCCTTCGCCGAGCGGGTCTACGCGCTCGTCCGGCAGATCCCGCCGGGACGTGTCACGACGTACGGTCGCATCGCTCGTGCCGCCGGCGCGGCACGCTCGGCACGGTTGGTCGGCTGGCTCCTCCACGACGCGCCACCCGACGTCGCGGCAGTCGCGCACCGCGTGGTCAACCGCAACGGCGAGCTGACCGGTGGCTGGGCCTGGGGGCACCCACTGGTGATGCGCGCGCTCCTCGAAGAGGAGGGCGTGACCTTCGTCGACGAGTTCCGTGTCGACCTCGACCGCTACCTCTGGGAACCCGAACTGCCGAGCAGCGAAGCGCCGCTCGACCGCTGATCGCCCAGCGATGCCGCTCAGCCTCCGCCGACGAAGTGCACCACCTCGAGCACGTCGCCGTCGCGGAGCTCGCGTCGCTCGTACTCTTCCCGAGGGACGATCTCGCCGTTGTGTTCGACCGCGACCAGCCGCGGATCGAGTCCCCGCGAGCGGAGGAGTTCGGCGATCGTCCGCACGCCGTCCAGTTCGACGCGTTTCCCGTTGACTGTCAGACGGATCGTCATCGCTCCTCCACCCCGTCCAAGGCCTGGCGAAAGACACGGACGGCTTCCACCGGATCGCTCGTGCCGAGGATGCCACGGATGACCGCCACGCCGTACGCGCCGGCCGCCAGCACCGCCGGCACGCGCTCCGGTGTGATCCCGCCGATCGCGATGACCGGAAACGGCACCGCCCGTACCACCGCCCGCAACCCGTCGAGGCCACGCGCTGGCAGTCCCGGTTTGCTCGCCGTCTCGAAGACGTTCCCGTAGACCAGGAAATCGGGACGCTCGACCACCGCACGCCCCGCCGCCGCGACGCTGTGCACCGAGCGCCCGACCGCGCGTCCACCACCGATGAGCCGCCGCACCTCGTCGACGGGCAGGCCGAGCTCCGGAAGGTGCAGACCGTCCGCTTCGCTCAGGAGCGCCAGATCGACGCGGTCGTTCACGAACAGCATCGCGGGCGGGACGACGACCCGGCGCAGCGCTCGTGCCACCCCGAGCAACGTCCCGGTCGGAACGTCACGAGCGCGGAGATGGACGGCGTCGAGTCCGGCAGCGACGAGCTCGGGGAGCAACGCGAGCAGGCGATCGAAGGGGCAGACGTTCGGATCGGTCACGAGATGGAGCCGAGGAACCCGCATCCTCAGCGGCCCCGTTCCGCCAGCGCCGCATCGACGACCTGTCGCAGGCGTACCGCAGCAGCCTGCACGTCGTCCGCTCCGACGACTGCCGAGATCACCGCGACGCCGACCGCGCCGGCCCGGATCACCGCCGCGGCATTGTCGGCGGTGATCCCGCCGATCCCGACGACCGGGATACGCACCGCGCCAGCGATGCGCGCCAGGTGCTCGAGCCCGACGGCCGGTCCTGCGTCCGGCTTCGTGGCCGTCGGATAGACCGGCCCGACGCCGAGATAGTCGGCGCCGGCCGCCTCGGCCTCGCGGGCCTGTTCGAGCGTCTCCGGGGAGAAGCCGACGACCATCGACTCGCCGACCAAGCGCCGCGTCTCCGCTACCGGGAGGTCGCTCACCCCGACATGGACGCCGTCCGCCCCGAGGACGAGCGCCAGGTCGACCCGGTCGTTCACGACGAAGAGCACGCCGGCGTCGCGACAGAGCGCCCGGAGCTCGCGCCCGACCCGGAGTGCTTCGCCGAGCGGCCCGGTCTTCCAGCGCAGCTGGATCGCCGTCGCCCCACCAGCGATCGCCGCACGGACGATCTCGCTCTCCGGACGACCCCGGGCCGTGGCACGGTCGGTGACGACGTACAGGCGCAGCGCCTCGCGCAAGCGCCAGCCCCGCCAACCGGACACCGGATCCCCCCCCTCACCGGACGACGCCTTCGAGCGGCGAACTCGCCGCAGCGTACGGCCGCTTCGGGATACGCCCAGCGAGATAGCAGAGCCGCCCAGCTTCGATCGCCAGACGCATCGCGCGCGCCATCTTCACCGGATCGCCGGCTTGCGCGATCGCCGTGTTGATGAGGCAGGCGTCCGCGCCGAGCTCCATCGCGAGCGCGGCATCGGAGGGCGCACCGATGCCGGCATCGACGATCACCGGGACATTCGCCTGCTCGACGATGATCTGCAGCCACCGGAAATCCGGCAACCCTTGTCCGGAGCCGATCGGGGAGGCCAGCGGCATCACCGTCGCGCAACCGATCGCTTCGAGCTGCTTCGCCAGAACCGGATCCTGGTTGATGTAGGGAAGCACCACGAAGCCTTCCTTGACGAGCACCTTGGCCGCTTCGAGCGTCCCGATCGGGTCGGGCAAGAGGTACTTCGGATCGGGGATCACCTCGAGCTTGACCCAATCGGAAAGCCCCATGGCGCGCGCCAGTCGTGCCACGCGGATCGCTTCTTCGGCGGTCCGGCAACCGGCCGTGTTGGGGAGGATCTGGTACTTGGTCCAGTCGATCACTTCGAGAATGCTCCGGCTCTTCGGATCGTCGAAGTCGATCCGGCGCAGCGCCACCGTGACCATCTCGCAGCCGGACGCCTCGAGCGCCGCCAGCATCTCTTCGTTCGAGCGCCACTTACCGGTGCCCAAGATGAGGCGGGACCGGAACTCGCGGTCGGCGATCTTGAGGGGTCGATCCTCGACCGGGAACGTGCGTTCCACTGGCTCAGCCATCGTGCACCTCCTGTGCTGCCGATACCGCAGCCCACCAGGCGTGGAAGTGATGCACCGGCGATCGCCCGCGTCCGACCGAGAAGGCGGCCTCGAGCGCTCGGTGGAGGTACCGCTTCGCTTCCCACACCGCAACCGGTACCTCCATGCCGCGCGCGAGGAAAGCGGCGATCGCGGCCGAGAACGTGCATCCCGTCCCATGGGTGTGCGGAGTGGCTACCCGCGGGAGCACGAACCGCTCGAAGGTCTGCCCGTCGAACAGCAGGTCGATCGCTTGGTCGCTGTCGATGTGGCCACCCTTGACCACCACGTAGCGCGGTCCGAAGGCGTGGATCGCCCGTGCCGCCTCGCGCATCTCCTCTTCGTTCCGCACCGGCCGCCCGCAGAGCACCTCGGCTTCCGGTGCGTTCGGCGTCACGATGAACGCCAGCGGGAGCAGGACCTCCCGCAACGCCGCCACCGCGTCCTCCCGGAGCAGCCGATCGCCGCTCTTGGCGACCATCACCGGATCGACCACCAGACGTTCGATCCGATGCCGCCGCACCCCGGTGGCGACCGTCTCGATGATCGCCGCCGAGCTCAGCATGCCGGTCTTCGCCGCGTCCGCGCCGATATCCTCCATCACCGCGTCGAGTTGCGCGGCGACGATCTCGGGAGGGATCTCGTGCACCGCCGTCACCCCGAGCGTGTTCTGCGCGGTGATCGCCGTGATCACGGTCGATCCGTACACGCCGAGGGCGCTGAAGGTCTTGAGGTCAGCCTGGATTCCGGCGCCGGCGCCGGAATCGGAGCCCGCGATCGTGAGCGCCTTAGCGACGCGCAGCGTCATCGCCACCTCCCCTTCGTCAGGACATCACGGGACGTGGCGGCGGAGAAACGATTCCGCCGACCCAACGGGGCGGCGGGTGGGGGAAGAGCTGAGGAGCGGTGCCGTCCCTGCGCTGGCATTACCCAGATCAGGTTCGGAGGGTTGGCCGGCGCGCTGCCGGCCTCTCAGCGCTTCCGCGCACCCCTGGCACCCGTCGGTCCGAGCATAGCACGTGCCGAGGGAGCGCACAAAGCGTCACCGCTCGCGCTGGCGCGGATCGAACGCGTCGCGCAGCCCGTCACCGATGAAGGTGAACGCGAGCGTGATCGACGCCACAGCGAGCGTCGGTGCGATCAGCATCCACGGTTGCGACTCCCAAGCCTTCGACCCTTCCAGGATCATGCTGCCCCAGCTGGTCGGGAACGGGGCGTCCAGGCGCACGGTCGGACGGATACCGATCCCTAGGTAACTCAGGATCGCTTCGGAGATGATCGCACCGGGAACGATGTACGCGGCGACGACGATGATCGGACCGAGCGTGTTGGGCACGATGTGGCGCACGACGATCTGCAGGCCGTTCGCTCCGATCGCCCGCGCTGCCTCGACGAATTCCTTCCCTTTGACCGCGAGGACCTCGCCGCGCACCAGCCGCGCCACCGTCACCCAGCTGACGAGCGAGAGCGTGATGAAGAGCAAGACGAGACCGTTCAGGAGTTTGCCGATCCACGCGTCCTGGAACGCGACCTGCATGATGATGAAGAGCAACAGATCGGGAAACGCGTAGACGACGTCGGTGAAGCGCATGAGGATATTGTCCACGCGGCCGCCGAGATAGCCGGCGGTGAGTCCGATCGCCATGCCGATCGAGACGGTGAACACCATGGGAACGAAACCGACCACGAGCGACACGCGCGTCCCGTAGACCAAGCGACTGAACACGTCCCGTCCGACCGAATCCGTGCCCAGCGGATACTCCCACGTCCCGGTCCGCATCGGGTTCGGATCGCGGATCCAGGCTGCCTGACGGAACACACCCGCTCGCGCGACGTCGCTCTGCACCGGATTGTGCGGCGCGATCCACGGTGCGGCCACGGCCACCACCGCCAAGAACGCGATGTAGGCGACCCCTGCCAAGGCCAGGCGATTCTTCCGGAAACGTCGCCAGGCGTCGCTCCAGAGACTCCGCGGTGGACGCCGGAGCGCCAGGTCTCGGTCCAGTTGGCGTACGGTCGCTGTCGCAGCCATGACGTCCTGCCCCTCAAACTCGGATGCGTGGGTCGAGCACGCCGTACATCACATCCACCCAGATATTCGCGACCGCGACGAACAGCGCGTACATGAGCGTCGTCCCCATGATCATCGAGTAATCGCGCGCGGCGATCGCGACGACGTACTCGCGTCCCATGCCCGGCACGTTGAAGATCGTCTCGATGATGAACGACCCAGTGACCAAGGCGGCGACCGCGGGGCCGAGCACCGTCACCACTGCGATCAATGCATTCCGGAGCATGTGACGCGTCACCACTCGCCACTCGCTCAGCCCCTTCGCCCGCGCCGTCCGCACGTAATCCTGCCGGATGACCTCGAGCATCGAGGAGCGGGTGAGCCGCGTGAGGTAGGACATCGTGCCGAGACCGAGCACGATTCCAGGTGCGAGATACGCGGTCGAGAATCCCTGCCACTCCTCGGGCTCACGTATCGGCTTGACGCCGAACAGTTGGCTCAAGAGGATCACCACCAGAACGCCGATGACGAAACTCGGAATCGACACACCGAGCGTCGCGACCGTGAGGCTCACGTAATCGATCCAGCTGTTCTGCTTCAACGCCCCGAAAACGCCGAGCGGGATCCCGACGACGACGGCGAACGCCGTCGCCACGAGGCCGACCTTGGCGGTCGTCGGAAACTTGCGCCAGAGGATGCTCTGGACCGACTCCGTCCCCTTCGATCGGTAGGACGGGCCCAGGTCGAGATGCGAGAGTCCCCAGAGGTAGCGGAAGTACTGACTGTCGAGGAACGCCGCCAGGAGGCGGAGCGGATTGCGCTCCCCCTGCTCCCAGCGGCGGCGCACCTCGGTAGGGTTAACCCACACCGGCTTGTCGAGACCGAATTTCTGGTTCAAGGCTTGCAACGTCGCTGCGGCGACCGGCTTCTCGCGATCCCACGGGCCGCCCGGTGCCTGATGCATGAGGAAGAAGGTGATGGTGGTCACGGCCAGAATCACCGGGATCAGCCAGAGCACTCTTCGTACGATGAACGAGAGCAACATCGGGACCCTCCGAGACTGCGACCGGGCCGGGGAGTGTTCCCCGGCCCGGTTCCGCGCGCTACTTCTGGATGTCGAGCGTCATGAGCGACGCGAACTCTCCAGGGAAGGCGTCGTCGCTCGGTGTCGGGTTGTAGCCGGTGACGTACGGCTTGACCAACCAGATGTTGAGCGGGTTGTACAGGAACGGCCCCGGCGCATCGTCGATCAGGATCTGGTGCGCCTGCTTGTAGAGCTCGATCCGCTTCTGCTGGTCGAGTTCCTGGTCCGCTTGCGTCACGATGCGGTCGAATTCCTTATTGCAGTAACCGAAACGCTGGGCGAAGGTCGCGTCGCACTTCCAGTAGACGCTCAACCAGTTCTGCGGGTCAGGGTAGTCCTGGATCCATCCGGCCAGCGTCATCTGCGGATAGGTGCTCGGATCTTTGCGCATCGCGACGAGTGTCTTCCCGTCGACCGGCTCCAGCGTGATGTTCACCCCGAGGATATCCCGGTATTGTCCGGCGATCCACTCGACGCGCGGCCGCGCCGCTGGATCGTCACTGTTGTAGGTCAGCTTGATCTCCGGCAGCTTGTCGGGACCGCCGTAGCTCGACTCGGCGAGCGCTTGCTTGGCCTTCGCCGGATCGAACGCGTACTTGTCCGTGCCGATGTGACCCGGGATCCCCGGCGGAATCCACTCGAGCGTCGGCGTGCAGTCACCGTTCCGGATCTGCTCGCAGTAGGTCTTGCGGTCGAACGCGTAGGCGAACGCTTCGCGCACCTTCTTGTCGGTGAACGGCTCCTTCGTCAGGTTGAACGAGAGCTGGATGGTCGTCGCCGCCGGGTACGTCACCAGCTGCTTGGAAAGCTCTGGATCGCTCTTGATCGCCGGCAATTGCGAAGGATCGGGCGAGAACATGTCGATCTGCCCAGCTTTGTAGGCCTCGAGCGCGACCGAACTCTCCTTCTGGTAGATGATCTCGACGCCGTCCAGCTTCGGCTTCCCCTCCCAGTAGTTCGGGTTCGCGACGAAGCGGATCCGCTGGTCTTCCACGACCTCGACCATCTGGAAGGGACCGTTACCGATCTGCAGTTTTGGATCCTTCCACCAGTTTTCCCCTCCCTGCTCGATCAGCTCCTTGCGCGCTGGATAGAACACCCAGAGCGATGCGATCGTCGGGAAGTAGGGAGCCGGGTGCGTGAGGTGGACGATCAGCGTGCGGTCGTCCGGTGCCTCCACACCCAGCTTCTGTCGCGCTGCCTCGTAGGCTGCCTGGTCGTTCGGATCGGTCTCAGCGAACTCCTGACAACCGACGATATCGAAGAGAATCGACTGGTACTCGCCAGCGGTCTTGGGATCGCAGGTCCGTTCCACGGCGTATCGGAACCGTTCAGCTGTCAAGGGGGTGCCGTCGCTGTACTCGAGCCCCGCGCGTAGATGGAAGGTGACAACCGTCCCGTCCTGATTGAACTCCCAGGACTCGGCAGCGGCCGGTACCGTGTTCAGGTTCTGGTCGAGACGAGTGAGTCCTTCGTAGTTCATATGCAGAACGGCGATCTCGTTGGAGAAGGAACTCTTCTGGGGATCGAAGACGTCCGGATAGGTGTACTCGTGAATCCGCAGGATCTTCTCGCCGCCAGCCGTCGTCGCGACAGCCGCCGGGGTTTCCCCGGCTTGGGGTGTAGCGCCGCTCGGCGCTGGGGTCGGCGTCGCTTGCCCACGGGCGCAGGCAGCGAGGACCGGTAGCGCCAACGCCAGCACCGAGAGGAGATGCCAAAGTTTCCGCGATTTTCGCATCTCGCACCTCACGTCCTCTTCGACCGTCTCTACAGCTTCGCTCGATCGACGGTAGAGCGAGCGCTCGCGCATCCGATCGTTTGCCGGTGGATCGCGTGCTCGTACTCGTCCCACGGAACGCTCCGACCCGTCCGGCCGTACTCTACTCCTCGATGCCGATTCCGTCAATCCTCGCTTAACAATTCAGAACGAAAGCATGATCCCTCACCGCGAAAGATCACCCTCCTATCCACCTCGGTTCCGGGAACTGCCGTCTCACCCTATACTACTCCGCACGACCCGACCGTGGTCGGTCGTCGCGACGAAGAGGAGAGCGCCAGATGCAGGATCTCCGTCGCCTTCATTTGCGGTTCGCCACCCGAGCGGTCCATGCCGGTGAACGCCCGGCGCCACGCGACTTCGTCCCGACCGCGACGCCGATCTACCCGAGCTCCACGTTCATCTACGAGGATCTCGATCGGATGGATGCGGCTCTCGGGGGAGCCGAAGGGGTTTTCGTCTACGGTCGCTACGGCAACCCGACCACCGAAGCGTTGGAAGCCGCCGTCGCGGCGCTCGAGGAGCAGGAAGCCGCACTCGCCGTCGGCTCGGGCATGGCGGCGCTGCACGTCACCCTCCTCTCCTGCGTCGAAACCGGCGATCGCATCGTCGCCTCCCGCGACCTCTACGGCCAGACGATCACGCTCCTCCGGCTGGTCTTCGCCTCGCTCGGCGTCGAGACGGAGTTCGTCGACATCCTCGATCTCGACCAGGTCGAGAGGGCGCTGGCCGAGGGACGTGCCCGAGCTGTCCTCTGCGAGACGATCTCGAATCCGTTGCTCCGCGTCACCGACCTACCCGCCCTCGCGGAGCTGGCGCACCGCTACGGGGCACGGCTGATCGTCGACAATACGTTCGCCACTCCGTATCTGGTTCGTCCCGGGACGCTCGGCGCCGATTACGTCGTGCACAGCGCCACCAAGTACCTCGGCGGGCACGGCGACGTGACGGCCGGCATCGTCGCGACCACTGCCGATCGGCGGTGGGAGCTGAACGAGATCAACAAGACAGTCGGCAGTGTCCTCGGACCGTTCGAGGCATTTCTCGTGCTCCGTGGGATCAAGACGTTGCCGTTGCGCATGCAGCGGCAGTGCGCGAACGCGGTCCGCGTCGCCAACTGGCTCGTCGAGCATCCGCTCGTCGAACGGGTCTACTACCCCGGCCTGCCCAGCCACCCGAGCCACGAGACGGCCGTCCGTCTCCTGCCGCCCGGCGAGTACGGCGCGATCGTCTCCTTCGAGCTGCGCGACGCCACGCGCGAGCAGGTGTTCACCTTCCTGCGGTCCCTGCGACTCATCATCCCCGCGACGACGCTGGGCGACGTCTACTCCGAAATTCTCTACCCGGTGATGTCGTCGCATCGTGGGCTCTCGCCGGAGGAGCGGCGGGCGATCGGCATCGGCGAAGGACTGCTCCGCCTGTCGGTCGGCATCGAACATCCGGAGGACATCATCGCCGATCTCGACCATGCGCTCGCCGCGCTGGAACGCGCCAGCGGCTGAGCGCCGACGCTGGCGATCGCGAAGCAGTATCGCCGCCTCCACCGGAGTAGGCGAACGACCGAGGTATCGGGCGAACCCTCTCCCACGCGCCGAGGCCTTGACGCATCGGGTCGGCCACGGTACACAGCGCTCGTCGGCATGGGAGCAGGGGCAGGAGCGATGCGATGGAGTCCAGCGAGAAGATCCAATCCATCCGCGCGGCGATGCCAGCGGTTCGGGAACACGTCTACCTGAACACGGGGACCTTCGGTCCGCTCCCGCAGGTCGCGATCGACGCGATGCGCGCCGAGAGCGACCGGGAATTCCGCGACGGCCGGATCACCACCGCGAGCTACGAGCGCGCCAATGACCTCAAGCAGCGCGCCCGCCAGGAAGTCGCGCGGCTGCTCGGTTGTCGCCCCGAGCAGATCGCCCTGACCCGGCACACGACGGACGGGATCAATCTCGCTGTCATGGGCCGGAACTGGCAACCCGGCGAGGAACTCGTCACGACCGACATGGAACACCCGGGCGCGCAAGGACCGATCTTCAATGTCGCGCGTCGTTACGGTGTCATCGTGCGCACAGCCCGGCTCGGCACCGGCGCCGGCGATGTCGCGTCCGCGATGGCCCGACTGATCGGCCCCCGCACCCGCATGGTCGTGCTGTCGCACCTGACCTGGAACACCGGCGCGATCCTCCCCGTCGGCGACGTCGCCGAACTCGCCCATCGCGTCGGCGCTCTGGTCGTCGTCGATGGCGCGCAGTCGGCCGGATCGATCCCCGTCGACGTCGCGGCGCTCGGTGTCGACGTGTACGCGATTCCTGGACAGAAGTGGCTGTGCGGTCCCGAGGGAACCGGTGCTGTCTACTTCTCGGACGCTGCGCTCGACCAGCTCCACCTCACCGTCGTCGGATACGCCTCTCTGGCACCGAACGGTCTGGAACCGATCGGGGGCTACTTCGTCCCCAAGCCGACGGCCGAGCGCTTCGAGGTCGGCGGCGTACATCTCCCGGCGATCGCCGGGCAGGTCGCAGCGATGCGCTGGCTGCGCGAAGAGGTCGAGTACGACTGGATCTTCCAGCGCATCGCCGAACTCGGACGCTACGCGGTCGGTCGCCTCGCCGCCACGGACGGCGTCGCGGTGTTGACGCCGACCGATCGCATGGCCGGGCTGGTGAGTTTCACGGTTCGCGGCGCCGATCCGCAACGTCTGGTGGAGGCGCTCGCGCGCCGCGACGTGATCGTCCGCTGGATCACGCATCCCTACAGTATCCGACTTTCGGCCGGCTTCTACAATACCGAGGACGACATCGACCGACTGATCGACGCGCTCGAGGACGCACGTGCCGAGGTCAGCGAACGATGAGGGAGCCGACGCCGACGAACGCACGCGTACCGCTCTGGCCAGCCGGCCACCGGGCAGCGCTGGTCGTCTCCGTGGACGTCGATGGCGAGTACGGGGTCATCACCGAGCACGGCGACGCCGATTGGTACTGGCGCAGTCAAGCGAAATACGATCTCGATGCCGGGCTGTCTCTTATA
>JANZZC010000099.1 GCA_026419575.1 Thermomicrobium sp. | reverse complement strand
ACCGTTCGAGTTCGCTCAAGGTTTCGTCGGCGACGAAATACCGACCGTCCCCGTCCCAGAACGGTAGCAGCAGGAGCATACCCAGCGCGAGTCGGCTAGGCCAAGGAGTGCGATTCTGCTCGACGCGTACCCACACCCAGTCGCAGACGAACTCGAGCGACGCGTTCCGCAGCAGGGCTCCGGGGAGGAGATGCGCCTCGGTCAAGATCTGAAAGCCGTTGCAGATGCCGAGGATCGGCTTACCTGCTTCCGCCTCGCGGGCGATCGCTTCCATCACCGGCGCGAATCGGGCGATCGCACCGGGTCTGAGGTAGTCGCCGTAGGAAAATCCGCCCGGAATGATCAAGCAGTCGTACGGCGAGAGATCGGTCTCGGTATGCCAGACGAGTTCGGCCGGTTGCCCGAGTCCGAGCCGCACCGCCATCAACGCGTCATGATCGCCGTTGCTGCCGGGAAAGGTCACGATACCGAAGCGCATCCAGGCCCCCTCTCCTGCAGCCCTCACGCTGGCTCGACGACGAAGCGGTACTGCTCCACGACCGGGTTGGCGAGGAGCTGCTCGCACATCTGCGCGACCCGCTGCCGCGCCGTCTCTGGGTCCGGTGCCCGTAGCCACACTTGAACGTAACGCCCCACCCGGACTTCCTCGACCTCGTCGTAGCCGAGTCGCCGCAAGCCGTCACGCACGGCGAGCCCCTGCGGATCGTTGACACCCGGCCGAAGAGAGACGTAGACCTCCGCACGCCAGCGCGCTGCTTCGCTCACCTCATCCTCCTCGCGCCTCGAGAAACGGAACCGGTCGGCCGGTCAGACGGCGATACGCCTCGCGGTACTTCTCCGCGGTCTTCTCCACCACATCGGGCGGCAGCACCGGAGCCGGCGGCTGCCTGTCCCAGCCGCTCGCCGACAGCCAGTCGCGCACGAACTGCTTGTCGAACGAGGGTTGCGGCCCTCCGGGAACGTAGCGCTCGGCGTCCCAGAAGCGGGAACTGTCCGGCGTCAGGAGCTCGTCGATCACCGCCAACTCGCCGTCGATCCATCCGAACTCGATCTTCGTGTCGGCGATGATGATGCCCCGCTCCCGCGCGTACGCTTCCGCCTTGGCGTAGATTTCCAAGGTCCGATCGCGCAGTTGGCACGCGAGTTCCTCGCCGACCCGCGCGACGAGTTCCGCGAAAGAGATGTTCTCGTCGTGTCCAGCCTCCGCCTTGACCGCAGGCGTGAAGATCGGCTCGGGCAACCGCTCGCTCTCCCGCAGACCAGCCGGCAGACGCAGACCGCAGACGGTGCCCATCGCGCGGTATTCGGACCAGGCCGAACCGGCCAGGTAGCCACGCGCGACGCACTCGATCGCGATGCGCTCGGCCTTGCGCACGAGCATCGAGCGCCCCTCGAGCGAGGGGCGAAACGCCCGCAGCTCGGGCGGGAGCTCTGTTGTCAGGTAGTGCGAGCGCAACCCTGGACCGAACCACTCGAACCAGAATGCCGAGAGCTGCGTGAGGACGATCCCCTTGCCCGGAATGCCGTTCGGCAGAACGACATCGAAGGCCGAGATCCGGTCCGTGGCGACGACGAGCAGCCGATCCCCCAAGTCGAACAATTCGCGGACTTTCCCTCGCCGGAACAGGGGAACGCCCGGAAGGTCGATCTCCATGACGACTGGCAGGGACGTCACGTCGCGTCGACTCCTACTGGCTCTTCGAGCGGCAACCCGACTCGGCGGAAAGCCTCGTCGACATGGCGGAGGAACGGCTCGAGATCGAAGATCTCCTCGATCTCTTGCTCCGTGAGCCGTTCACGTACCTCGGGTTCGCGTCGCAAGAGTTCCCGCAACGGGATCTCGCGCCCCCACGCCTCCCTCGCCAGCCGCTGGACCAGTCGGTAGGCTCGCTGTCGGTCCATCCCAGCCTGAACCAGCGAGAGCATCGCCCGTTGCGAGAAGATCGCGCCGTGGGTCGCGTCCAGATTCCTGCGCATCCTTTCCGGATAGACGACCCACTCCCGCACGATACGCGTCATCGAATCCAGCATGAAATCCAGGACGATGCACGCATCCGGCAGGATGACCCGTTCGACCGAGCTGTGGCTGATATCGCGCTCGTGCCAGAGGACCACGTTCTCCAGCGCCGCCGGGACGTAGCTCCGCAGCAAGCGCGCCAGCCCGGTCATGCGCTCGCTCTCGTGCGGGTTTCGCTTGTGCGGCATCGCCGAGGAGCCCATGTTGCTCGGATCGAACGGCTCCTCCAGTTCACGCACCTCGGTCCGCTGCAAGTGCCGGATCTCGGTCGCGAACCGATCGAGCGTCGCACCGATCCCGGCGAGCGTCGCGATGAAGGCGGCGTGACGATCGCGTCCGACGACTTGGGTCGAGACCGGGTCGACCCGCAAACCGAGGCGCGCCAATACCGCTTCCTCGACATCGGGAGGCACGTGCGCATGGGTTCCTACGGCACCGGAAATCTTGCCGACCCGAATCTCCTCGCGTGCACGCAGCAGCCGCTCCCGCTGCCGCAGGAGTTCCGCATACCACCCCGCCAGCTTGAAACCGAAGGTGATCGGTTCCGCGTGGACACCGTGCGTCCGGCCGATCATCACGGTCCGCCGGTGCCGGACCGCCTGCTCGCCCACCGCCGCGAGCAGCCCGTCGAGATCGGCCAGCAGGAGATCGGTCGCCTCAACCAGTTGAAGCGCCAGCGCGGTGTCGATGACGTCCGAACTCGTCAGACCGAGATGGAAATACCGTCCGGCCTCCTCACCGATCGACTCGACGGTCGCCCGGATGAAGGCGATCACGTCATGATCGACCTCGGCCTCGATTTCCCGCATCCGGGCGAGATCGCATCGGGCTCGTCGGATCCGTTCCAACGCCTCGGAAGGAACGACGCCACGTTCGGCCCAGGCTTCCGCGACAGCGATCTCCACCCGCAGCCACAGCTCGATTTTGTGCTCTTCGCTCCAGATTCGCCCCATTTCGGGACGCGTGTAGCGGGGAATCATGCGGTCCGATACCCTCACTCAACGCCCAGCTCGCCGAACGGCGGGGCACGCGTTCCGCTCCTCGGCGCGCACCGCGCACCTCCGCAAGTATACCCTTCGATCGGCATCTCCACGCGCGAATCTCGACACCACCGTCGATTTGGCGGGCCGACGGACTCTGTGGTACAGTCGCGGCGTTCGGGAGGCGGGATGAGCGGGGCCGTGGTTCCGCGGAGCGTAGCGCCTGGACTCGCGCGGGGGAGCGAGTCGACGAGGTGGAGGCTGATCGAAAGATTCGGCGGATGGCCTCCCGGCTGGCACGGTCGTGACGGTGAGAGCAAAACTGGCGGGTGACTGCCAGGACAAAGGCTCACCGGTGTGCCCCCGCTCGGAACCCCTCGGCTTGTCCGAGGTACCGCCTGACCGATGAGCGCGACGCGACTGACGGCAGTTCGCCCGAGTCTCTGGCTTCGGGTGGGTCGCGCCGTGCATTCGGGCGATGGACGTAACGAGGAGGTCTTCAAGCGCATGTGCGGCATCTTCGGATTCGTCGCGCCGCAGCCGCTTTCCGCCGAACTCGTCGTCGAGGCACTCCGCACCTTGGAATACCGCGGCTACGATTCCTGGGGGATCGCCTACACGGTCGGGGAACCGGGGCGCGATGAACTGGTCGTCCACAAGCGCGCTGGTCGGATCCCACTGTCGCTGCCGCCAGCCGGCCTCACCACCATCGCGCTCGGTCACACGCGCTGGGCGACCCATGGCAGCGTTACCGACCAGAACGCCCATCCGCACCTCGACTGCACCGGGACGCTCGCTCTCGTCCACAACGGCATCGTCGAGAACTACCGCGCGCTGCGCGCCTCGCTGGAGCGTGCCGGTCACCGCTTCCAGAGCCACACCGACAGCGAGGTCTTCGCGCATCTGCTCGAGGAAATCCTGAAGAAGGCGCCGAGCGCCGGACCGAACGGAACTGCGATGCAGGACGGTCGCTGGCTCGTCGATGCCGTGCGCCACGCCTTCGCGCAAGTCCGTGGGCTGAATGCCTTCATCGTCCTGCATCGGCCGTCTCGCCAACTCATCGCCGTCAAATCCACCTCGCCGCTGGTCGTCGGCCTCGGCCCACGCGGCGTCTTCGTTTCGTCGGACGCCGTAGCACTGGTGGGCCACGCGCACCGCATTCACTACATGACCGACGACGAGATCGTCGTCCTCGCCGAAGACGGACCGCGCTTCTTCGATCGTTGCACGGGTGCACCACGGTCGCCGCGTTGGGAACATCTGTCACTACGGCCAGCCGACACCTCGCTCGGCGGTTACCCCCACTACCTGATCAAGGAGATCCACGAGCAGCCTCGCGTCATCGAACGGATCCTGCGTGACCGGCTCGATGGCGCTCGCCAGCTTGCCGAGTTCATCCGCCGATCCTACGGGACCTTCCTGGTCGGCTGCGGAACCGCCGGTTACGCAGCGCTCTGCGGCAGTTACCTCTTCTCCCGTATCGCGCGGCGACACGTCAACGCTGTGATCGCGTCCGAGTTCAAGTACCAGGAACATTTCCTGACCGATCGCTCGCTCGTCATCGCCCTCTCGCAGAGCGGCGAGACGGTCGACGTGATCGAAGCGGTGCAGGCGGCCAAGCGCCGTGGAGCGACGGTGGCCGCGCTCGTCAACGTCACCGGTTCCACCGTCGACCGCTTGGCCGATTTCACCGTTCCACTCTCCGCTGGACCGGAACAGAGCGTCCTCTCGACGAAGGCGTACACCGCCAAGCTCGCCGTGCTGTTGCTTACCGCGCACATCCTGAACGGCAGCGAGCACGTCGGCCTGGACGTCCTCTGGCGAGCCGTCGACGGGATGCAGCAGGCACTCGCTCCGGCGACCCTCGACCGTATCCGCGCAATCGCCGATCGACTGGTCCGGGCCGAGCACTGCTACGTGATCGGACGGGGACTTTCCTATCCGACAGCGCTCGAGGCCGCACTGAAGATCAAGGAAGCGACCTACATTCATGCCGAGGGCTTCGCCGGCGGCGAACTCAAACACGGAGTCATCGCGCTCATCGAAGAGGGAAGCCCCTGCATCGTCTTCTCGCCGCTCGACGAAACGCGCCCCGACATCCTCTCGGGTGCCATGGAAGTGCGGAGCCGCGGTGCCTGGGTCGTCGGCATCTCCCCGGAGCCGGACGACGCCTTCCATCTCCACGTCCCGATCGCCGACGTCGGGGATGCCTCTCCGCTCGTGGCGATCGTGCCCGCGCAACTCCTGGCCTACGAACTAGCGATCCGCCGCGGCCTGGATCCGGACAAGCCGCGGAATCTCGCCAAGAGCGTGACGGTGAAGTGAGCCATGGCGGTCGTGCTCGTTGATACGCACTGCCATCTGGATCTGCCGGTCTTCGATCCCGATCGCGAGGCTGTCCTCGCACGGGCGCGACAGGTCGGCGTCCACGGTCTCGTTCTGATCGGCTTTTCGCCGGAAACCTGGGACCGTGCGATCGCGCTCGCCGAACGGACTCCCGGGATGGTCGTGGCGTTGGGCGTGCATCCGAACGAAGCCGACGGTTACGACCGATCGTGCGAACACCGGCTCCGCGAACTCGTCCGGCATCCGCTCGTCCACGCGATCGGGGAAATCGGGCTCGACTACCATTGGAAAGCCGTGGATCCGGGGACGCAACAGCGTGCCTTCCGGCAGCAGCTCGAGCTGGCCCTGGAGGTAGGACTCCCCATCGTCCTTCATCAGCGCGAGGCTGAAGACGACCTGCTCCGCCTTCTGGAGGAGTACGCGCGCCCGCTGCGCGGCGTCATGCATTGCTTCACCGGTGGCCCCGAGATGGCGTGTCGTTTCCTGGATCTCGGCCTCCATCTCGGTATCGGTGGGGTCGTGACCTATCGCAGCGCGGAAGCCCTCCGCCGAGCTGTTCGCGAGGTACCGCTCGAACGCGTCCTCCTGGAGACCGATTCGCCGTACCTGCCGCCGGTGCCGCATCGTGGCGAGCGGAACGAGCCTGCCTTCCTGCGTCACACGCTCGATGCCGTCGCACGAGTGCGCGCTGAGTCACCGGAGGAGGTGGCGCAGCGCACGACCGAGAATGCCGCCCGTCTCTTCAACCCCGCGGGGGATCTCCTGCTACCACCCGAACACGACGAAGCCCCTACACCGGTCGCCACCGAGGGAGGGACCCCGTGAAGACCCGCATCGTCCTGGCCACCGCGAACCCCGGGAAGATCGGTGAGTTCCGCGAACTCCTCCCGCCATGCTTCGAGGCAGTGTCGGTCGTCGAGCTCGGTATCACCCTTCCTCCCGAAACGGGCAGCAGCTTCGAGGAAAACGCCTTGATCAAGGCACGCGCCGCTGCCCAGGCGACCGGGTGGATCGCGCTGGCCGACGATTCCGGGCTCGAGGTCGACGCGCTCGGTGGTCGCCCTGGCGTGCACTCGGCGCGCTACGCCGGAGAAGGTGCCTCCGACCGTGAGAACGTCGCGCTCCTCCTCGAACACCTCCGCGGTATCCCGCCGGAACGGCGGACGGCTCGCTTCCGCGCCGTCATCGCACTCGTCACGCCCGACGGCCGCGAAGCGTTGGCCGAGGGAACCGTCGAAGGGACGATCGCCGAGACACCGAGAGGCGAGCAGGGATTCGGATACGACCCCATCTTCGTTCCACTGTCGCACGAGCGCACCTTCGCCGAAATGACAATGGAGGAGAAGAACCGACTGAGTCACCGAGCTCGCGCGCTCGAACGAGCCGTCGCGATCCTGAAGACCTGGGTCCCATGCAGTGACGAGGATCTCCCTCGGCAGGAGGGAAGCAGTGCCTAACCTCGAACGTCTCCATTCCGAGAACGCCGAATCTTCGCTGGAGAACCGGTCTCGTTCCGAGCCGCTCGACCTCGTCGCCATCACTGGTACGCGCGGCAAGTCGACGACCGCATGGCTGCTCTACCAGATGGTGCGAGCGCGACGGATTCCCAGCGCGCTCTGGTGCAGCAGCGGCGTGTACGTCAACGAGCAGCGGTTGGAGGGTGAACTCCAACCCTGGGCTGCTGTCGTCCGTGCCCTGGTCGCTGGGGAACTGGCCCTCGGTATCCAAGAACTCGAAGCTCCGGTGGTGGCGACCGTCGGTCTTCCGGAGGCGGTCTATCGCTTCGGCGCCATCACCACCCTGTGCGGGAACGACACGGCGTGTCTTCTCGCCGCCGAAACCCGGTACGCGTGGCGCGCCCACGAGATCGTGGCCCGCGCCGTGCACCCGGACGGGGTGCTCGTGCTCAACGCCGATGACCAAGCGCTCCTCGAACTCGCCGATCGTTCCACCGCCCGCACGGTTCTCTTCGCTTTGCATCCGGAGAATCCCGCCGTGCGACGCGCCCGCGGTGCCGGTCTTCCGGCGCTCTGGTGTCAGGACGGCCTCCTCATCGCGAACCGAGCGCTGGTCGAACTCGCAGCCGAACGCGCCGATCGGGCGAGCATTGGGCTGCACGCCGAAGGCCGCGAATGCACTGATGTCGCCGATCCCGACGCCACCGATGCGAGCGCCGTTGTCGTCATCGACGTCCGCGAGGCACCGTGCACGTTAGGTGGCACCCTGCTGTTCCAGATCCAGAACCTCATGTGCGCGACCGCGCTCGCGCTGGCCCTCGGCCTGCCACTGCCGACGATCCGTGCCAGCATCCGGACGTTCCTGCCCGACGCCAAGTTCCTTCCCGGGTCGTGCAACGTGTTGTCGATCCGCGGTCACCACATCCTCGTCGACGGGGCACGGCATCCGTGGACGCTGCGCACGCTCGTCCGCGGAGTCCGTCATCGGAACCCCCGTCGGACGTTCGTGCTGACGCACACCTTCCCCTGGCTCGACGAGTTCGAGTGGCAGGAAGTCGGACGGATCCTCGGACGGCTGAACGGGATGATCGTCTTCACGGAAGCGATCAGCGAGGAACGGTTGCGCGCCTTTCAGGAAGGGATCGTCCAGAGCCCGTACCCACCCGTGCTCGTGACCCATCCCGACTTCGAGCAGGCCCTGCGGTACGCCTTCTCGCTGCTCCAGTCCGGCGACCTCTGCATCGTGCTCGCCGCCGATCCTCCCCGCACGATCGCGCAATTGGAACGCTTCGAGTGACCGCGATCGTCACGCAGCGTCGAGCAAGGCCGTCGCCGGCTGCTCTTCGACCCAGACCGCACCGCCTCGACCGGACAGCGTCGCGCCGACCACCCGAACGAAATCCTCGCACCAATCGACGCGCAGCCGGGCGCGCAACACCATTTCCCGCCCACCGAGTGGAAGATGCAGGTACAGCTCGTCGTCCCCAGGGAATTGCCCGAGGAGCTCGCGGAGCGCATGCATCTGCGCGATATCGTCGTCCACGCTCGGGCTGACCGGGAGACGGATATGCACCGAGCGCGTCGACTGTCTCGCTCGCTGGAGCAGCTCGTTGGCATCGAGAACGGCTTGTGCGACGAGCTGGAGCTCCTCGTTGCGTTCCTCCACGCGCGCTTGGAGAGCAACCACCGCTTCTTCCCGGAGGAGGTCACGCGCGCTCTCGTAGAGGTCGGGGAAGACGACGACCTCGACGCTCCCCGAGCGGTCCTCTACCTGGAGCACTGCCATGACGCGACCCGTTCGCGTCGTCAGCTTCCGCAGGTTGCTCACCAGCACCAGGAGTTCGACCGTTTGTCCGACCGACTCCTCGTCCAGCTCCGCGATCTGCACGAACCCACGTTGCCGGATGAGCGGCAAGAACTCGTCGAGCGGATGCGCACTCAGGTAGACGCCGAGCAGTTCGCGTTCCCACCCGAGCAATGTCCGCTGCGGGATGTCTGGTGGCTCGATGTCGGGCCGAGCGAACTGCAACGGCGCGTCGTGCGTCCCAGCGGCGAACAGATCCATCTGCCCGCGTTTCAGCGCCTTCTGTCGAGCTTGCGCCGCCTGAACGGCATGCTCGAGCTGCGCGAGCAGAATCTTGCGATCGCCCAGACAGTCCAGTGCGCCACACTTGATGAGGCTTTCCACCGCTCGCCGGTTGACCAGGCTCCAGTCGACCGATTCGCAGAAATGCTCGAAGCTCCGGAAACGTCGCTCCGGTTGCTGGGCACGAGCAGCGAGGATTGCCTCGATTGCCGCCTCGCCGACGTGCTTGACCATCGCGAGCCCGAAGCGGATCGCGCGCTGTCCGTCCGGTAGCGTTTCCACAACGAACGTCGCCTCGCTCCGGTTGATGTCCGGAGGTAGAACGGGAATGCCCAGCTTCTGACACTCGGCGAGCGCTGCCGCGACGCGCTTGACCGTGCCGGAGGGGTGGCTCGGCGCGTTGCGGAGAACGGCGGTCATGTACTCGACTGGATAGTTCGCCTTCAGGTATGCAGTCTGGTACGAAACGACCGCGTAACAGGTCGCGTGCGCCTTGTTGAAGGCATACCCAGCGAACGGTTCGATGAGGTCGAAGATCCGCGCAGCATCCTCCTCGCTGTATCCTTTCGCCTTCGCGCCAGCGATGAAGCGCTCTCGCTCGGCCCGCATTTTCTCCGGGATCTTCTTCCCCATCGCCTTGCGCATGATGTCGGCTTCGCCGAGGGAGTACCCCGCGAACTTCCGTGCGATGAGCAGCACCTGATCCTGGTACACGATGACGCCGTAGGTTTCGTCCAGGATCTCCGCCAGATCCGGATGCGGGTACCTGATCGGCTCGAGCCCATGCTTGGCCCGACAGTACGTTGGGATATGTTGCATGGGGCCCGGCCGGTAGAGCGCGATCATCGCCGCGAGTTCGGCGACCGATGCCGGTCGGAGTTCGCGGATGTACCGGCGCATGCCCGCGCTTTCCAGCTGGAACACTCCGAACGTCTGCCCCTCGCTGAGCAGCTGGAACGTCTTGGCGTCATCCATCGGGATCGTCTTGAGGTCGATCTCGACCCCTCGCGTTTCCCGGATCAGCTCCACCGCATCGGCGAGGATCGTGAGGTTGGCCAGCCCGAGGAAGTCCATCTTGAGGAGGCCGATCTCGGCGACCGTCTCCATCGGAAATTGCGTGGTCGGGAGCGCTCCCTCCTCGGCGCGCGCCGGCCGCTGCAGCGGCACATGCTCGACCAACGGCGACGCCGAGATCACGACGCCAGCGGCATGAGTCCCCGCATGTCGCGCGATCCCTTCCAGCTTCCGTGCGTTGTCGATCAACTCGCGCGACCGCGGGTCGTTCTCGTACAGTTGCCGGAACTCCGGACTCTCCTCCAACGCCCGATCCAGTGTCATGTTGACACCGTTCGGGATCAGCCGCGCGATGCGGTCGACTTCAGCATGCGGCCACCCCATGGCGCGACCGACGTCGCGGATGGCGGCCTTCGCCCCCATCGTTCCGAAGGTGATGATCTGCGCGACATGTTCCGCCCCGTATTTCCTCGCCACGTACTCGATCACTTCGTGGCGTCGATCGTCCGCGAAGTCCATATCGATATCCGGCATTTCCCGACGCTCGGGATTGAGGAAGCGCTCGAAGACCAGGCGATTGGCGAGCGGATCGACATCGGTGATGCCGAGCGCGTACAGCACGATGCTGGCCGCCGCGCTCCCGCGTACTCCGTACAGGATGCCCCGCTGCTTGGCGAACTCGGCGAAGTCGCGGACGATCAGCATGTAACTGGAGAAACCAGTCTGCCGGATCACCTCGAGCTCGTATTCGAGCCGGCGCCGGATCTCCTCGGTGACGACCGGATACCGGCGCTGGATCCCTTCCCAGCACAAGGCGGCGAGATACTCGTCGGCCGTCATCCCCTCCGGAATCCCGGGATCCGGCAGATGCAAGCGGCCGAACTCGAGCTCAACTCGGCACCGTTCCGCGATGCGCACCGTGTTCAGCAACGCTTCGGGCACCTCGTCCCCGAAGAGCTGCCACATTTCCTCCGCGCTCTTGAAGTAGAGCTGATCCGATTGGACACGCATCCGCTTCGGATCGTCGAGCGTGGAATTCGTCTGGATGCAGATGAGGAGATCCTGAACGGCCGCGTCCGCGCGATCCAGATAGTGCACGTCGTTGGTGACCACGAGCGGCAGCCCGAGTTCGCGCGCCAGCCGGACGAGCTCGGCATTGACCCGGCGTTGCTCGGGGAGTCCGTGATCCTGAAGTTCGACGTAGAAACGGTCCGGCCCGAAGATCTCGCGCAAGCGTACCGCCCACTCGCGCGCCGTCTCGCGATCACTGCTCAGCAGCGGATGTGCCAGGGGCCCGCCCAGACAGGCCGATGTCGCGATGAGCCCCTCCGCATGCTCGCTCAGCATCCCGAGGTCGAGGCGTGGCTTGTAGTAGAAGCCTTCGAGGCTGGCACGCGTCGCCAGCTTGAGGAGATTCTTGTACCCGCGCTCGTTCTCAGCGAGCAGGAGCAGGTGGAAGCTCGTCTTGTCCCGGTCCTGCACCGTGCGGGGAGCGAGGTACGCCTCCATTCCGATGATCGGATGCAGCCCAGCCGCCTTCGCTGCCTTGTACCAGTCGATGATCCCGTAGAGCACCCCGTGATCGGAAATCGCCAGATGCTCCATCCCGTATGCGGACGCTCGCTCCATGTACGCCGGAATGCGTCCGAGCCCGTCCAAAAGCGAGAACTCCGTGTGCAAATGGAGATGCGCGAACGGTCGGCTCATTCTTCCCCCGCACCCGCTCGTCGACCTCGCAGCCGTCTCGCCGCTACAAGCCTACCGGACTGCCCGCGTCCGCGACAGCCCCTGCTGACTCACCAGGCCCCCTGCGAGGCCGTCTGACCCGGCCACTGGCGCCCCCAGCTCGGCCCCTCGTCCCCCGAATCGCCATCCATCACTCCGACGAGCGCCCGCTTCACCTGGCGCACGACGAGCGCCAGCAGTTGCCGCAAATCCTCGCGGATCGCCTCGGGAACGTCACCGCGCTGGAGCAACTCCACGACTTCGCCCAGCACCGGTTCATGGCCGAAGAGATGCTCGGCCTGCTCCGGGAGAAAACCGGCCGCCGCGAGCAGGCTATCGCGCTGCGCTGGCCCCAAATCCAACGCGTCGGCCAGCCGGAGGATCGCCTCTCGCGTCGGCGCTCGCCGACCGCTCTCGAGACGGGACACGTAGCTGTGATCGAAACCGGCCCGCTGCGCGAGCCGACTCTGCGAGAGACGTGCCGCTTCGCGGTAGCGCTTCAGGAGCTGCCCGAAGAACGTCACCGGCTCGCTTCCCATCTCCGCCCCCTTTCGCCCTGAGCGAATTCGCTCGCCGCGAACATTGCCCGACCGACACCCGTATCCTACCCCTTCGGTGCCATGTCGTCAAGACCTTTCCACTCTGTCCACAGCGTCGTGCCATTTAGACACAAAGACGGCCGGGTTGTACTCGACTCGACACTATCGTGACAGTGAAGAGACAGCGGCGTCGTCGCTATACTCGCTGCGGTCGACGCCTGCACACGGTGGACCGATACCGAGGAAGGGGGTGACTCGATGTCGCAGGGGAGCGAGCCGATCGCCGACTGGCGAGTACGCGAACTCGTCGACCGGATGCGGCGACCCCGTTACCGGTGCGGAGGCGGGGTCGCGGCTGCGCTCGTTCTCGCGCAGGCCGCCGCCTTGGTCGATCTGGTGCGCCGCGCTTCCAACCGATTCCTGGAGCCGGCGTTCTCGGAGGAACTCGGAACGAGTCTCAGCGAGTCGATCGAGCGCGCCCTCCAACAAGCCGAGCGCGACCGCACCGCCCTCGATCGACTCCTCGCCACGCTCCGCGACGGTGCACCCAGCGTTCCAGCCCCTATCGTCGAGGAGGCCACGGCGGTTCCGCTCCGGACCGCCGATCTCGGTCTCGAACTCCTGGACAAGATCGATCGTCTGGCACCTTCGGTGCCGAAATTCGCGGCTTCCGACCTGGAGGCCGCCACGGCACTGTGCCGTGCCGCGATCCGCGCGTCGCTCGCGATGGCGAAAGCTAATCTTCCCTTGCTCGCACCCGACCGCGCCCGCGCGCTCGCCGACGAGATCCACACACGGCTATCCCGCCTAGGTTCGAACAATTACTGAACCGACGCGGTCCGCGCGGCTCCCGCCCCGCGCTGCACGAGGTCTTGTCGGTCTAGGGTTTAGAACGAAAGGAGTCCGCGATGTCGGCTCGTCTCCTCACCGGCGCTCCCGTCGTGGAGGCCTTGCACCGCCGCATCGAATCGATCCTCGCGGCGCTGCCACCGGGCGCACCGCGCCCCACGCTCGCACTCCTCGTCCCGAGCGACCCGTCTGCGCTCGCCTACGCCAAGGCGATACGCAAGCAATTCCGCACAATGAACTTGCCGATTCGCGAGATGAAACTTGCTGAGTCGCTCGGGGAATCGGAATTCGCTGGACTGATCCAGCAGCTCGCGACCGACCCAGCGGTGACCGGTATCCTGGCCCTCCAACCGTTGCCTCGGGCCATCTCCCGGCGGCTCTTGTCGGAACTCATGCCACCGAACAAGGACGTGGACGGCGTCTCCTTCGTCCAGCAGGGTCGCCTCGCCGTCGGCGATCCGGACGTCGCGCCCAGCACCCCCCTTGGCGGCCTGTTGCTGCTCCGGCACTACGGCATCGAGATCGCCGGACGCCACGCGGTCGTCATCGGACGCAGCCCCGTCGTCGGTCGCCCGCTCGCCTCCCTGCTCCTGGCTGCCGACGCCACCGTCACCGTCTGCCATAGCCGAACGATCGACCTCGCCGACCTTACCCGTCAGGCCGACCTCCTCCTCGTCGCAGCTGGACGACCTCGGCTGGTCGCTCCGGACATGGTCAAACCCGGCGCCGTCGTCGTCGACTTCGGCGTCTCAGTAGTCGACGGCCGCCTCGTGGGCGATGTCGATCCCGCCGTCGCCGAACGGGCCGCGGCGTTGACGCCGGTTCCGGGTGGAACGGGTCCGGTCACCACGGCTGTGCTCGCCTGCAACCTCCTCCATCTGGCTGGGCTGTGGCCGGAGTGGCCCACCCTGTAGGGGGCAGTCCGCTTCGCGCGGTGGTACAGGCTCAGGACTGTACCACCGCGCCTCTTCCAGTCACGATGCGCGTCCTCATCGGGTAGGATCGGCGACGGACGAAGTCCTGGAGCACCTCGGTTCGCCGCGCACTCGACGGTGGAGACAGGATGCCTGACGATGCTGGACACGAAGGCCGAGCTTCTCCGCGCCGTTCTCCTCTGGCTCCCGGGCGGCACGATCGTGCCCTTTCTCGTCGCTAGATTGACCGGCGCGGAGACGCGAGCCGCGCTCGTCGAAGCGACGATCTTCGCCCTGGGTGGGCTTCTCGTCTATCCCACCCTACTGGGGTTGCTCTCCGCTCGCTTCGTCGATTGGCACGCCGCCAGCTCCTGGATCGAGCTGTTGTTCGTCGGTGGCTTTCTCCTGGCAGCCGCGACGCTCGTGGTCATGCGACGTGCCACTCGTCGCCTGCAGCGCACAGCCGGAGCTCGACGGTGGAGACAGTTCCGTTAGAAGATCGCGGGGATCACAGTCGCTGGTAATCTTCGAGGGGAATCACGAAGATGGTCGCCGCGGCTCCCTGCACCGCGCCTTGCGGCGATTCCTGCCGCACGCGCGTCCTCGCTTGCTCCCGGATGATCCCGAGAACGGTATCGACGTCTCGATCTTCGACGCCAATGAGCAGCGTCGTGTTGCCACGACGCAAGAAGCCGCCGGTGCTGGCCAGCCGAGTCGCGCGGAACTGCCGCTCGAGCAACGCCTCGACGATCGCGTCTGCGTCCTCGTTCTGTACGACTGCGATGACCAGCTTCATTGCTTCCACGCGCCTCACCTGCGAGCAGCACAGCCGAACGCAGTATAACGGCGATCCGCTTCGTCTGCAATCCTCGGTGCCCCGATACCACCACCGGTCGCGTCGTCGCGCAGCCACTCCGAGGTAGCTGCTCTGGTGGTCGGCACCAGCGAAGCTCCGGGCGGATCCTACGAGGACGCTCGGGTTCCCGAGGACTCGTCCGCCTCGTCGCCCTCGTCGCGCGACCCCTTCCGTCTCCCTCGCCCCACACTGGCTCGCTGTGCATCCAAGTAGCTCTGCAGCATCAACGCGGCAGCGACCGCATCGATCTTTTCCCGTCGCCGCTTTCGCTGGACGCCGCTCTCGGTGAGCAGCCGCTCGGCCGCGGTGCTGGTCAGACGCTCGTCCCAAAAGACGATCGGGCAGCGCACATGGGGGCGCAGCCGGTCGACGAAGCGCCGCGTCTCGGCCGCCTGCGGCCCTTCCCGACCCCGCAGGGTGACGGGAAGACCGACGACGACGACCGACGGCGCGTACCGATCGATGAGCTCGACGACACGCTCCAAACCCTCGCGGCCCAGATCGACGGTCGCGACTGGACTCGCGACCAGTCCGAGTTCGTCGCTCACCGCCACCCCGATCCGCCGCTCGCCGATGTCCAGCCCGAGCGCTCGCCCGGGCCGCTCGGTCGTCTCATTCACGGACCACCACCTCGATCCGCCCGGGCCGGTCCGGGAGGCGTCCCGGCCACCACGCCGGCTCTAGATCGATCGCGACGTCGGCGACTCCGGCGACGGCACGGACTCGGCGAGTCGCGGCCTCCACCGACAGACCGGTCAAGGCGTTGCGCAGCTGCTCGAGTTCGGTGTCGGACGGAATCAACCGAACGGCCGCGGATACCTCGACCTGCCACCGTTCGTTGTCGAGCTGCACCGGCTCGCCGAACTCTAGGGTATTCCCGAGAATCACCACATCGTTCGTCGTCGACTGGGCCAGCCGCCGCGCCGCCTCCTCCTGCGCCGAGCGATGCATCGCCTCGGGGTCGTAGGTCCGCGCCTCCACGACGAGACGTCCATGCGCGGCCACCCGCTCCACCTCCGCTCCGACGCTCTGCGCGAACTCGATCGCCGGCACACCGCTGCGCACTGTTCCGGTCAACAGGACCTCTCCGTCCCGCAATGCTGCTCCCAGCGCAGCGGAGACGCGCGCCGCGAGTTCCCGCTCGATCGCCTCCCGCACGCGGTCGAGATCCTCGCTGGTCACGAAGCGGACCGTCCGCACCGTTCCGCCGCTGATCGGTTCGATGTTCCGGTACAAGATACCGTTCGCCAGCTGGCCGGCGATGACCCCCGCGTCCGCGTTACCATCCGGGCCCGGTACCGTCGCCTCGACCGGCACGTCGGCCACGCCGAACGATTGACTGCCGAACGGATCGGCCGCCGGCACGTACGTGTCCTCGACGATCCGGTAGGCTACACCGTTCGTCCCGAGGAATTGCCGGCCAGCGGTAAGCGTGAAGGCTTCCAGCGTCGCGTTGACGACGCGAACTCGGCCGCGCGCTACCCCCTCGGGAACCTGCTTCTCCCCCGTCGCTGGTACCTCGGCGTCCGCCTCGACGACCGCCTGGACGGCCCGTACCGGGGCCACCCAATCGACGCCGGTGGCTGTCGGCGGACCGTACGTCAAGGTGAGGCGCCGTTCCTCGATCGCCGGCGTGATCACGACCGTGGCACGCGGCACGGTCAGCACGACGACGAGCGCGCCGACCAGACCGGCCAGGAAGAGCGCGAGACCCGCGAAGAGCCAATGGGAAAACCGGCGTCTTGGCACCGCACGTACCGAGACGGCCGTTCCGGGCTTCTGTCTCGGGGCAGCGGACTCGCCTGCATCCAGCGAGGCGCCCGATCGTCGAGAGGTCTCCGGGCGGCCCGGTGGCGCCACGATTCGCCGGAGCAAACTGCGGGGATCGACCACCGATCGCGCCCTCGGTACGTAGGAGGCGAGTTCGGCTGTTTCCCGGATGCCCGTTCGCCGACGCGGTTCACCGGGCGCCGACTCGCGGCTCGCCACCGTCGGTCGGCCATGTCTCCCGCCGTCAGTCGCTCGCCACACGCTCGAACCTCCTCAGAGTCGATGCACGGTACGTCGCGGGGTAGCGAGCGACCGACGCCGCGGTCAGCTCGCTGCTTGGCCCCGAAGTTGCCGCTTCACCTCGATGCGAGCGGCGGCCAATGCTTCGTCCAATCGTGAGGGGTCGACGCCACCCCCCTGCGCGACCTCGGGCCGTCCCCCACCGCGCCCTCCCAAACGCGGGGCGATCGTCTGGACAACTCGCCCGGCATGGACGCCCCGTTCCACGGCGTCCCGAGTCGCCATCACCAGGATCGTCGGTCGATCCTCGACGCTCGTCCCCAGGATGACGACTCCGGAACCGATGCGATCGCGCAGCCGATCTCCCAACCGACGCAGAATCTCGAGCGTCGGAACCTCCACCCGCGCGCTGAGGATCCGGAACCCGTCGACGCGCTCCGCCGACTCGACGAGCGGCAAAACACGTTCCGTCGCCAGTTCCGCCGCGAGCCGCTCCAGTTCCCTCGCCTGATCGCGGACCTGCTGCTGCAAGCGGTCGATCTGATCGGGAAGCTGCTCGATCGGAACGCGCAGCCGCTGGGCTACCTCGTTGGCCAGGTCGATCGTCGCCCGCGCGGTACGCACTGCGGCCAAGCCAGTCACCGCCTCGATACGGCGAACGCCGCTCGCGATGCTGCTTTCGCCGGTGATCAGGAAGTATCCGATCTCGCCGGTGCGGTCGACGTGCGTCCCGCCGCAGAGCTCCTTGGAGAACGCATCCACCGTCACCACGCGAACGATCTCGCCGTACTTCTCGCCGAACAGAGCGATCGCCCCCTCGGAGAGCGCATCGCGCAAGGGCTGATACCGGACCTCGACCGGCCAATCGCGGACGATCTGCTCGTTGACCAGCTCCTCGATCGCTCGCCTTTGGGGCTCGGACAATGCTTCGTGGTGGGCGAAGTCGAACCGCAAACGGTCGGGGGCCACCAGCGACCCTGCTTGCAGCGCGTGCTCGCCCAGGACCCGTCGTAGCGCGGCGTGTAGGAGATGCGTCGCCGTATGGTTGCGCCGAATCGCTGCCCGGCGCTCGCCGTCGACGATGGCCAGCACGGTCTGCCCGACGCGAATGTAGCCCTCGCGAACCCGCCCGCGGTGAACGATCAGTTCCGGCGTCGGACGCTGGGTGTCCTCGACCACCACGATGCCGGTATCGGCTCGGAGTTCGCCCGTATCGCCGACCTGACCACCCGCCTCGCCGTAGAAAGGCGTTCGGTCGAGGACGATCTCGACCTCCTCCCCGGCCTCTGCCTCCTCGCGCAGGTCGTTCACGTCGAGGATGCCGAGCACGGTCGACTCGGCCTGCAGAGTCTCGTACCCGAGAAACTCCGTCGGCCGACCGGAAAAACGAGCGTACAGCTCCGCACGCTGGCGCTGGGTATCGGCGAAACGACCGACGCTCGCCCGGCTGAGCTCGCGTTGCCGTTCGAGCGCCCGCTCGAAGCCGGCGCGATCGACCGAGAGGCCGGACTCGCGAGCCAGTTCCTCGGTGAGCTCCAAGGGGAACCCGTACGTATCGTACAATCGGAACGCTTCTTCGCCCGGAATGACGGCTTCTCCCGAACGTCGCAGCTGGTCGACGAGCGTCTCGAAGCGCGCGAGGCCGGTCGCGAGCGTCCGCTGGAAGTGCTCCTCCTCGTGACGGATCACGCGGTGGATCCGCTCGCGCTGCTCGGCCAGATTCAGGTAGTACGGTGAAAACATCTCGATCACGATATCGGCGAGCCGCTCCAGGAACGGCCGCTCGATACCGAGCAGTCGAGCGTGTCGCACCGCCCGGCGCAGGACGCGGCGCAGCACGTAGCCGCGCCCCTCGTTGCTCGGAAAGACACCGTCCCCGACCAGGAAGGTGACGCCGCGCGCGTGGTCAGCGATGACGCGGAGGGATCGATCGATGCGCGGGTCCTGCTTGTACCGTACGCCAGCGATCGTCGCAGCCTCGGTCAAGATCGGATAGAAGAGATCCGTCTCGAAAACCGAACCGACGCCCTGCAGGATGAGCGAGATCCGCTCCAGCCCCATGCCGGTGTCGATATTCTTCTTGGGGAGCGGGCGCTGCGTGCCGTCCGCCTCCTTATAGAACTCCATGAAGACGAGATTCCATGTCTCGAGGAAACGACCGCAATCGCAGCCCGGCCCGCACGTCGGTTGCCCGCAGCCATACTCGGCACCGCGATCGTAGTGGATTTCGGAATCCGGCCCGTTCGGCCCCGTTTCGCCGACTGGCCCCCACCAGTTGTCCTCCAGCTTGAAGATCCGCTCAGGCGGCACACCGATCCGATCGCGCCAATACAGGTAGGAGAACTCGTCGTCCGGATGCACGGTGGGATACCAGCGCTCGGCTGGAACGCCGAGCCACCGAGTGAGGAACTCCCACGCCCAGCTGATCGCCTCGGCCTTGAAGTAGTCGCCGATCGAAAAATTACCCAACATCTCGAAGAAGGTCAGGTGACTCTCGTCACCGACCTCGTCGATGTCGACGGTGCGGAAGCACTTCTGGATGGAGGTGAGGCGCGTGTGCGGCGGCCGCTCGAGCCCCAAGAAGTACGGCACCATCTGCTGCATCCCGGCCGTCGTCAGGAGCACCGTCGGATCGCTCGGAATGAGGGAGGAACTCGGCACCTGGACGTGACCGCGCTCGGCGAAGAACTCGATGAACGCCCGGCGGATTTCGCTGCTCTTCATCGTCGTCGCACTCCCTGCCCTGCGGCTCCTCGCGAGCCGTTTTGCCCGTTCCGACACGCACGCTCGCCTCAGCACCCCCGATTCTACCGGAGAGCAGCGACCGCCTCCACGGACGGAGTGTACGTACACAGTATGGTACGTACACGCCCGCTCGTCAAGCCCCGAGCGAAGCGTGATCGCTGTTGCGGCGATGTATCCATCGGGACAGCTCGGCTCGCCGAATCAGGCGTCTGCCCCCACCCCGGCGGACTCCACTGTGACCAAGCCGGAGAACGCCGTCGCTCTCCTCGGCACAAGGGCCCGCCTCCCGGCCCCGAGTGACTGCCTCGCTTCGGCGATGCCCCCGTGTCCGCGTGCCCAGAACGCACCGCGAGGCCACCGTCGGCGGACCGAAGGGGATCTTGCTATCCTGCAAGCGCTGGCGCCGCGTCCGTGCTGCAGACGTCGCCGGGAGGATCGGTGGAACGCGAAACGATCTTTCTCCTCTTTCTCACCGTCGTCGGGCTCGCCATCGGGCTCGGCATCGTCGCGGCACGGCTGCGACAGCCGGTCGTCATGGGCTATCTCCTCGCCGGCCTCGTCATCGGTCGGATTCTCGAGCGGTTCGGCCATGTCGATCCGGAAATCGTGCAAGCGTTCGCCGATTTCGGCGTCACCTTCCTCATGTTCTCGCTCGGTGTCCACTTCTCTTTCCGCGAACTGCTCGAGCTCCGTCGAACTGTGCTCCGCGGAGGATTCCTCCAGCTCGGTTCCACCTTCGTCGTCGCCTTCCTTCTCTATCGTGCGATCGGTCTGGATACCGCCCAAGCGATCGTCCTCGCCGAACTCTCGGCGATCTCGAGCTCGGTGATCGGATTCACGCTCATGGAACTCCGCGGGACGCTCGCGCAACCAGCTGCCCGCCCGACCGCAGCGATCCTGCTCGCGCAAGACATCGCGGTCGTGCCGCTCGTCGCCCTCGTGCCGGCCCTCGCTGGGAACGGAACGACCGAGACGCTGCTGTCCGTCGGCCGGTCGCTCGCGATGGCCCTGGGTGCTTTGGCCACGATCGCCCTGCTCGGGATCCGCGTCGTACCAGCAGTGCTCTTCCAAGTCGCACGGATCGGTTCTCGAGAACTCTTTCTCCTCAGCGTCGTCTTCTTCGCCATCGGCACGGCGGTCGGCAGCGAGTGGGCCGGCCTCTCCTTCGCGCTCGGTGCCTTCCTCGCCGGCATCGTCGTATCGGAGTCGGAATTTTCCTATCAAGTGCTCGGCGGTGTTCTCCCCCTGCGCGACGTCTTCGGCGTCATCTTCTTCGCCGGATTGGGTCTCTTGGCCGATCCCACAGGTCTTCTCGAAGCGTGGCCGCTCGCCGGGACCATTCTCGTCACCGTGACCATCGTCAAAGGTTTCCTCGCTGCGGTCGTCGTCACCTCGCTCGGCTATCCGCCGGCTGTCGCGTTGCGGGCAGGCGCGTTCCTCGCCCAGATCGGGGAGTTCTCTTTCGTGCTCGGACTGCTCGCCCTTCAGGTCGGGATCATCGACGCCCACATCTACAACGCGATGATCGGTGCGGCGATCGGCTCGTTGCTGTTGAACACCCTGCTCCTCACGCTCACGGAGCGAGTTCGCTGGCTCCTGGAACCGCCGCTCCGACTCTTCGCCCGGCCGCCGGCACTCCAGAACGCTCAACGCCCTGCCAGCACGCCGCTCCGCGGGCACGTGGTCATCGCCGGCTACGGCCGGGCCGGCCGCGAGGTCGGACGTGTCCTGCAACGCCGCCGCTTCCGCTTCGTCGTGATCGATCGCGACCCGGTGCTCGTCCGCGAGTTACGGCGCCTCGGAATCGAGGCGATCTACGGGGATGTCGCCAACGAGCAGGTTCTCCTGGCCGCGAACATCCCGACCGCTCGCGTCTTCGTCGTGGCGATCCCCGATGCGTTCGCCGCCGAGACCGCCGTGCGACTGGCTCGCGCGATGAACCCGACGCTCGACATCATCGCGCGTGCCGATCGTCGCGCCTTCGTCGCGCGCCTCGTCGAGGCGGGTGCCACGGAGGTGGTGCATCCCTCCTTCGAGGCCGGCCTCGAAATGGTGCGCCACACGCTGCATCGTTTTGGCATGAGCATGCAGGAGATCCAGGCGATCGTCGCCGCCCGGCGCGTCGATTATTACGAGGAACAAGCCGGTATCGGGGAGTGAGTCGTCGACGGGAGACGAGCTCGGCTGCTCGAGGGCCGCCCCGGCACCATGGACGCGAAGCGGACACCCACCTTGCCGGAGGAGCGAGCACCGTGGTATACTGTGCGCTGCGAGCGTTGAAGACGCTCGTCGTGCCGAAGTGGCGGAACTGGCAGACGCGCTACGTTCAGGGCGTAGTGGGGGCACCCCCGTGGGAGTTCAAATCTCCCCTTCGGCACCGCCGGTCCGGCGGCCGCGTGCCGCCGCGAGCGATGTCGAGCAGGGCGGTCGCTGGCGCGCCTGACGCGCCAGAGGAAAGTCCGAGCTGCAGAGAGCAGGGTGCCTGGGGTGAACCCAGGGCAGCGGAGACCGGCGCCGCTGACAGTCCAGACCGGCACGCCGGGAACGACTGGCGTGAGAGCAACAGAGACGATGACCGGGCGAGGCCCGGGGTGAAAAGGGCAATCCTCCCCGCAGCAATCTCCGATCGGGCCGCTACCAGGTTGCTCGCCGAGGCCCGAGGTTGAGAGCAGTCGCGGAGGTGACGAAGCGACCGTGTGCGGTGTGGACACCGCGCACGAGAGAGATGACTGCCAAGAACAGAACTCGGCTTACTCGCTCGACATCGCTCGTTTCTTTTGTTTC
>JANZZC010000075.1 GCA_026419575.1 Thermomicrobium sp. | reverse complement strand
GCGACGGAGCCGCGTCGAGCAGGCACGATACGGAGATTCCGGGGATGAGCCGGGTTCTGTGCACACGCGTGCCGCCATATCGCGCTTCACCGCTGGGTCACGTCCGAATCGTCCCGCCGCGAGAGACAGGGCGTGCAACAGCGCCGCGTTCCCCTGCGCCTCGACCGCCGGTGCGCGACGGCCGGGGCGGGGCTCGCGGGGACGGGCGTAGCGGGGTGTCGTCCGGTACCGCCCTGCCGCGCGTGCCACGACCGGGATGCGCGGAGTACCAGCGTGCCGGCGCGCCAGGTGACCGCGGCGGCTCGTGCGTCCGCTCCGGGCTCGCTTGCGCTCGGCGTCGATCCACCGTGGATCGTGCCCCGACGACGTGCTTGACAACCGGCGCGCTATCTGCGATAGTGGCGTCGAGGCGTGAGCGCCGGTGGGGAGGAGCAGCGACAGTGCACACCCGCATGAGGCACAGGTCCAGGAGCGCGTAGACCTCAGGCTCGTACTGGATCGTGTGCATCATGAATCGAGGAGGGTGTGATGACTGTCCCGACCGTGCGCAAGTGCTTTCACCTCCTGACCGACGACGACCTGACCCCCGAGCAAGCGGTCGCGTTGATCGAGTTCGCCGCGCAGCTCAAGGCGCAGCACCGTGCCGGCGAGCCGCAGCACCATCTCCTGCGCGGCAAGACCCTCGCGATGATCTTCCAGAAGCCCTCGACGCGTACCCGCGTCGCCTTCGAGGCCGGTATGGCACAGCTCGGCGGGCATGCGTTGTACCTCTCGACCAACGACCTGCAGCTCGGGCGCGGCGAGACGATCGCCGACACCGCGCGGGTGCTCTCGCGCTACGTCGACGCCATCATGGCCCGGGTGTTCCGCCACATCGACGTGGTGGAGCTCGCGACCTACGCGACCGTGCCGGTCATCAACGGGTTGTCCGATCTCGCGCATCCGACGCAAGGGCTCGCCGACATGCTGACCGTCAAGGAGCATCTCGGCGGCTGGAGCGGGCGGACGCTGGTCTATCTCGGTTGCGCGAACAACATGGCGCACTCGCTCGCGCTCTCCGGAGCGCTCGTCGGCCTTTCGGTGCGGATCGCCACGCCCCCTAGCTGCCGACCCGATCCGCGGATCGTGGAACGTGCGCAGAAGATCGGCGAGCGGACGGGCGCGCGGATCGAGGTGGCGAGCGATCCCCTCGAAGCGGTTCGCGGTGCGGACGTCGTCTACACCGACGTCTGGGTCAGCATGGGGCAGAACGTCCCCGAGGAGACGCTGCGAGAGCTCGAAGCGTATCGGGTGACACCGGCGATCATAGAGGCGGCGGCACCCCACGCGATCTTCATGCACTGCCTCCCGATGTTCCGGGGACAGGAGGTCACCGCCGAGGTGGCGGACGGTCCGCGCTCGGTCATCTTCGACCAGGCGGAGAACCGGCTGCATCTCCACAAGGCACTTTTGGTGGAGCTCCTGAGCGACGCCGGGCCGGGGGTGCTCCGCGCGTAGAACGGTCGAGTGTAGGGACGCGGGGGTTCGGATGGCGCAGGCTGTCGAAGGGGTCGCACCGTTGCCGAGCGAGATCGGCGAGTGGAGCTGCGAGTGGCAAGAGACGCCCTCCGCGCTGGAGCTCGCCTTCCGACGGAAGGACCGGCGCAGCGCCGCGGTCGGAGAGGTCGTCGCTGGACGGATCGTCCTCGCGCGGCGCGACCAGGGTTGGGCCGTCGAAGTCCGCGTCTGGGTCCTGGAGGACCTCGCCGAGCATCAGCGTCTCCGGGTCCGGCGGGGCACCGCGTCGACCGTGGAGGAACTCGCCGAGCTCCTCACCGAGTTCGCGGTCCCAGCCGAACTCGCCCACCAGCTCGTCCAGGCCCGGCCCGAGACGGCTCCTGCGACCTAGCGGGCTGGCGAGCGCGACCTCACCGCGCGCCGGCGAACACGAAGGGACCAGCTCGGTCGCCGAGCTGGTCCCCGGTTTCTCCGCCTCACGAGCGACAGTCGAGTGGGGAGAGAGGGATTCGAACCCCCGACGCGCGTCAGCGCACCGATTTTACAGACCGGCCCCTTGAACCGCTCGGGCATCTCCCCATTGGCTGGGTCCGCCCCGCGGACCCAGCAGAGAAGTGTAGCAGCACCTTCTGTCGAGTTCAAGTCCGCCCTAGCGCCACGCCAGGTGGGCATCGGGCCCGCCCGGCTGGTCGGCCGCTCGCCCCCCGCCTTCCGGAATCCGTCGGACGCGGCCGTGCGCGAGCTCCGGCTCGCTCGCCGGACCCGTGTTCGCCTCGCCACGGGTACGGCCGGGGGATCCGGTAGGACGCTCCCGTCGGGCGACCCCGACACCCGATCCGCACTCACCGGTCGGCCACCGGCGGTCGGACGGTCGCCCCGCTGCCCCAGGGCTCTCGCGGGCGGATCGTCGCGGGCACTCGCGGCTACCGGGCGCCGTCCGCCCGGTCGCTTGCCTCGTCGGCGAGCCGGTGCGACCATTGCGCGGGGTACGGGAGCAGCGATGCGCACGACACGGGAACTCGTCCTTCCGGTCTATCTGCCGACCATCCTCCTGGCTTTCGGCCAGGGCGTCATGGTTCCGGTGCTCCCGCTGTTCCTGCGCGAGCACGGCGCCAGTTACTCGGTCACCGGTATCGCGATCGCCGCGGCCTGGGTGGGGACGCTCGCTGCGGACGTCCCGGTGGGGACGCTCCTGGGGCGCCTCGGCCACCGCCGCGCCTTCCTCGTCGGTTGCGTGGTCTACGCCCTGGCTACGCTCGCCGTCGCCTTCACCGTCACCGCGGCGCCGCTCCTCGTTCTCTCCCGCTTCGTCAGCGGCATCGGGATCGCGCTCTGGGGTCTGTCGCGTCACGCCTATCTGGCCACCGTCGTCCCGGTCGAGCGGCGGGGACGCGCGATCGCCGTCTTCGGTGGCATCAACCGGATCGGCTGGTTCCTCGGCCCGGCCCTCGGCGGATGGATCGGTACGCTGCTCGGCCTCCAGTGGGCGATCGTCACGACGGCGATCGTCGCGCTCGTCGCCCTGCTGGTCGCCGCGCTCGCCTTCGAGCCGGCCGGTTCTCCGGCGCCGAATCGGGAGGCACCGCTCGCCGCGATGGGCGAAGTGCTCCGCGCGCGGTGGCAGGCGCTGGCGAGCGCCGGGAGCGCGCAGCTCTTCGGGCAGATGCTCCGCCAGACGCGCCAGGTGGCGATCCCGCTCTACGGTGCCGATGCGCTCGGGCTCAGCGCAGCAGCGATCGGCCAGATCATCAGTCTCTCCGCGCTGGTCGACATGGGACTCTTCTGGCCGGCCGGTTGGATCATGGACCGCTGGGGACGGAAGGCAGCGGCGGTGCCCTCCTTCCTGCTCCTCGGACTCGGGATGGGGCTGGTGCCGTTCACCTCGTCCTACGTCGAGCTCCTGCTCGTCGGGCTCTTCATCGGTTTCGCGAACGGGCTCGGCTCCGGAACCATGATGACGCTCGGTGCCGACTTGGCTCCGCCGGGGCGGACCGGGGAGTTCCTCGGGCTCTGGCGCCTCGTCGGCGACAGCGGTCAGGCGGTCGCTCCGCTCGCGGTCGGCTTCGTCGCCGATGCGCTCGGTATCGCTGTGACCGCCGGACTCTGCTCCGGGCTCGGCCTGCTCTCGGCCGGCATGCTCGTCTTCCTCGTCCCGGAGACCAGGCATCTCCGGCCGGCCGATCAGCCGGCCCGCGCTACCGCGCCCTCCTCGCCGCAGCGTCGCTAGGTGACCGATCGTTCGCGTCCGGCAGCGCGCTCGCTCGAACGACGAGAGCCCGGGCTGAGCGCCCGGGCTCGAGTCCCGCGACCAGCCGAACGGCCGGCTCAGCTCGCCGAGCTGGCCAGCGCCTTCGGCTCCTGCACCGGGATCCGCTTGACCCGCGCCTCGGTCGTCTTCGGCAAGGTCAGCGTCAGGATCCCGTGCTCGACGCTGGCCTGAGCAGCGTCCGCATCGACCGGCACCGGCAAGGACAGCGTTTCGCTGAACTCGCCGTAGCCGATCTCGCGACGATACCACGTGGCGTGCTTGGCGGTCTCTTCGTCGAGCACGTACCCGTACCGGCCGCGGATCGTCAGCGCGTTCTGCTCGATGCTGACTTCGAGATCCTCCGGCTTGGCACCCGGCACCGCCACCTTGACGACGAGTGCCTCACCGGTGTCGAAGAGGTCGATGGCCGGCCGCACCGTGAACGCTCGCGTCAAGATCGGCCGCGCGGTGCGGGCGAACGTCTCGCTCATCAGGCGATCCATCTCGTTCCAGAGTCGCTCGAACTCCGCAATCGGGCTCCAGCGCTCCATCATGGCTCGCCTCCTTTCGCGTCGTTCCGCGCCTCTCTTCGCTCGCGCGCCTCAACACACTTTCCGCTACTGTATATACTCAGCTGCACAATTCGTGTCAAGAGAAATGCCCCGGAAAGACGAAGAGAGGAGTCGCGCCCCTCCGGGGAGGCCGACGGTCGGAGCGACCGCACGGGCGCGCTGCCGTCGCGTCCGTGGTATCGTACGGACGAGCCCGGCAGGCCGCCCGTTCGCTGCGTACCGCCGCGGCGGTGCGCAGCCGGTGTGGAAGGAGTAGGACGATGACGCGGAGACTGGAACCGCACCCGGACGTCGTCGTGATCGGTGGCGGGGTCATCGGGGCGACGCTCGCCTATGCCCTCGCTCGGCGCGGCCAGCGCGTGCTGATCCTCGAGCGCGAGTCCGTCGGCGACGGCACTTCGATCGCATCGGCCGGGATCGTCAGCCCCCTCGACCAGCGCCAATATCCACCCGAACTCGTGCAGCTGCTCTGGCGCAGCATCCGCTCGTATCCCTGGCTGGTCGGGGCGCTCGAGGAGGAGACCGGTATCACGGTCGGCTACCGGCAGTGGGGGAGCCTCCTCGTTGCCGAGACGGAGGACGAGGTCGAGACGCTCCAGGAACTCGGCCGCTGGCTCGAACAGGCCGGTTTCGCGGTCGAATGGCTCGACGGGCCAGCGGCCCGCGAGGCCGAGCCGCTCCTCCCGGTGCACGTCCAGGGCGGACTCCGCATCGAGGAAGGGGCGAGCGTCCTGGTGCCGCAGCTCGCCCGCGCCGCGGTCGCCGCGGCGCAGCGGCATGATGCCGTCGTGGTGGAACACGTGGCGGCGACAGGGCTGGTGGTCGCCGGCGAGCGGGTGGTCGCGGTCGAGACGACCCGCGAGCGCTTCCCGGCCGGTGCCGTGGTGCTGGCGGCCGGTGCCTGGACCGGTCAACTGGTCGCACCGCTCGGTGCCCAGCTCCCGACCGTCCCGGTGAAGGGGCAGATGGCGCTCGTCGACAGCAGCACGACGCGCCCACGCCACATCCTCGGCGGGCCCAGCGTCTGTCTCTT
>JANZZC010000068.1 GCA_026419575.1 Thermomicrobium sp. | reverse complement strand
CATCCACACCGGCGTCGTCCAGGGCTACCCCCTCACCCACCACGCCATGCCCGAGACCATCCACATCCTCTGGGTCGCCGACCTGGCCGCCGAGTTCCCCGATGTTCCCCTCATCCTCGACCACGGCGGCCTCCAGGCCGGCTACCTCGAACGCTGGGTCGACGAGGCCCTCCACGTCGCCGGCGCCTTCGACAACGTCTTCCTCGAGGTCGGCCTCTGGTGGGCCGAGCTCATCGAAAAGGCCCTCGCCGACCCCAACGTCGGCCCGGAAAAGCTCCTCTTCGGTACCGACTGGGGCGCCTCCATGCCCTTCTACTGGCGCCCCGCCCCGCACCCCCGCTCCTTCCCCCAGCAGATCCGCAAGTGGGGCATCCCCCGCCACCAGGTCGACTACTGGGGCTGGAGCTTCCGCCAGTTCCTCAAGCTCGATATTCCCCAGGACGACCTCAACCTGATCCTCGGCGGGAACGCCGTCCGCATCTTCCGCCTGGAAGACCGGCTCCCCCACCGCCGCCTCTTCCGCCCCGTCGAGGGCCCCTGGAAGGAGGCCTGAGCATCCATGCTCCCGAAGCAGCTGCCCTGGTACGACACCAGCAACCCCGCTCTCGACCGCCTGCCTCCGGAGGCCGTCCGCACCCTCCAGCTCCAGCGCCTCCAGGCCATGGTCGAGTACGTCTACCACTCCAGCCCCTTCTACCGCCGCAAGTTCGACGCCGCCGGCGTCCGTCCCGAGGACATCCGCTTCCTCGACGACCTCCGCCGCCTCCCCTTCACCACCAAGGCCGAGCTCCAGGCCGACCAGGAGGCGCACCCACCCTTCGGCAGCTACACCTGCTCCCACCCCTCCACCTGGTACCGCGCCTTCGCCACCTCCGGTACCACCGGCCGCCCCCTCAAACGCCTCCTCTCCCACCGCGACTGGGAACTGTGCGCCCAATTGGTCCGGCGCCGGAGCTACTGGAGCACAGCGGGAGACGCCTACCCGACCATCGTCGTCTCGCTCCACCCGACGGATGGGCTCTTCGGCCCGACGCTCGGTATGGAGGCGGAGCGTCGACCGGGCACGGTGCGCATCGGCCTCGGCCGATACCGCTCGGAGCAGAAGGTGCGGCTCATCCACGAGCTCCGTCCGACCGTCGTCACCGGTACCGTCTCGTACCTCCTCTATCTCGGCCGTCTCGCCGAGGAGATGGGCATGCCGTTCCGAGAGGTCGACTCGATCCGGGCGCTCACGACCGGCTTCGAGCCCGGTGCCTCCGAAGCGCACACGGTTCGACGCATCGGGCAGCTCTGGGGCGAGCAGGTCGCGGTCATCGAGACGTACGGGATGACCGAGATCTTCGGCTACGGTGGTGGGTGTCCGGACAACTCACGGCTCCACATCCCGTGCGACGCCGTGCTCACCGAAGTCGTCGACCCGCGCACTGGTGATCCGGTTCCACCAGGGGAACTCGGCGAACTCGTCTTCACGAACCTGATCGGCGACACGCAGCCGCTCCTGCGCTACCGCTCGGGGGATCTGGCTCGCGTCGATCCGGAGCCAGCCTGCGGCTGCGCGAGCGTCGTGCTCCTCGCCAGCATCGAAGGCCGGGTCGACGACATGATCGTCTACCGCGGCGTCAACGTCTACCCGTCGGCCGTCGAGCGCGTGGTGCACGGGTTCCCCGAGCTCGCCGACGAGTTCCAGCTCGTGCTGCGCGGCGCTTGGGAACGCCCGGAACTCGTCGTCCGCGTGGAGCCGGTCTCGCCCGGCGTACCGGTTCCCGTCGAGCGGCTGGCCGCAGCGCTCCACGCCGCGCTCGGGGTGCACGTCCAGGTCGAAGCCTGCCCGCCGGGAGCGCTACCGCGCAGCGACTACAAGGCGCGTCGGATCGTCGACGAACGCGCACGCTGATGCACGGTGACTGCGGCTGGGTGGACCACTGGCGGCTGCCTCCAGCAGACGTGCTCGTCACGATTCGAGCGCGGTCGGTTCCGGTATCCTCGAGCGCCGTGATGTTGTACGCCAGTTGCCGGTATGCGACAGGAGTCCGCGATGACGCGATCTGTCCCGATCACCGAGGAGGCACCGCAGCTCTTCCGGATCGCCCTACCGCTCTGGCCGCGCCATCCGCTCGGCCACGTCAACGTCTACCTCGTTCTCTCCGATGCCGGGCCGATCCTCATCGACTGCGGTCCGGACACGCCCGAGGCCTACGAGACGCTCCTCCAGGCACTCCGTACCCTCGGCGTCGCCCCTGCCGACCTCCGCACGCTCTTCCTCACGCATGCCCACCCCGACCACTGCGGCCTCCTCGTCCGTCTCCGCGAAGCTGCTCCGCTGCGCTGCTACGCGCATCCCGAGGAAGCGTCCGGAGCGCACCGCGAGTCCTCGCCGAACGGTGCGCTCGACGAGTGGTTCGCACGAGCGGGCGTTCCCGAGACCGAGCGCACCGCGTTTCGAGAGATCAGCCGCACGTTCCAGCGGCGCGCCTGTGCCGTCACCCTCGATCGGCCGGTCACCGGCGAGGAAACCCTCGTCTGGCCACCCTACACTTTCCGCGTTCTCTGGGTGCCCGGCCACGCGCCCGGCCTGCTCTGCCTCTACGAGCCGGCTCGGCATCTGCTCATCGCCAGCGACCACATCCTGCCCGACACGAGCCCCCATGTCGGTTCGCTGCCGCACCGGCACGACAAGCCGCTCTCCTCGTACCTGGCGTCGCTGGAGCGCATCCGCCAGCTGCCCGTCGAACGAACGCTACCCGGACACGGGCAACCTTTCGGCGAGGCACGACCGCGCATCGAGGAGTTGCTCGTCCATCACCGCGAGCGGTTGCAAGAAGTTCTCACCGTTCTGGCCGATGGACCGAAGACGGCGTACGAGGTCGCGACGCGGCTCGCTTGGATGGGACGTCGCGACAGCTGGCCCCGACTCGATCCCTTCCAGCGCTTCCTCGCCCTGACCGAGACGATCGCGCACCTCGAGCACCTCGTCGACATCGGCGAGCTCGTCGCGAGCGACGGGCGGTACGCGCTCCTCCCGCTCTGAGCCGGACGCCTCGGCGGTCCGCGCCCGGCACCACCGGGAGCTCCGCGTGCGGCGACGGTCCGGCGTGGGTCCCCGCGATCGTGCCTACCGGCTACAATGCGGCCGGATGGATGCGGAGGTTCGCCCGATTCCGAGGAGCAACGCGATGGGAACGATCGAGAAGTACCGCGAGTACGTCTGCACCAGCTTCGTGGCGAGCGTCGAGCCGGTCGTCGTCGACCGCGCGAGCGGCGCGACCGTCTACGACGCTGCCGGGCATGCCTACATCGATTGCTTCGCGGGGATCGCCGTCACCAATGCCGGGCACTGCCACCCACGGGTGATCGCCGCCGCCAAGGCGCAGGCCGACAAGCTCGTCCACGCGGCGAGCTACATCTATCACGTCCCGGTCGTCGCCGACCTCGCCGAGCGGCTCGCCCAGATCACCCCGGGCCGGCTGAAGAAGACGTTCTTCGGCAACAGCGGCGCCGAGGGGATCGAAACGGCGCTCCGCATGGCGAAGGCGTACACCGGCAAGAACGAGTTCATCGCGCTCACCCACTCCTTCCACGGCCGGACCGTCGGGACGCTCTCGGTCACCGGCAACATGCTGCGCAAGAAGCGCGGCGGTCCCTATCTCCCGGGGGTCGCCTTCGCGCCAGCGCCGTACCTCTACCGCAACCCCTTCGGTACCGACGATCCCGAGGTGCTCGCCCAGCGCTGCGCCGAGATGGTCGAGTGGGCGATCAAGTACCAGACCTCCGGCAACGTCGCTGCCTTCATCGCCGAGCCGGTCATGGGCGAGGGCGGCATCATCGTGCCGCCGTCCAATTACTTCCGCTACGTCAAAGAGATCCTCGACCGCTACGGGATCCTCTTCATCGTCGACGAGGTGCAGAGCGGGTTCGGCCGCACCGGCAAACTCTTCGCGATCGAGCACTACGGCGTCGAGCCCGACATCATGGTGCTGGCCAAGGGGATCGCCGACGGCTTCCCGCTGTCGGCCTGCATCGCTCGCGCCGAGATCGCCGATGCCTTCCAGCCCGGCGAGCACCTCTCGACCTTCGGCGGCAATCCGGTCTCCTGTGCCGCAGCCCTCGCCAACATCGACGTCATGCTGGAAGAGGACCTGCCCGGCCAGGCCGCCCGCAAGGGAGAACAGGCGCTCGCCCAGCTGCGGGAGCTGGCAACGGAGCACGAACTCATCGGCGATGTCCGCGGAATCGGACTCATGATCGGGGTGGAGCTCGTCACCGACCGTCGGACCAAGGAGCCCGCGGCCAAGCAAGCAGCGGCGCTGCGGGCCTACTGCCGCGAACACGGCGTCTTGATCGGTGTCGGCGGGCAAGAGGGGAACGTCGTCCGCATCCAGCCTCCGCTGGTGATCTCCTGGGAGGAGCTGGAGCGGGCGCTGGCCGTGCTGGCCGACGGGTTGCGCATCGTGAGCGGCACGTGACGGCTCAATCGCAGGGACATCGCCGTGCATACGGAACCGCGCCGATTCGCCAGCTACCCGCGGCGCTCCCCGGGTGCATCGCGCTCAGGTACCTCCAGTGCCCGGGAGCGGTGAGGCACGCCTCGAACGTCCAGCTGGGACGGCCGAGACTCGTGCAGCCGGGCACTCGGCACCCGCTGTCGCTCGCCCGGCAGCCCTCGACCGCGTTCCCAGAGCACTCGGGAGGTCGCACCCGAGCAGCCCACTCAGCGGGTGCCGGTTCGCTTGAGTCGGAGAGACCCGCGCCCCACCAGCACGACGATCGCCCCAGGAGCGCTCGTCCTCGCGGCACGAGGCGGCAGTACGCGACGCGTCCTCGCGACCGCCCCGCCGACGACCGCAGCGATCGCTCGCAGGTTCGTCCTACCTCGTCGGCCGTGCTGCCATCCAGTCGACGCCCGAACCAGCGGCTCAAGCGGCGGCCACTCGTGTTCCGCTCTCTGTTCGAGGGGATCGTAGTCAGCTGTCTCTCGGTCGTCGGCCGGGTGCTCGCGCTACGTATGGGATGCGCCGTCATCGTCGGACTGCGCGGTGGAGCTGGCGACACGATGGTGTTCCCACCAGCCCTCGGAAGCATCGAGCTCGCCCTCTTCTCGTGATTTCCCGCCATCGCCATCGGCCGGATGCCCAGTCGAGCGCCTCTCGGTCGCCGCAAGCGAGCAGCACGAGCAGCCCACGGACGCTTCCCCAGCTTCCGGCGCTGCGTGCTACACTCCAGCCGTCACCTCGCACCGGTACGAGCGCGAGAGGAGCGGAAACCATGCCCGCACGGAACTTGAACCACGTGAGCATCGTGGCGAAGGACCTCGAGGAATCGGTGCGCTTCTACGAGGAGGTGTTCGGCCTCGAGCGGATCCCGACGCCGAACTTCGGCCATCCAGTCCAGTGGCTCCGGGTCGGCGACCTCCAGCTCCACATCTTCGAGCGACCGGAGGAAGCGCGCCGCTACGCGCACTTCGCGCTGACGGTCGACGACCTGGTCGCAGTCTACGAGAAGGCACGCGACCGCGGTTGCCTCGACGGCGAAACCTTCACGCACTGGCTGGTCGAACTCCCCAACGGCAACGTCCAGCTCTACGTGCGCGATCCGGCCGGCAACCTGATCGAAGTAGACTGGCCGAGCATCGAGACGCTACCGCCCGAACTCCAGGCGGAATGCGTCCGGCTCGAGGATCGGCACCCCCAGTCGGAGTGGAATCGCAGAGCGACGCTGTTCCTGGAGCCGATCGCCACGCCAGGCTGAACGCAGCCTGCCGAGGTGACCTCGCCACACCCACCAGCCCGATCACCCGAGGGGCGGACAGCGACCGCCCGCTTCCGTTCGCGGGACTCGCCCGCTTCACGGTCACGGATCCGTGGTGCAGCGCACCTCGGCTCGCTGACTCGAGGGCACGGCATGGCGCTCGCACGCCCGTCGAGGGCACAGCCTCGCGGAACGCTGACCGTGACCGCTCCGCGTTCAGCAGAACGGAGGATCGGACCGCAGAGGCTGGCCGTCCGCCGCCGACCGTCCGCGGGGCAGCCACCCGCGAGCCTTCCCTCTTCGCCTCCCCCTCTTGCACGGTCCGATCGTTACCGTAATGATCGAACGGGAGACATCCTGTACCATTCGATCCGCCTGGAGCCGCACGATGGCCGCACCGTCACGCCAGAGCCTCCTCGAAGGTCTCACTCCCGAACAGCAGGCAGTGGTCACGCACGAGCGCGGTCCACTCCTGGTCATCGCCGGTCCGGGGGCCGGGAAGACCGAGGTGATGCTGCGTCGCGCTGCCTACTTGGTCCTCGAGCGGCGCATCGAACCCGAAGCGATCCTGCTCACGACGTTCACGCGCAAGGCTACCGAGGAGCTGCGCGTCCGCTTGGCATCCCTCCTCGGTCCGCAGGTCGAGCGGTTGCTCATCGCCACGATCCACGGCTTCTGCCAGTGGCTGCTCGAGCAGTTCCCGGATCGGCATCCGTTCGGTCAGCCGCTCCGGATCCTCGACGAGCATCTCCAGCATCTCTTCGTCTTCGCGCACGTCGAAGCGTTGGGCTTGAATCAGCCACGCGGTCGTCTCGGGGAGTACATCGCTGACGTCATCGCCGCCTTCAACGCCTACAGCGAGGACCTCGTGGATCCCGAGGCGCTCGTGGTGCATCTTCCGTCGAAAAGTGACGATCCCGAGGCACTGGCTGTCGCCGCTGCCTATTGCCGCTACCGGCGGCTCCTCGACGAGTCGGGCTGGCTCGACTTTCCCGGACTTCAACGCGAAGCCTACCGGCTTCTCCGCGAGGATGACGAAGTCCGGGCAACGGTCCAGTCCCGTTTCCAGCACGTCATCGTCGACGAGCATCAGGATACGAACATCCTCCAGGACCTCATCCTCGGAATCGTCGCCGCACCCGAGATGAACCTGTGCGTCGTCGGCGACGACGACCAGAGCATCTACCGGTTCCGTGGTGCGACGGTCGCCAATTTCCTCCGATTTCCCGAACTGTACCCGCAGGCGCGTCGCATCGAGCTTTCGCACAACTTCCGCTCGCGGCGGCCGATCGTGCAGGTCGCATCTCGTCTCATCGCGCACAATCCCCTGCGCTATGCGAAGACGATCGAAGCCGTGCGCGGCGACGGCCCCGAGGTCCTGCTCGTGACGAGCGACGACGTCGACGACGAAGGCGAGCGCCTCGCAGCGCTGATCGCGACCCTCCGTGCCGAAGGAGCGATCGAGCGCTGGAGCGACGTGGCCGTGCTCTACCGCAGCGTGCGCTACTACGCGCAGCCGCTTCTCGCAGCGCTGGCCGCGCGCGGCATTCCAGCCGTGGCGACAGGAAACGGTGGCTTCTTCGATCGACCCGATATCCAGCAGCTGCGCGACCTGATCGTCGCGCTCGGTTGGCCGTCGAGCTGGCGACCCGACCACTTCGCCGGGCCGGTACTCGCTCTGACACCGGAGACGGTCGACCGTCTGGCAGCCTTCGCCGGCAACATCTGGGAGTTGGACGAGCGCGGGCTCGAAGCACTCGGCATCACCGACGAGCGAGATCGCAGCCTGCTCGCCGGTCTCGTCGCGCTGCGACGACGCGTGAAGGCCAGGCAGCACGGTTCCATCCTCGTCCTCATCGACGAGATCCTCGCCCGCAGCGGATACGTCGCCCGTTGCATCGAACGTGGCGACACGCGCGCCGTGCTGAATCTCGCCCAGTTCTCGCGTCTCGCTGCCGATTTCGATCGGCAGGAACGATCCGCCGCTCCGTTCCGGTTCGGCGAGTTTCTCCGCAGTCTCCCGGAACGTTCGCTCGACGAAGTCGAGCCGGAAGACGAGGACGCCGTCCAGGTCATGACCATCCACCAGGCAAAAGGCCGCGAGTTCCCGGTCGTCATCCTCGCGTCGCTGGTCGAAGGCCGATTGCCCGGCCGGGAGCGCCCGGCCCGGTTCCGCATTCCTCCGGAACTCCTCCCGCAGGTGACGCCGCCCGAGATCGCGGCGCGACGCCTAACCGACCCGGAGGAAGCGCTCAGCGACCAGCGACGTCTGGCCTACGTGGCCCTGACGCGCGCCCGTGACCTGCTCGTCCTCAGCGCTCCCGCCCGGATCCGGCGCCAGCGTTCCCGCCCCTCACGCTTCCTCGACGAGATGGGACTCACTGCCGAACGAACCAGCGCCCCGCCAGTACCACGCCTTTCGCTCGCCGGCACCCGGGACCGAACCCGACGACGCGAGCTCGGCACATCGGCGATCGTCACCTATGCGACCTGCCCACTGCGTTTCTACCTACTCTACGAAGCGGGGTTCGAGCTCCCGGCATGGCCGACTGTCCAGCTCGGCAACGCGATCCATCTCACGCTCGCTGCACTGCATCGCCGGGTCCTCGCCGGGCAACCGGTCGACGAAGAGTTCGCCGCGGACCTGTTCGACCGATACTGGCAGCCGCTCTCCCGTCACGCGTCCGCTCGACTCGAAGGGCTGTACGAGACTGGACGCACGGCGGTGATCCGTTACGTCACGAACTGGCACCGGACGTTCGAACGGATCGTCGGGGTCGAGCAGCAGTTCTGTTACCCTGCTCCTCACGGGCTCGTGACCGGTCGGATCGACCTCGTCCGCGCCTGCCCGGACGCGACGCTCGAACTCGTGGACTTCAAGACGCGCGCGACGGCCGGTATCGCGCTCATTCGGCCCGATTTCCAACTTCGCCTCTACGCGGCGGCGTTCGAGCAGGCGGTGCAGCGGCCGGTCGGTCGCCTCACCGTTCACCTCCTGGCAGACGATCGCGAAGAATCGTGGGGGTGGAGCGACGAGGAGCGCGCCCGCATCCAGGCCGAACTCGCTGCGATTTGGGACGGCATCGCAGCCCGGAACTTCCCACCGCATCCGGGCACGCACTGCGTGGCCTGCGAGGTCGCGGCGTTCTGCCCGGCCATGACGAAAGGAGCTTGAGAGTGGCTCGCCCACGGAACCTGGATTACCGCGGCTTCTACGAACTCCTCGTCGACCATGTCCGCGGCTATCGGGGCGACGTGGATGAGATCGTTCTTCTCGCCCCTGACCTGTTCCGCTTCCTGACCAATCTCCTCGAGGATCCCCGCGTCCACGCGACAGCACGGCAGCTCGTCTGCGCAGCGCTGGCGTACTTCGTCGTCCCGTACGACGTCGAGCCGGAAGAAATCTACGGCCCGCGGGGATTCGTCGACGATGTGTATCTCTGCGCGTACGTCGCGCGCGTACTCCGTGCGATGCTGCCCGCGGACGTCATGGAAGTCGCCTGGGACGCGGAGTTTCCGCTCTTCGAGACGATCGACCGCGTCTACGAGCAGGCACGCCAGGTGCTGGGTGAACGTACCGATGCCGTCCTCCGGTACGTCGGCCTGACATGAAGGTCGTTCAGGAGCGGACCCGATTCTTCGCCTGTAGTGGTCGTCGCGGACCGATCCCACGTCGGGCAGCCGCTGGTCGTGTCTCTCGCCACGACGTCGCGGCGATCCGTTATCCTTCGGATGCACGGCGTCCTCGTGCGGCGGAGAGCGGGATCGCGATCGAGAGGCCGGGCCCGATGCCGGAGCGCTCGACGACAGGGGAACTGGACGCAGCCGTTCTCGCCGAGGGGGTCTCGCGGATCTTCGGGCCGCTCCGCGCCGTCGACCGCTTGTCGCTCGTCGTCCCGCGCGGCGTGATCTACGGTCTCCTCGGCCCGAGCAGCTCGGGCAAGACGACATTCCTCCGTATGGTGGTGGGCGCCTTGAAACCGAGCGAGGGCCGCCTCTTCGTCTTCGACACACCGATGCCCAATCGACGGGTCGCCCGACGCATCGGGTACATGCCTCAGGCCCCCGCGCTGTACCCGGACCTCACCCTGCGCGAGAATCTGCGGTTCTTCGGCGCCGTCTACCAGGTATCGCGCCGAGTTCTCGAGCAACGGATCGAGGAACTCGCCACCGACCTCGACCTTTTGGCCTGGCTCGACCATCCGCTCTATCACTTCTCCGGCGGCATGCTGCAGCGTGCGTCGCTCGCCGTCGCGCTCCTGCACGAGCCGGAACTCCTCGTCCTCGACGAGCCGACCGTCGGTCTCGACCCGCTCCTCCGCCGGACGCTCTGGGAGCGGTTCCGCGCGCTCGCGGCGCGCGGAACGACGTTGCTCATCTCCACGCACAGCATGGACGAAGCTGACCGCTGCGACCTGCTCGGGTTCCTCCGCGGCGGCCGCCTGCTCGCGAGCGATACCCCGGCTGCCCTCCGCGCCCTCACCGGCCAAGACTCGCTCGAGGACGCTTTCCTCGTCCTGGCCGGTCATCCAGTCCTCCCTGTGGAGCCGCCCCGATGAGCTGGCAACGGGTGCTCGCTATCACTGTCCGCATCATCCGGCAGATCCGGCGCGACCGGCGGACGCTGGCGCTCATCTTCCTCGCCCCGATCGTTATCCTCTCGCTGCTCGGGTACGTGTACCGGGGCAGCGCCCACACGGTCACACTGGTCGTCAGCGCACCCGAGAGCCCGCTGACCGAGCGGTTCGTCGCCACGCTCTCCGACCTGTCGGTGCAGGTCGAGCGGCTTCCCGCCGACCGCGCTGTCGACCGCGTCCGCTCGGGCCACGCCGCCGGGGCGCTGGTACTCTCGGCCGGCAACACCGGACTCACCGCGCAGCTCTTCCTCGACGGCTCCCAGCCGGGACGCGCCCGCCAGATCGCGGCTGTCGTCAACCAAGCGCTCGCACGGACGACGATGGAGCAACTCCCTTCCGCCGCTCGTCCACCGCAGCTCGAGATCGACTATGTCACCGGCAGCCCGCAGTTCGACGAGCTGGACACGTTCGCACCGGTCTTCATCGGGTTCTTCGCGTTCTTCTTCGTCTTCCTCCTCACCTCCGTCTCGTTCCTGCGCGAGCGCCTCCAAGGCAGCATCGAGCGTCTCGTCGTTTCGCCGCTCGATCGCGCCGAGATCGCGGTCGGCTACATGCTCGGCTTCGCGTTCTACGCGCTCATCCAGTCGATCGTGATGGTCCTCTTCACCGTCTACGTGCTGCGTGTCCATACCGTCGGCTCGCTCTGGCTGGTCATCGTCCTGACCGTGATCCTCACGCTCGGTGCCGTGAACCTCGGCATCTTCCTCTCCACCTTCGCGCGCACGGAACTCCAGGTCGTGCAGTTCATCCCGCTGGTCATCTCGCTCCAGGGGCTGCTTTCCGGGATCATCTGGCCGGTCGAAACCCTCCCGCGACCGCTCCAGTGGATCTCGCGCGTCCTCCCCTTGACCTGGGCCAACGACGCTCTGCGGGCCGTCATGCTGCGGGGACAAGGACTGGAGGACCTGGGGGCCCACGTGCTCGTCCTGGTGATCTTCGCGGTGCTGATGCTGGTGCTGGCGATGACGACGCTCCGCCGGGAGGTCGCCTGATCGATGGCGCCGCGTCGTCCCGTTCTCGCGCTCGGTTCGCAGCAACCAGCCAAGCGCGCAGCCGTCGAGCGTGTCGCTCCCCTCTTCTGGACGGACTGGGAACTCCGGACGGCCGCGGTGCCGAGCGGCGTCCGCGAGCAGCCGCTCGGCGACGAGGAGACCGTGCACGGCGCCTGGCAACGAGCGAGCGTCGTGCGCGCACGGTTCGACGCCGACTACGGCATCGGTATCGAATCCGGCGTCGCCGCCGGCCCGTTCGCGCGCCTGTTCGTCGTCAGCTGGGCGGTCGTCGTCGACCGGATGGAACGCATCGGGATCGGCGGTGCCGAGCGGTTCCCGCTGCCGCCGGCGGTCGCCGCCCGCGTCCTGGCAGGGGACGAGCTCTCCACCGCCATCGCTGCCGTCCTCGGTACCGCGGTCAACGAGCACGGTGGCACGGTCGCCGTCGTGAGCGGCGGGCGACGCGACCGGGTGGAGCTCCTCGCGGTCGCGCTGCTCCATGCCTTCGCCGATCTCGAGCGGCAACGCGGGGGTTCCCTCTAGGTAGCGCGTTCGAGCACCGCGCCGGGCGGCAAACGATCGGCCAGGTCCCGCAGGACCGCATCGGGATCCGAGTCGGGCGGGAGACGCAGGACGAGCTGGACCGTTCGGGTCACCGGTCGCTGTGCCGCCGTGCGCGCATCGGCGAGCAGGATCGCCAGATGGAAGGCGAGCACGGCAGCAGCGACGATCGTGTATCCGAGCGCCGGCGCCGCCGCGCTGAGCGCGGCCGAGGCCGTGCTGATCCCGAGGAACCAGGTCACGAGTCGGTACACCACCACGCCAGCGGCACCGAGGATGACGAGCACGCTGAGCCCCAGCGTCCCGTAGAGGTAGACGCGCCGGCTCAGACTCGCCGCCTCGGCCCCCGGATCGTCGAGCGTACGGCGGAGCACCTGGCGCCAGAACCAGAGCCAGGCTGCACCACCGACGAGCGCCGTCGAGAGCACGAAGGCGAGTTGGTCGCGCCAGGGGCCGATCGTCGTCCCGCTCACCGCAGCGACCAGGACGCGGAGGAAGAAGCCGAGCAGCGCCCCGACCCCGAAGACAGCGAACGCCAGCCCAGCGAACGCCGCCAGGTAGAGGAGCGCTCGCGTCACGCCGAACGCCCAGTCCGCGCCGACCTGCGGTCGTGCGGCGAGCACGCTCGCTTCGCGCTGCATCGTCGTCCGGTGATACCACCAGACGAGCGCGAGCGGCAGCGCCCACGCGAGTGGATCGAGCAGCGCGCGGGCGAGCGAGGCTCCGGTCAGCTCCGTCACCCCGAGCGCCCATCGCAGCACGGTCTCGAGCAGGACCGCCAGTGCCACCAAGAGGCCCGCGAGACTCGCGAAGACCACGAAGCCCAAGTAGATCCAGCGGAGCGACGCACGGCGCTCACGGTCAGCCGCCGGTGCCGGCCCAGCGACGAGGCCGAGCGATTCGCCCCAGTGGAGCGACCACGCGACGAGTCCAGCGACCGCCAGTGCAGTGTCGGTCGCCAGCTGCCAGCGGAAGCTCCCGAACACCGGACTCCCGCCGAAGAGGGCAGCGAGTCCGGTCTCCAGCAGGCCGGCGGCACCCACCACCAAGAGCGACAAGCCGACCGCTGCCGCGCCGTAGGCGTACAACCGAGGGAACCAGTCGGCCGGGCCGTGCAGCGGCAACGACCGATGCTCCGCGCGCGCCACCCGGGCGTGGGCGACCCAGACAGCCAGCGTGGGGAGCAGGACAGCGAGCTCCTCGAGCATCCGTACCGGCCCGGCTTCCGGTGCACCGCCGAGTCCGGACAGCCGGAGCAGGAGCAGGCGGAGGAACTCGGTCGCGCTGCTCAGCCAGAAGCCGAACGTAACGAGCAGGACGGCCGTGAAGAAGAAGGCGCGGATCGCCGAACGCCGCTCGTTGTCGTCGCGCAGGCTCCGTTGCACGAGCCACCAGTGGACCACCCAGATCGGGAAACCGACGACGAGCAACGCCACGCTCACGCTCACCTGTCGGCGGAACACCTCCGGATCGGTCACGATCGCCGGCTGGGCGAGGAGTTCCCAGAGGGCGATGAAGAGCGCACGCAGGAGCCACACCGTGCCGACCGTCCACAGCGCGAGCGCCGCTCCAGCGACGAGGTAGAAGTAGAGCCGCCGCGCGATCGCCATCGTGTCGCTCCCTTCGCTGGGCTAGAGGTAGAAAGCGAGTTCGTCGACCTTCCAGGCGCCGTCCTCGCGGACGAGAGAGAGCAGCCGCTCGTAGCTGTAGGTCCCGCCGCCGAGCATCGGGAAGGGGAACCCAGGCTGGAGATCAGCGCTCGCCCGCTCGATCGTCAAGGTCACGGTCGCGCGATCGCCGCGCGCTTCGACGCGGTCGATCCGGACGCGCGCGTCCCGGAGCGCCTGGCTGGCCCCGCGGAGTTCGGCATCGAAGTCGTAGTACGGCTCGAGTCGCTCGCGACGTTCCAGTTCCTCGCGCGCTCGGCTGGAGAGCGCGGCCAGCACCGCCTCGCGGTCGCCGGCCCGGAGCGCTTCGAGGTAGGCCACGACGGCCTGTTCCGGTGACCCGGGTGGATAGGACGGGGGACTGCGTCGCTCGACCAGGAGCACCGCGACCACGGTGAGGAGAACGAGCACCAGCAGGATGCCGCCGACCGACACGACGAGACGAGCCGGCTGCTGCAACGCCCTCTCCACCGCGCGCCTCCCCGATCGAACCGCTGATCGACAGCTGGAGTGTAACCGACCGGCGCGGCGCCAACAAGGTCACGCGTTCTGCGCTTCCTGTTCGCCCGCGGGTCGATAGGTGACGCGAACCAGCCGGACGCGATGCCCTTCCATCGAACGGACCTCGAGGCGGAGCGGCCCCAGTTCGACGACGTCCCCGACCGCGGGAAAGCGCCCCAGGCACTCGATGATGACGCCACCGACCGACTCTGCTTCGAACTCCGCCCCGAGCTCCTCCTCGTCGAGCTCCAACCGATCCAGGAGCTCGTCGAGCGAGACACGCCCATCGACCTCCAGGACACCAGGCGCGATCTCGCGCAGCGGCTCGTAATCGGGATCGAACTCGTCCGCGATTTCGCCGACGATCCGCTCGAGGAGGTCCTCCAACGTCACCAGGCCAGCGACGCCCCCGAACTCGTCCACCACGATCGCGATCTTCGTCCGGCGGAGACGGAGCAGTTGCAAGGCTTGCCGGGCCGGGGTATGCTCCGGCACGAACACGGCCGGGCGAGCGAACCGATGGCAGGGCAGCGAGCGTGCCTCCGGTTGCTGCCAGACGATGCGGAACACGTCCTTGACGTACAAGATACCGCGCACGTCGTCGGGGGAATCGCCGACGACCGGTAGCCGGGAGAGCCCGGTGCGGAAGAACGTCTCGACCGCCTGCTCCAGCGCCGTCGAGGCGGGCACCGTGACCATGTCGACACGAGGGATCATCACGGTACGGACTGTGATCTCGCCGAACTCGAACGCATCCTCGACGAGGCGCGCCTCGTCCCGGCTCACCGCACCTTCCTGCGCCGCGACGTCGAGCAGCGTGAGGAGCTCCTCGCGCGTCACGCTGGGTACCCGACCAGGATGACGCACACCCATGAGGCGCAGCACGACCGTCGTCGCGCCCGAGAGGAGCCACACCACCGGCGCCGCGATGCGGGACAACCAGAACAACGGGCGCGCGCTCGCCAGAGCCAGCCGCTCCGCGTGCTGGACCGCGAGCGTCTTGGGGACGAGCTCGCCGAGGACGATGCTGACCAGCGAGAGCCCGCCGGTGACCACGATCAAGGCGAGCGCCGAGGCCTGCTGCTGGCCGATCGACAGCCGCGCCAGGAAGCGTCCGAGCGGCTCGGCCAGCGACACGGCACCCACCGCCGAGGTGAAGAACGTCGCCAGGGTGACGCCGACTTGGATCGTCGCGAGCAAACGCGACGGTTCCTCCAAGAGGCGCAATGCCACCCGAGCGGCGACGTTCCCTTCGTCCGCGAACGCGTGCAAATGGGCGCGACGCACGGAGACGACCGCGATTTCGGCAGCCGCCAGTGAACCGTTGACCAGGAGCAGCGCCAGGATGATCGCGAGCTCGCCGAGCAGCGGCATCGCCCCCTCCTCTCGCCCGAGCCGCCTCCGCCGTGCCCGTCACTCGCTCGACGGCGTCCACTGCGCCTCGGCCAGCGCGCGCTCGAGCAGTTCTCGGAGCATCGGATCGGTCACCACGTCGAGCGCGCCGAGCACGAACGAATCGATGATCAACTCCGGTTGCTGCGCATGATACTCGAGCGCCTGCAGCACCGTCTCGAGCTTGTCGAGCTGGCGCACGAAGCGCGCCTCCGGCGTCTCGCCCGCCTCGTACTCCTCCCAGGCTGCCACGAGCTCACTGCCGGCCGAGGTTGGCACGAGCCGGGCCATCTCCCGGATCGCTTCCCGCTCGGCCTTCGTCTTGCGCGCCTCGTACTCGGGATCGTAGACGGGTCGCTGCCGGAAGAGCTCCGCTGGCTCGAAACCGGCCGCGAGGGCGCGGTCGAACGGCGTTCGGTCACCAGCGAGCGCCTCGGCCACGTCGTGGACGAGACCGAGGATCGCGACCCGGCTGGCGTCCAGATCCGGGCGCTCCTGCGCCAGCACCCAGCCCATCGCGGCCAGCCGGAAACTGTGCTCGGCCACCGACTCGGGCGCGCGCACCCCGCGGTCGATCCATCCCTGCCGACGGAGCGTCTTCAGGCGGCCGAGCAGCTGGATGAAGCGAAGGAGCTCGGCAGAGTCGGCCACCGCTCGCTCCCTTCAGCGCCGGTCGTCGCGCGCCCCGACCGGATTGCGCAGGACGCCGATCCCCTCGATCTCGACCTCGATCACGTCGCCGGGGACCATCGGCCCGACCCCGAACGGCGTGCCGGTCATGATCACGTCTCCCGGCTCGAGCGTCATCACGTTCGAGATGAAGGAAATCAGGAACGCCGGCGGGAAGAGCATCTGGCTGGTCCGCGAGTTCTGCCGCAGTTCCCCGTTGAGGCGCGACACGATGGCCAGGTCGCTCGGATCGACCTCCGTCTCGATCCAGGGGCCGAGCGGACAGAAGGTGTCGTATCCCTTGCCCCGTACCCACTGGCCGTCCTTGTACTGCTGGTCGCGGTGACTCACGTCGTTGCCGCACGTGTAGCCGAGCACGTAGTCCAGCGCTTCCGACTCGCGCACGCGCCGGGCTCGCCGCCCGATCACCACGCACAGTTCCGCCTCGTAGTCGATCCGATTGCCCGGCGGCAAGAGGATCGTCCCACCGTGCCCGAGCAGCGCGCTCGGCGGCTTGAGGAAGAGCACCGGCTCGTCGGGGATCTTGCGGGTCGGGTCGTTCTCGGTGACGTGCGCCGCATAGTTCAAGCCGACCGCGATGATCTTACTGGGTCGCTCGATCGGCGGCAACACCGGGAACGACTCGAACGGACCGAGTGCCCGACCACGCTGCGGTCGCCCACCGAACCAGTCGCCGAGCGCTTCGTAGGCGATCCCGTCCTCCACGAGCACCGGGGTCGACACACCGTCCACGAGGATCCGCGCCAGTCGCACTGCTTTCCCCTTCCTTCGCTCCCTGACGGCACGCTCGTCGCTCACCGATCCGCTAGAGAAGGAGCACCTGCTGCAGTTGCTCGTCACGCCCAGCGATCGTCAATTCGTCGCCGAGGCGCAAGCGTTCACCGCGGTGCGGGTTCATGATGACTTGATCGCCACGACGGAGGAAGAGCGGCGTCACTCCGAAGCGCTCGCGCAGGTCCAACTCCTCCAGCGTCTTGCCGGCCATCCGCTCGTCGACGACGACCTTGGCGAGCCCGTATCCGGGACCGACGTCGAAGTAGTCCTTGGCGAGCGGCATCGTCAGACTATGCGCCACTCGGATCCCCGTCTCCCGTTCCGGATAGACGACACGGTCCGCCCCGACCATGGTGAGGATATCGCCGTGCAGCTGGTTCTGCGCCTTGGCGAGGACGAAGCGGACGCCGAGCTTCTTCAAGAGCACGGTGGCCATGATGCTCGAACGTTCGTCCGCCCCGATCGCGACGACGGCTGCGTCGAAATCCTGCGCGCCGAGCGTCTGCAGCACTTCGAGATCGGTCACGTCGGCCGTGACCGCGTGCGTCACGTAGTCCGCGACCGCCTCGATAGCACGCTCGGAACGATCGATCGCGAGCACCTCGTGTCCCAGCCGCTCCAGCTCGATCGCGACAGCGCTTCCGAACCGACCGACCCCAAGCACCATGAACTGTTTGCGCATCTCCGCCTCCTAGCCCAGCCGGACCGATTCCGGCGCGTAATGCACGAGTTCTCGCTGGACATGCGTCGCGAACGCCAGCGCCAGGACCAACGGGCCGAAGCGCCCGAGGACCATGAGGAGCACGAGCGTCGCTTGACCGCCGGCACCGAGACCGGCGACGAGCTGGCTCTCCGCGCCAGCGAGCCCGAACGCCTGGACGACCAGGAGCCAGGTCACCGGGAGGTCGTACGGCGCTTGGGCCGCCAGCGCCACCGTTCCCGCGAAGGTGACCACGAGCGCGAAGACGGCGATCGCCAGCGCGCGAAAGACTTGCCAGTGCGGTACTTCTCGCCCGAAGGCGACGACATGACGGGAACCGCGAACCGTCGCGAAGATGGCGAGCAGGAGCAAGCTGAAGGTCTGCAGCTTCACGCCCCCCGCGACCGACCCGCTCGCTCCACCGATGAACGTGAGCGCGCCGAGGAGGAACGACGTTTCCTCGGAGAGCATGCGCGTCTCGACGACGCGTGGCCCGCCGGTCCGGCTCACCGTCAGCGCGAACGCGTCGAGCAGCTGCTGCGGCCACGGGAGGCCTCCCAACGTCGCTGGATTCGCTCGCTCCAACAACCAGATGCCGAAGATCCCGGTGGCCGACAGCGCCGCGGTCGTCAACAGGACGAGCCGCGTATCCGGGTAGAGGCGCCGCCAGGAACGCCGCGCGACGACGTCCGACAATGCCGGGAAGCCGGTCGCACCGAGCAGGACCAGGAGCGCGATCGGGAGAAGCACGAGCGGAGACCGTTGGTAGGTAGCGAACCCTCCGATACCGGGCTCGAAGTCGAAGCCCGCGTTGTGGAAGGCCGTGACAGCAGTCGCGAAGGCCCACCAGACAGCCTCCCCACGATCGGCATGGGCGCGCCAGCTGGGCACGAGCAGGGCGAGAAAACCGGCGAGTTGGATGACCGCGGTCGCCAGCAGGAGACGACGCAGCAACGGTCGGAGCTCGCCGAGCTGCTCCTCGCCGAGCCGCATGCCGAGCACATGATGGGCCTCGTAGACGATCGTCCGTCGCATGATGCCGGCCAGGAGGAGCGTCGCGGTCGCGACGTACCCCACGCCGCCGATCGCGACGAGCACCACCAGGACCGCTTGCCCCAGGCGATTCCAGGTGGTCGCGATATCGACCGGCGCGAGACCAGCGGTGCAGATCGCCGAGACGGCGACGAAGATCGCCTGCCCCCAGGTCACGCTCTGGCCAGCCTGCCAGGTCACCGGCCAACGCAAGAGGAGCATGCCGAGGATCGTCAGCAGCCCAGCACCGACCCAGAGAGCGACGAGCAGCGGTACCGCCACTCTCCTGCGGCGCGGCAACCGGAGCGGTACGACCTCGCTCGGCATAGCCTCGCGCCGGATCGTCCGATCGCCGGGGCGTCGCACGGATACCGGTGGACGACTGGGATGTCGCGGTGCAGGTTCCACCGTGGTCGCCTGCTCTCGGGCCTCGAGCCACCCGTCCGCACGGACGCGCACTGAAGCCTACGTCGTTCGAGTTTCGCCGTCAACTCGGCATTCTCCGGAGGGCGAACGTCGCGGCCCTCCCTGGCCCCCTCCGGAGAGCAGCACACCGTGCCGCGGGCGCACGTTCGCCGCGCGGGAGCCGCGGCCACCGCGCACGCCTGCGCCTCCGTGCGGAGCGACGGTCGGCCCGGTGCGCCCACCCGTCGGCGCCCTCGCCACCCGCGCTCCGCTCGGACCAGCGCACGACGGTCGTTCCCGTTGGCTGCTCGCGACGCCTACATCCCACCCGATCCGACCGGATCGGCGCGCCCGTCGCCCTGCCCGTCGCGAGGGGCACGCCACCGAGCCAGCCTCGTCGACCCTACCTCGGCAGCCCGGCTGCCGCCCAGGAGCGCGCTTCAGCCGAGGGCGACCGCGGTACGCGCATAGCGGACCGGCTCGGGACGTGCCCGTTCCGCCAGCGCCAGCGCCAGCGTGAGTGGTCCGAGCCGCCCGACGAACATTGTCGCGACGAGCACCAGTTTGCTGACCGAGTGGAGCTCCGGGGTGATGCCGGTACTGAGCCCCACCGTCCCGAACGCCGACGTGACCTCGAACCAGAGAGCGAGCAGGCCGAACGGCTCCACCAGCGAAACGACGAAACTGCTCGCGAACACTAACGCGACCGCCAGTAGGGCGATAGCCATGGCCCGGTACACGAACTCGGCCGGGATCTCACGACCGAACGCCGCGACATGCGGTCGGCCGCGGAGTACCGTCCACACGGCGAGGACGAGGACCGCGAAGCTCTGCACCTTGATCCCGCCGGCGAACGAGCCGCTGGCTCCGCCGATGAACATGAGGCCGATCGTCGTGAAGAGCGATTCGTCCCGGAGGTGGGCGACGTCGAGCGAGTTGAATCCGGCCGTGCGCGGGACGACGGCGTGAAAGAAGGCGTTGACGAGCCGATCGCGCAGCCCAAGACGGCCCAGGGTGTACGGATTGTTCCACTCGAACACCAAGAGGAGGAGCGTCCCGACGACGAGGAGGAGTCCGGTCGTGGCCAGCACGATCTTCGAGTCCAGCGTGAGTCGGCCCCAGCGGCGCTCGCGTGCGACATCCGAGAGGACCGCGAAGCTCAGGCCACCGGCGATCACGAGCGCCGCGATCGGCAAGAGCACCTGCGGAGCGTGCTGGTAGGGTACGAGCGAGCGGAACCCACCGACGATATCGAACCCCGCGTTGTTGAACGCCGAGACGCTGTGGAAGAGCGCCCACCAGAGACCGTGTCCGACCGACCCGGTGACGGCGATGCTCGTGGGCAGGAGCACCAGCGCACCGGCCAGCTCGATCGCCAGCGTCAGCACCGCCAGGCGGCGGAGCAAACGCACCACACCGCCGGGTCCGGGCTCGCCGAGACTCATCCCGCAGGCCAAGCGGTCGCGCAGCGTGGGACGGATCCCGAGCAGCGCGAGGAGCAGCGTCGCGCTCGTCGCGAACCCGAAACCGCCCAGCTGGATGAGCAGCAGGATGACGGCCTGACCGAAACCGCTCCACGAGGTCGCCGTGTCGCGGACGACGAGCCCGGTGACGCAGACGGCCGACGTCGCCGTGAACAGAGCGTCGACGAGCGGCACGCGTTGTCCGTCGGCCGAAGCGAAGGGCAAGCTCAGGAGCGCGGTACCGGCGAGGATGAGCAGCGCGAAGCCGACTGCCAGGCGCACCGCGATCGGTCGCGGGCGCCGCGGTGCGCGCGGCCGTGGCAGGCGCACCGCCTCGCGGGGCGCGACTGCTCGCCGGACGATCCGATCGCCCGGACGACGAACCTGTTGTTGCGGACGACTCGGGTGCCTCAGCCGTTCCATCGTCCCCGCGTCGATCCTCCGCGGCTGCCGGCAAGCCTAGGGGATGGTCGTCGCGCGCGTCAATCGCTATACTCTCCGGGGACGTACGGTTCCCGGTAGGAACCCGCTTCCGACCGACGGTGTTCGGGAGACGGGTGCACCATGAGCGGTGCGGAGGTGATACGAACGATGACGCAGGGCGAAGTCTTCGATACCACGATCATCGGCGGTGGGCCGGTCGGGCTGTTCGCCGCCTTCTACGCGGGGATGCGCGGCCTCAAGACGAAGATCATCGATTCCCTGCCCGAGCTCGGGGGACAGCTCATCGCCGTCTATCCGGAGAAGTACATCTACGATATCGCCGGTTTCCCGAAGATCCTGGCCAAGGATTACGTCAAAGGGGCCGTCGAACAGGGGCTCTCGACCGGTGCGGTTCCCTGCCTCGGCGAGACCGCGCAAACGCTCGAGTGGCTCGACGACGCCGGGTGCTATCGTCTGACGACGGACAAGGGCGAGCACTTCACGCGCACGGTGATCATCTGCGCGGGCGTTGGCTCGTTCGAGCCCAAGCGACTGGAGGCGCCGGGCGTCCGCGAGTTCGAGGGACGGGGCGTGACCTACCTCGTGCGCTCGCTCGAGGAGTTCCGCGACAAGGACGTCGTGATCGTCGGGGGAGGCGATTCCGCCGTGGACTGGGCGCTCGCCGTCCATCCGCTCGCCCGCTCGACCACCCTCGTCCACCGCTCCAAGTTCCGCGCGCACGAGCGTTCGGTCCAGCAGCTGCACGAGTCGCCGGTAACGCTCTACTATCCGTTCTATGAAGTCAAGGAAGTGCGCGGGAACGCGTGGCTCGAGGAAGTGGTCGTGCACCAGACGCGGACCGGCGAGGAACTCGTCTTCCCGGCGCAGGCCTTGATCATCGCGATCGGCTTCGCGGCCGATCTCGGGCCGCTCAAGACCTGGGGGCTCACGATCGAACGCAACGGCATCGTCGTCGATCCGCGGACGATGAGCACCGGCATTCCGGGAGTGTTCGCGGCCGGGGACGTCGCCGTCTATCCGGGCAAGTTCAAGCTCATCGCGACCGGCGTCGCCGAGGCCATCACGGCCGTCAACCACGCCGTCGTCCATATCGATCCCTCGGCTCGTCTCGACGCTGGCCACTCCACGAACGTCATGGAGAAGCGCGAGCGCGCCGCGGCGGCCTCGGCCGACTGAGCAGCGCTCGTCACCCCGTAACTCTGCCGGGTCGTGCACGGTGCACGGCCCGGCAGTCGCTCGTTCCGGCACCCTGCAACGGACCGGTTCCCCTCGCGACCGGCATGCTTCCGGTCGAGCGGCGTTCGGAGCACCGCCGTCGATAACGACCGCCGAATGCGGCACATTCGGTGTCCGAGCGTGCTGCTTCGTACCGTCCGGTGAGCACCGTTGACAATGATTCCGCTCCTGTGGTAGTGTGCAGGCGCAGGCTGCGCAACAGGACGGTTTCGGCACCGACGAGCAGCGGACCCCAGCGGCAGGCGAGGAGTCGACGATGGCCCAGTACATCGTTCGCCGGCTTTTGATGGTCGTTCCGACGTTGATCGCGATTTCGCTGATCACCTTCATCATCATGCATGCGACGCCGGGAAGCCCCCTCCAGCCGCGCGCCCCGCAGGCCAATCCGCTCCCACCGGCGGCCCAGGAAGCGCTCGCCCGCAAGTACGGGCTCGACAAGCCTCTCTGGCAGCAGTATCTGACCTACCTGCGCAACATCTTCACGCTGGACTTCGGGTACTCCTACCAGTACCAGACCCGTGAAGTGCGCGACATCATGGCGAGCACGCTCCCGGTCTCGCTCCACCTCGGCATCATGGCGATGGCGTTGGCCATCCTCGTCGGTATCCCGCTCGGCGTCATCGCCGCGATCAACCAGAACGGCCCGGTCGACTACCTCTGCAGCTTCGTCGCGACGCTCGGCGTTGCGGTACCCAACTTCATCCTCGCCTTGTTCCTCATCGTGACCCTCGTCCTCCTGATTCCGCTCATCCCGCGCACGGGCGGCTGGGACTCGCCGATCGATTGGGTCCTGCCGACGATCGCGCTGGCTCTCGGGCCGATCGGCATCATCGCTCGCTACACGCGAGCGAGCATGGTCGAAGTGCTCCGCCAGGACTTCGTCCGCACCGCCTACGCCAAGGGACTGAGCGACCGGCAGGTCATCGTCCGGCACGTCCTCAAGAACGGGCTGATCCCGCCGATCACCATCCTCGGACCGATGTTCGCAGCGATCGGCACCGGTTCGCCGTTCGTCGAGAAGATCTTCCGGGTTCCCGGGATGGGACGCTTCTTCGTCGACAGTCTGATCGCTCGCGATTACCCGATGATCATGGCGGTCATCCTGATCTACGGAGCCTTCCTGGCCATCATGAACATCGTCGTCGACATCCTCTACGGCGTCGTCGACCCACGGATCCGCTTGGCGTAGGCACGCACGCGGTGGAAGGAGCGGAGCGATGGCCACGACCGGAGCTGGGACGACCGGACGAGCGGAGCGGCTCGATGCCCTCCTCTGGGCCGCCCGTCCGCATCGGACGCTCTGGCGCGACGCGCTCCAGCGCCTCCTGGCGAACCGTTTGGCGATGTTCGGGCTCGTCATGGTGGTCCTCTTCACCGTCATGGCGATCTTCGCGCCGATCCTCGCTCCCTACCCGTACGACAAGGCCGATTTCACGGCCGTCTCCCAGTTCCCGACCTGGACCGGGAAATACCCGCTCGGCACCGACCTCGTCGGGCGCGACATGCTGAGCCGCCTCATCTGGGGCGCCCAGGTCTCGATGGCCGTCGGATTGGGCGCGCAGGTGATCGTGTTCCTGATCGGCGTGCCGATCGGTGCCCTGGCCGGGTACCTCGGCGGGCGGGTCGACGCGATCCTGATGCGGTTCGTCGACGTGATGTACGCCTTCCCGCAGCTCCTCTTCGTGATCCTCATCATGTCGGCGCTCGGCCGCGGCATGCAGAACATCTTCATCGCAATCGGTGTCACCGGCTGGGTCACGCTCGCCCGGTTGACGCGCGCCGAGTTCCTCGCCCTGCGCGAGCGCGACTTCGTCGTCGCCGCCCGGGCGGCCGGCGCTTCGCCCTGGCGCATCGTCACGCGGCATCTCCTCCCGAACGCGCTCTCGCCAATCATCGTCGCGCTGACCTTCGGCATCCCGCAGGCGATCTTCACCGAGGCCGCGCTCAGCTTCATCGGCATCGGAATCCCCGAGCCACGACCGAGCTGGGGCAAGATGGCCGGCGAGACCCAGCAGTACATCACGTCCTACTGGTACATGCCGATCTTCCCGACGATCCTCATCGCACTCCTGATGCTCAGCTTCACCTTCCTCGGCGACGGACTCCGTGACGCGCTCGACCCGCGGACGCGCAAGCGCGAGTGAGAGGGGGTGCAGCGACGACCGGGAGACCGCCATCGGTGCCAGCGAGTCAGACAGTGAACGGATCACCCTGAGAGGAGGAGGTACGATGAGCGACAAACTCCGCTGGTGGGAAGACCCCGAACAGGTGGCGCTCCTCTGGAAACGCTTCCAAGCCATCAACATGGATCGGCGCGAGTTCGTGCGCATCGTCGGTGCCGTCGGCGGCGCGACCGGCACGGCGCTCGCGCTGGCTGCCTGCCAACGCAGTCCGGAAGCGACGCCCACGCCCGCCGCCGCGGTGACACCGCCGCCGGTCCCGACCCCCACGCCGCCGCGCGCCGTCGGCCCCACACCGACCGCAGCGCCGACGCCGACGGAAGTCGAAGGCGAGCTCGCCGCCGAGCAAGTCTTCCGGACCAACATGGAACGCGACCCGCAGAGCTTCGACTTCAACCGCGACCTGTACTGCGAGGGAGACCCCGCCTGCTTCGCGATGCTCGGGATGTTCACGCCGGACCTCGAGGTCGTGCCGGACATCGCCGAACGCTGGGAGCCGAACGAGGACGCCTCGGTCTGGACGTTCTACCTGCGCAAGGACACCTACTGGAGCAACGGCGACCCGGTCACGGCGCACGACTACGAATGGTCCTGGAAGCGGCAGCTCGATCCGGCGACGGCAGCCCCCTACGCTGGCTTCCTCTACGACATCAAGAACGCCGAGGCCTTCAACACCCAGAAACCAGGCGTGACCCGGGACGATGTCGGTGTCAAGGCGCTCGACGACTACACGCTCCAAGTCACGCTCGAGGGTCCCCGCGGGTACTTCCCGATCCTGGCCGCCTACATCGCCGCGGCCCCGGCGCATCGCCCCTCGGTCGAGAAGTACGGCGACAAGTGGACCGAGGCCGAGAACATCGTCTGCAACGGGCCGTTCAAGCTGGTCCGCTGGGAGCACGACAAGATCGTCGTCCTGGAGAAGAACGACAAGTACTGGAACGCCAAGAACATCACCCTCCAGCGCGTCGAGCGACCGATCATCCCGAGCGAAGCGGTGCTCCAGGCCTACGAGAACAACGAGATCGACTGGATGTGGCGCGGTCCGCTCGGGCAGCTCGACCGGGTGCGCTCCGATCCCCAGCTGAGCAAGGAGTACAAGCAGTTCAACCTCTTCGGCACCTGGTACCTCGTCCCCGATCCGAACTTCGAGCCCTACAACCTCAAGGAAGTGCGGAGGGCGATGGCGCACGCCATCGATCGCGAGACGATCGTCAAGCAGGTGCTGAAGGGTTTGGCGACGGTCGCCTACACGTTCACCCCGCCGGGCATGCCGTACTTCATCGAGCCCGACGACAAGATCCGCGAACTCACCGAGTACAACCCGGACAAGGCCCGCCAGTGGCTCAAGGGAACGCCCTACGAAGGCGGAAAGAACTGGCCGAAGGGGCTCACGCTCACGCACCGCGAGGAGGGCGACGCCCCGAAGGCAGCGGCAGCGGCGATCATCCAGATGCTCAAGGAAGTGCTCGGCATGGAACTCGAGCACATCGTCGGCGAGCCGCGCGAGACCTACGAGCGGATGTGGAAGCACGAGATCCCGCTCATGTGGGTGCGCTGGTACGTCGACTATCCGGACCCGGCGAACACGCTCTTCCAGGTCTGGTATTCCAAGGCACCGACCGGTCACCGCCACTCCTGGACGAACGACGAGTTCGACCGACTCGTCCTGCAAGCCAACGGCGAGCAAGATCCGCAGAAGCGGTACCAGCTCTACTACCAGGCCCAGCTCATCCAACTGGAAGACGCGGCCGCGATCTACGTCTACAATCCGTGGAACTACGGCCTCATGAAGCCGTGGGTCACCAACCTGCCGCGGAACCGGAACGGCGACTTCACGCCGGAGTGGAACATCTTCATCCGGCACTACGACTACTACAAGATCCTCAAGCACTGAGCGCCGCCGCAGCGCATCGCCGGCAGCAGCGGCACCCCGCGCGCGGGGTGCCGCTGTTTCCTCCCCGGCGTCCGCACGCTCACGACGAACGCCACGCTTCCCAATCCCAGCTACACCCGGCGACACGCGTGCCGGTCGACTGCAGGCTGCCGCCGGGCGCGGGCTCCCGCGTGATTCCCATCCCCCGATAGCTCGTCCATGCGGCCGCTGCTTCGACCACGAGCAGTGCCCGGCCGCGCGCATCGGGGACGAAAACCCCACCGTCCTCGCGCTGACCGTCCCCCCGGATCAGCCAGAGCTGGTAGACCGTGCCGCGCGCCGGCGCCGGGAGCCCTTCCAGCGCGACGACGGCGCGCTGCCCTTCGCGTTCGAGGTAGACCTGCCCGACCACACTCGGCAGGCTCGGCTGCTCCCCGCGCATCTCCGTCGACCAGTCCGCCGTCGCGAGCACCTCCGCGGCGGTCATCGCTCGGCCCGCGAGCTCCTCGGCCCGGCGGTCGGCACGGGCGACCGCGAACAGCAACGCCACGAGCAGCAAGCCGAACGCGGCAGCGAGGAGCCCACGCGCCCAGGCGAGTCGCCAGCGGCTCCGGTCGCTCCCTCCGGCAGCAGCCAGCACGCGTGCCCGGAGTGCCGGCGGCGGGTCGTGCTGCGGCACGACCGTCCCCAGCCAGCCGAGCGCTTCCTCGATCCGCCGCAGCGCTTCCCGGCACGCTGCGCACGTCTCGAGGTGACGGGCGAGACGCTCCGCTTCGGCCGGCTCGAGCTCGCCGAGCGCGTACTCGACCAGTTCCGGCGCGCGCTCGCTCAGCGCGTGTCGCTCCATGGCTCTCGCTCTCTCGCCAATGCGTCCGCCAGTCGCCGCAGCGCCGTCCGCACCCGCGTCTTGACGGTACCGAGCGGTATCCCCAAATGCTCGGCGATCTCCCGTTGCGTCAGGCCGCCGAAATAAGCCAGCTCGATGACCTGTCGCTGCTCGCCGTCGAGATCCGCCAGCGTCCGGCGGACGCGCGCCGCCTCCTCGCCCGCGACCGCCGCGTCGTCCGGATCGTCACGCTCGTCCACCGACGCACCGTGCAGTCGCTCGCCGAGACGCCGGTCGCGTTGACGCCGTCGCAGCGCGTCGATGGCACGGTTCCGGGCCGCCCGCAGGAACCAGGGAGCGAATCGGCCACGCTCGGCATCGTAGAGTTCGGGATACTGCCAGAGCTGCAAGAAGAGTTCCTGCGTGATGTCCTCGGCGACCGCTCGATCGCGCACGATGCTGAGCGCGAGCGAGTAGACCGAGCGTGCATAGCGATCGTAGAGCGCAGCGAGCGCCGCGCGATCGCGACTGCGGAGCCGTGCGATCAGTTCCCCATCGCTCGCCGCGAGCGTGTCGTCGTCCATCGCGCACGTTGCACCCGTGTCTCGACTCGACACCCCTTATCATACGCCCCGAGCGGTCGGCGTAGGATTGAGCACCGGGAGCGACGGAGGGAGGGTTCGAACCATGCGACGGCGTACGCTGGGCATCACGGTGCTCCTCGCGTTCCTGGCCGGCTGGCTCCTCGGCGGCTGTTTCGGCGCCCGCGTCGCCCCGAGTTCGCCGGGCATCACGGTCACTGCGACGGCGGCGAGCGCCCCGACGAGCACCCCGGCGTCGCTCGCTCGTGCCGAAACGACGCCGGTCAGCACGCCCGTCGCGGCGCCGGCACCGTCGACCGGGAGCGACTTCGAAACGGCGATCGAGAGCGTCGCCCAACAGGTGACGCCTGCCGTCGTCTACGTGGCCGTCCGCTCGATCGTGCCGAGTCTCTTCGGTTTTGGCCAGATCCAGCAGGGAGTCGGTTCCGGGGTCATCTTCGACTCGCGCGGGTACATCCTGACCAATGACCATGTGATCGCTGGGGCGCAGGAGATCCAGGTCGTCCTCGGCGACGGACGGCAATTCACCGGCCGCGTCATCGGTCGCTCGCCAGCGAACGACATCGCCGTCGTGAAGATCGACGGCGAGAACCTTCCGGTCGCGACGCTCGGCGATAGCGATCAGTTGCGTGTCGGTCAGTGGGTCGTCGCGATCGGGAACGCCCTCGGGCTGGAAGGCGGTCCGACCGTGACCGCCGGCGTCGTGAGCGCTTTGAACCGGACGATCGCTCCCTCGCCGGGCGAAGCGGCTTTCGGTCCCCTCATCCAGACGGATGCCGCGATCAACCCGGGCAACTCCGGCGGTCCGCTCGTGAATCTGCGCGGCGAAGTCGTCGGAATCAACACGGCGAAGATCCAGACGGCCGAAGGGATCGGCTTCGCGATCCCCATCAACAAGGCGAAGGAGATCGTCCAACAGCTCCTGGAGGCACGGCCCCAGGCGTACCTCGGGATTACCTCGGTCTCGGTGACGCCAGCCTTGGCAGCCGCATACGGCCTCGCGGTCAACCGCGGCGTGCTCGTCATCGACGTCGAGGTCGGCGGTCCGGCCGACCAGGCGGGCATCCGCCCCGGCGACATCATCGTCCGCTTCGACGACCGCGACATCGCGAGCGGCGACGATCTCAAGGCGGCGCTCGCAGCGCACCAGCCCGGCGACACCGTCACGATCGTCGTCAACCGCAGCGGCCGCGAGGAATCGGTCCGCGTCACCCTGGGGACCGCGCCCGTCGTCCAGTGAGGAGGTTCGGATGACGAGCCCGCGTGAAGTCATCTTCGAGGAACTCATCCGTGGGTTCGGTCGGCCCGCGCCGGTCGACCCGGCGCGTCGCCGATTGCTCGACACGCTCCGGGAACGAAACCTCCTCCGCAGCGGCAGCGACGTGCTGGTACTCGCACCGACCGCGGAGCTCGTCGGTGAACTGGCCGCCCGCGGCGTGCATCCGACGGTCGTCGAACCGCTCGCCTCGCTGCTGGAGCACCTCCGCCAGCGGATCGGGAGCAGCCCTGCCCCGGTGCACTGGCTCCGCCGCGATCCTCACCGGCTTCCGTTCCGACGCGCTTTTGATCTCGTCCTGGCGACCGGGCTCGTCCTCGGGACGACCGGACGCGAGGCGGACGACGAGGAGCTCCTCCGCGCGCTCCTGGCTGCCGTCCGTTCGGGAGGCACCATCGTCCTCGAACTGCCCAACCGCGAACTCCTGGTTCGCGACTTCGTCGAGCGCCTCTGGGGAACGTTCGACCGACTCCTCGTGCTCGTCCAACAGCGGTGGGAACTACCGGCCGGGACGCTGCGGATCGACTGGCAACTGCTTTGGCCGGACGGAACACGCGAGCAGGCGGAACGGACGCTTCGGCTCTACGCGGCGAGCGAACTCGCGCAGCTCTGCCGGCGGGTGGGCTGCTCGGCGCTCGAGTACTGGGGCAACGACGACGGCGCACCCTACGAACTCTGGTCACCGCGGCTCCTGCTGGTCGTGCGAACGGAAGAGGAAGCGACCGAGCCGCTCGTCGTCGGAGGCGAGCCACGACAGCCGTGAGCAGGTCCGCACGATCCACCACCCGACCTGTGGTCCAGTGCGTCAACGCCGAGCGGATCGTCGTCCTCGGCTGGGGGCGCGCGATCCTCGCGCAGCTCGCCCACCCGCTTGTCGCTGCTGGCGTCGCCGAGCACTCGCATTTCGCCGATGACCACCGGTCCGCCCTGCGTCGCCTCGACGCGACGGTCCGCGCCATGCGCGCGCTGACCTTCGGTCCCCCCGCTGCCGCGATCGCGGCAGCCGAGCGGATCGCCCGGACGCACGACCGTGTGCGGGGAACCCTGCGGGAGCCACTCGGCCGCTTCCCGCCCGGAACGCCCTATTCGGCCCACGACCCGGAGCTCCTCGCCTGGGTCCACGTGACGACGGTCGAAGCGACGATCGTGGCCTACGAGCGCTTCGTCGCGCCGCTGGCCCCGGAGCTGCGCGACCAGTACTGCCTGGGGGCGACCGCGATGGAACGTTGGCTGGGGGTACCGCGTGGGATGTTCCCGCGCTCCTGGCGGGAACTCGAGGCAGCGATCCTGCGAGCGCGCGAGAGCGGCACGATCGGCGTGACCCCGCTCGCGCGCCGTCTGGCGATGAGCGTGCTCGAGCCGCCGCACCCTCGGTGGCTCGCCCCGGCCGTGCGTCTGTGGCGCTGGTCGACGATCGGGCTGCTGCCCGACTGGCTCCGCGAAGCGTACGCCCTTCCTTGGACGCCGGACGACCGACGACGCTTCGACCGCTGGTGCCAGCGGTTGCGCACGATCTGGCGCAGTCTTCCGGAGGCGGTACGGCACTGGCCGGAAGCACGAGCAGGCCTGCCGCTGCCGATGCCACCCGATCGGTTCGCACGCGCTGGAGCGCCCCGGTGAGCGGAGCGGTGCGACTGCTGCGAGAGTTCGGGGTCGCCTTCCTGCTCTTCGCGGTCAGCATCGCGATCGCTGGCGTCACCCTGGCATGGTACGCGACGTCGTCTTCCTCTCCGTCTCCTGCACCCACTGCCGCACCGTCACCCACACCGCCACCGCCCACACCGACCCCATCGCCCACCCCGGCACCGCCAGCGCTGACCGCCCAGGCAGCCATCGTCGTCGACCTCACCGGCGATCGCGTCCTCATGGAACGAGCCAGCGAGACGCCCCGCCCCCCGGCGAGCACGCTCAAGCTCTTGACCGCGCTCACCGTCCGAGACCTGCTGCCCTCGGAGGAGATCGTGACTGTTCGTCCCGAGGACGTCGTCGATCCGGCGGTCGAGTCCTCCATGGGACTCGCTGCCGGCGATACTGTCACCGTCCACGACCTCCTGATCGGCCTCTTGCTGCCCTCGGGGAACGATGCGGCTCGGGTACTGGCGCGCGTCGCGGGCGAACGGCTCGCGGAGCCGAGCGGCCAACCACCGCAAGCACGGTTCCTCGCAGCGATGCAAGCCAAGGCGCGCGAGCTCGGTCTCGAGCAGACCGTCGTGCGCACCCCGGACGGCGACGATGCCCCGGGTCAGGTGACGAGCGCTGCCGATCTCGTTCGCCTCGCCCGTGCGCTGCTCGAAGATCCGGAGCTTTCGGCGATCGTCGCCTTGCGGCAGGCAGCCGTCCGAGTGGGCGGTCCCGATGCGCGCGTGCTCCAACTCGAGAACACGAACCAACTGCTGGGCCAGTTGGGCGTCGTCGGCATCAAGACCGGTACCACGCCGGAGGCCGGGCAGTGCCTGATCGCTGCTTGGCGCACGAGGGACGAGCGTCTCTACGTCGCCGTCGTCCTGGGCAGTCAGGACCGCTACGGGGACACCCGCGCCCTCATCGAGTGGGTCGCCGCCGCGACCGGAAGCGAACCGACCCCGTAGTCGGGCGCATCCGGCGCCTCCCGGACGCCTCGCCGGGGCCGCGGGGCGCCCTACCGGGGCCAGCGTGCCGGCGCTCGCTCCGACGGACGCATGGGCGCGCGCCCGTTACCCCGGCCGCGGCCGAGGCGCACGCTCCGCGGAGATCTTGCGTCCATTCCGGCGTCCGTACCGGAAAGACGGAGCCGGGCACGAGCGACGCAGGGGCGCGGCTGCCCGCACACGCTCGAACGAGCTTGCCTGCCCTGGCCGGCACGCCCCTCGTCGCCCAGCGCAGGAGATCGTTGCACCCGCGCTGCTGCCCGCGGCACGCGCGGAGACCGCTACCCGCTCCGGTGACCGCACAGGAGCGGGGGTACCGCGTGGCAGCGGGAGGAAGCGCGGAGCATCTCGCCGAGGACGGTCATGGCCGGTGCAGGTGCAGATCACGTCCCCGGCCCGGTCGGACGAGGCGGGCGTCACCCGACCGGGCTCGTTCGGGAACGTCGCCGGCATCGCACCCACCGGCACGTGCCGACCACCCCGGTTCCCTCCAGCGGTCGGGAGCGCCCGACCCGAACGGATCGGAAGGGGGCCTCTCGGCATACCGCGCTCGGCGGTACGCTCGAGCGGTGCGTGTCCCGCTCCGATGGGCGGCCGCCGCGTCCGCTCCGCGGGAATCGATCGGGTCTCATGGTCGACGCTGCCGGCGCGCCGCTCGCCCCTCGCAGCGATCCCTGTCGGCTGTGCCCGGCTAGCGAGCCACCCGAGCGTCGAGCGGGCGAGGCGCGACCGGTGCACCTTGGCTGCGGCGTCCGGAGCTGCGCGACGACTGATCCCGCTCGCTGTCGCGAACGGGCGCAGGCCGGGACGCCCCGCTGAGGGAGGCGGGAGAGACGCAGCGAGCGGGTACTTGCCGTGGGCGGGAGCCATACCCCCACCGGGGCGTCGCTGTTATGATTGCCCGCTGGCACACGAGTCCCGGCCGCACGAACTCGGCACCGTAGCCGCGGGACGCTGTCCGGAGGGCTAACCATGGGAACTGGGCGGCCAGCTGCGTCGGCGATCTCGCGTCTTTCCCGCCTCCGCGAGGCGTTCGATCGCAGCGCGCTCGCCGTCCCTGCCTACCGGCGCTTCTGGGCGAGCATGCTCGTCTCCAACGTCGGCAGCTGGTTGCAGCTGGTCGCCCAAGGCTGGCTCATCCTGGCGCTCACCGACTTGCCCCTCTACCTGGGCTTGTACGGGCTCCTCCGCTCTGTGCCGACGCTCACGATCACGTTGGTCGGTGGCGCGGTCGCCGATCGGGTCGACCGACGACGCATCCTCCTGGTGACGCAGTCGTTCGCGGCAGCGCTCGCTCTCCTCCTCGGTGTGCTCGATCTCACCGGCGTCGTGCGCCCCTGGCACATCCTGGCGATCGCCGCCGCTACCGCTACCGTCATGGCGTTCGACAACCCAGCGCGCCAGGCGATGGTGCCGAGCATCGTCGGCACGGAGCGGGTCGCGTCCGCGGTCGGCCTCAACTCGGCCGCCTGGAACGCGGCTGCAGTCGTCGGGCCGTCGCTCGCTGGCCTCCTGGTCGCAGCGGCGGGTACCGGTTGGGCCTTCGTGCTCAACGGCCTGAGCTATCTTCCGGTCATCTGGGCCGTCTGGACGCTCGCCCCCTCGCCGCCGAGCAGGACCGGCAACGCCTCGCTGTCGCTGCACGTGCGCCGGGGACTCCGCGCGGTGCGGCGGGACCGTCGGCTGCTGGGGCTCTTGACGCTGCTGGCCGTGCCCACGTTCTTGGGTCGCCCCTACCTCCAGCTCATGCCGGTCTTCGCCCGCGACGTCCTGCACACCGGTGCTGCCGGGTACGGGACGCTGATGGGCATCAACGGCGCCGGTGCGCTGAGCGGCGCGCTCCTCGTCGGGCACCTCGGGGCTCGCGGGAAGCGCGGGCATTGGCTCTTCGCCGTCAACATCGTCTTCGCGGCGAGCTTAATCGCCTTCGCGCTCTCGCATTGGGTGACGCTCTCCGCGGTACTGCTCTTCCTCATCGGTGCCAGCCAGACGTTGCTCATGGCGCTCACGAACACGCTCATCCAGCTGACCGTCGCCGACGAGTTCCGCGGCCGGGTGATGGCGCTCTACACGCTGATCCCGATGGGGCTCATGCCGCTCGGCACCATGGCGCTCGGCGGGATCGGCGACCTGATCGGTGTACCGCTCGCCGTCGCCGGAGCAGCGAGCATCGCGCTCGCGTTCACCCTGGTCGCGCAGCGGCTGTTCCCCGAGGTCGCCCGCCTGCGCTAGCGTTCGCGCGCCGGTTCGGCCGCGAGCTCGGCTTGCAGCGCGAGCAACTTGCCTTGCCGCACGATACCGAGCGTGACGACGCTGCCGATCGCTGCCCGGCTGAGCGCCCGCTGCAGGTCGGTCGGCGACCGGACCGGGACACCGTCCAGGCTGACGATGACGTCGCCCGGCCGGAGACCGGCCCGCTCCGCCGGGCTCCCCGCGACTACCTGGAGCACGACGATCCCCGCTGCCCGCGGCTCTCCGCGCTCAGGGACGAAGCGTCCCGGCACCGCGCGGAGTTCGCCGACGATGCCGAGCCAGGCCCGACGCACGCGTCCCTCGCGCAGCAGCTGACCGACGACCCACTCCGCGGTGTTCGCTGGCACGGCGAAGCTCAGCCCCTGGGCGCCCGCGACGATCGCCGTATTGACGCCGACCACCTTACCGCGAGTATCGACGAGCGGCCCGCCCGAGTTGCCGGGGTTCAGCGGCGCGTCCGTCTGGATGACATTCTCGATCAACCGGCCGTCCGGGCCCCGCAGGGAGCGGCCGAGAGCGGAAACGACGCCCGTCACGACGCTTGCCTGGAGCCCGAGCGGGTTGCCGATCGCGATCACCAGCTGCCCGACCTGCAGACGATCCGAGTCGCCGAGTTCGGCCACCGGCAACCCGGAAGCCTGTACGCGCACGAGCGCGAGGTCGGTCGCCGGATCCTCGCCAACGAGCGTCCCCGGGAGCTCCGTCCCGTCGGCCAGCGAGACCACGATGCGGCGAGCACGGTGCACGACGTGGCTGTTCGTGAGCAGGTACCCGTCCGGCGTGATGAGGAAGCCCGATCCCGCGCCGGGCACCTCGGCGACCCGCTGCGGGGTCGCGACCGGACGCACGACCTGCAGACCGACGACGGCCGGCGCGACGCTCTGGACGACCCGAACCACCGCCTGGGAGAACGCATCGAGGAGCGTCTCCGGGTCGGCTGGCATCGCCGTGCCGGCGGCCGCGAAACCTTCACCCTGATCGACGATGGGTCGCACCGAGAACATCGTACGCAGCATTCGATGACCCTCCACTCGTTCGGAAACTCGCTCTGCGCGATCGTTCACTCGACCTCCGGGCCCGCCTGCCGGAGTTCCTGGACACGGACGAGCGCCTGCCGCAGCTCCTCGAGCCATTCCGCCTGATGGCGGCCGACCAGGCGGACGCACCAGGCCAGCGCCTCGCTCCGGCTGCGCGCGATCCCGGCCTCGACGAGCGTGTCCAGTACCTGCCGCTCGGCGAGCCGCAAGCGGGTCATCACCGGCACGCTCAGCACAGTGAAGAGCTGCCGTACTGGGCCGCAGGCAGCGCCCCACGAGACCTTCCGTCCGAACCGGTACTCCGCCTCGCTCGCGATCCGCATCCGTTGGCCGCGCGTCTCCTCGCGGAACCGCTGGATCCGTGCGACACACGCGGCCTGTCGCTCCTCTTCGGTCGCTCCCTCCGGGAGCGAGGGTTCGGACAGCCGGCCGACGACGAGAATCTCGTCGCGGTCGTAGCGAATTTCCGGCGGCTCGACGAACCAGCCTTCCGGCAACCGGCCGACGAACCAGGCTTGCACTTCTCGAGCGAACCGATCCTGCGCCATCGTTCTCGCTCCTTCTGTCGATTGCGCCGATTACAATATTACACTGCACGACCCGTTTCGCCAGCCGAGGCACTCGTGACGATCGTCGACTGCATCGCTCGCCAGCGCTCTTCGGCCGGAGCACCGCTTTCTCCCCGCGTGCAGGCGCGGGAGATGCCGTTCCCTGACGTCGGTCACGGAACGTGTTAGGCTACGAGCGAGTGCGGCAGAAAACCGTGGGAGGGGAGGAGCGGTTCATGCAGGGGCCAGTCGTCGTTCCGGTGCTCCCGACGTACCTCGATCCCGAACGCGTGACGCACTGCGCGATTCCCTACGGACGCGCGGTCGCGGAACGGCTCGGGAGCGAACTCGTGCTGCTCTCCGTCGTCGAAATCACCGAGTCGCTGCGCTCCTATCTCGAGGCCGAGGGCGAGCAGGTCGACCGCCTGGTCCAACGCTGGCTCGAGCAGCGCCGCCAGGCGATCGAGAAGCTCGCCGCAGCGGTGACCGGCGTCCGCTGCCGCGTCGAGGTGCGGCTCGGCGAACCAGCCAAGTCGATCGTCGCCTTCGCCGACGAGCAGCGTGCGGCTGCGCTCGTCCTGAGCAGTCACGGCCGACTCGGCATCGCTCGTCTCCTGGTCGGAAGCGTGACGTTCTCGGTCGTCCAGCGCGCGCACCAGCCGACGATCGTCGTGCGAGCTGGCGTCCCGATCCCGCCTCCCAACGCGCACGTGCCGCTCTCCCCGGTGCTCGTCCCGTTGGACGGATCGGCCTTGGCCGAAGAAGCGATCGATACGGCGCTCGAACTGCTCGGACGTGACCGCGACGCGATCGCGCTCCATCTCCTCCACGTGCTCGTCGACGATGAAGATCCGGCCCGCTGGGAGACCTACCTCGAGGGAGTCGCCCAACGCGTGCGTGCCCGCGGCTACCGCGTCACCTGGAGCGTGGCCCAGGGGCAGGTAGCGGAGACGATCGCCGCCGAAGCGGTGCGCCAACACGTCGGGCTCATCGCGATGGGCACGCACGGCATGAGCGGTGTCCGTCGCGTCCTCCTCGGATCGACCGCGGAGCACGTCCTGCACGCGACGACGGTCCCGCTGCTCCTGCACCGGCCACCCGCCGTTCGCCGCGCGATCGAGGAAACGCCGGAAACCGTCGAACCGCTGCGGGTTCGCGACATCATGACCCCGAACCCGATCACGGTCGGACCGGACGCGACGCTCGAAGAGGTCGCGCGACTCATGCTCGAGCACCAGATCGGCGCGATCCCCGTCGTCGCACCGGACGGCAAGTTGATCGGCCTGATTCGCGAAGAGGACTTCCTGATGGAGGAGCGCCCGATTCCGTTTTCGGCCTTCCAGGCTCCGCAGCTGTTCGGCCGTTGGATCGATCCGCAGCGGCTCGAGGAACTCTACGCCGAGGCCCGGAACCTAAAGGCCGGTGCCGTCGCGCACGAGCCCGAGCTGACAGCCAGCGAAGAGACGACGCTCGGCGAACTCGCCCAGCGGATGGTCGAGGCGAACGTGCGCCACGTACCGGTCGTCCGCGACGGAAAACTCGTCGGTATCGTGACGCGCCACGACATCCTGAAGGCGATCGCTCAGGAGCGAACGCGCCGATGATAGGAATCCGTGAAGACGGAACGCCCGTAACGCGCCCGACCGGTGGGCCGCCGACGCTCCCGCTCGACCTGCCGTGGCACGCGCTTCCCGCCGAGGAAGCGTTGCAGGCGCTCGCGAGTTCCCCGCAAGGCCTCACCTCGGTCGAAGCACGGCGTCGCCTCGCCGTCTTCGGGCCCAACCGCTTGGCCGAAATACCGCCACCCAACCCGCTGGTCATCCTGATCCGTCAGTTCGCCAGCCCGCTCGTCGTCGCGCTCCTCCTCGCCGCGGTCGTCGCAGCCGCCCTCGGGGAATGGATCGACGCGAGCGTCATCGTCGCGGCACTCGCGATCAACGCCTTCTTCGGATTCGTCCAGGAGTGGCGGGCCGAATCGGCGATCCGCTCGCTCATGCGGTACCTCGCTCCGAAAGCCCGAGCTCTCCGCGACGGTATCGAGCGAGTCGTCGAGAGCACCGAACTCGTGCCCGGGGACATCGTGGTGCTCGAATCGGGCACGCGCGTCCCGGCCGATCTCCGGTTGATCACGGCGGTCGCCCTGATGATCGACGAGTCGGTATTGACCGGCGAATCGGTCCCGGTCGCCAAGCGGGTCGACCCGGTCGACCCGGAGACGCCCCTCGCGGATCGCACCTCGATGGCCTACCTCGGCACCGTCGTCACCAGCGGCCGCGGCCGCGGCGTCGTCGTGGCGACCGGACCACGCACGGAGGTCGGTCGTATCGGTGCGATCGCGCAACGCGAGGCCGCGCCGGTGACACCCCTCCAGCAGCAGCTCGCCCGCTTCGCGCGAACCATCACGCTTTTCGTTCTCCTCGGCATTCTCGCGATCGCCGCGTTCGGCATCGCACGAGGCGACGCACTCGGGACGGTACTCGCCTTCGCGGTCGGTGCGGCCGTCGCCATCGTACCGGAAAGCCTGCCGGTCATCCTGACGATCGTGCTCGCGGTGAGCGTCCAGCGGATGGCACGACGCAACGCGATCGTCCGCCATCTGCCTGCCGTCGAGACGCTCGGGAGCACCACCGTGATCGGATCCGACAAGACGGGCACCCTGACCGAAAACCGGATGACGCTACGCTTCGTCTGGGCAGCCGGCCACGAACGCGAAATCTCCACCGGCCCCACCGAGCCGGTGACGCGGACCATCGAACTCCCGGAACGCCTCGCTTTCGGGACGCTCCTCCAGCGCCTGGCACCGCACGAGCTCGTCCTTCTCGGTGGCGCGCTGGCCAACGAAGCGCAACTCGCCAGCGATCCGCATGACGACCAGCTCGGCGTCGGCGATCCGACCGACATCGCGCTCCTCGTCGCCGCTCAGCGGACACTGGCCGACGTGTCCGAGCTGCGCCAGCGCTTCCCGCAGGTCGCTGTGCTTCCGTTCGAGCCGGAACGCCGCTTCGCCGCGATCCTCTGCGCGACCGACGAACGGCCGATCGTGTTCGTGAAGGGGGCACCGGAACGCGTTCTGGAGATGTGTTCCCACTGGTTGAGCGACGCTGGCGCGGTCGAGCTCGATCGCGCCACTGTCCTCGAGGCCGCGGCATCGCTGGCCCGCCGCGGCTTCCGCGTCCTGGGCGTCGCCACCGGAGAGACGACGGAACGGGACGAGCGAGCCTTCGCTGACCTGAGCGGCCTCGTCTTCCTCGGGCTAGTGGCCCTCTGGGACCCACCCCGATCAGGCGTCAAGGAGGCGATCGTGCAGTGCCACGCTGCCGGCGTGCGCGTCCTGATGATCACCGGCGATCACGCCGAGACCGCGGCGGCCATCGCCGCCGAGCTCGGGATCGCGCCGCCGGGAAGCCCCGTGCTCACCGGCCGCGACCTCGCTCGCCTCGACGACGACGCGCTCCGCGACCGGGTGCGTACCGTCAACGTCTACGCGCGCGTCGAGCCGGAACAGAAGCTGCGGATCGTCCGTGCCTTACAAGCGCTCGGCGAAACCGTCGCCGTGACCGGAGACGGCGTCAACGACGCGCCCGCGCTCCGGGCCGCCGACGTCGGCGTCGCGATGGGACGGAGCGGGACCGACGTCGCCCGGGAGGCAGCGGACATCGTCCTCGCCGACGACAACTTCGTCACGATCGCCGCTGCGGTGGAAGAAGGGCGAGCCGCTGCCGACAACCTGCGCAAAGCGACGTTCTTCCTGCTCTCGACCAGTGCGGCGATGGTTTTCCTCCTCCCGACGGCCATCTTCCTCGATCTTCCGCTCCCCTTCTATCCGGCGCAATTGCTCTGGGTCAATCTGGTGACCAACGGCGTGCAGGACATCGCGCTCGCCGTCGAACCGAAAGAGGGCGACCTGATGCGCCGTCGCCCACGACCTCGCCGCGAAGGCATCCTCTCGGCGCTCCTCTGGGAACGGGTCGCGCTGAGCGGTATCGTCATGACGGTCGGCACGCTCTGGATCTTCGAACGCACGCTCGCCGAGTACGGCTCGCTCGACCTCGCCCGCACCGTCGCGCTGACGACGGTGGTTCTCTTCCAAACGTTCCAGGTCGGGAACGCTCGTTCGAGTACCCAGTCGCTCTTCCGGATCCCGCCGCTCTCGAATCGCTTCCTTTTCGTCGGCACTACCGCGGCTCTGGCCCTGCATGTCGTCGCGTTGCATCTTCCGTTCATGCAATATGTCCTGCGGGTGGAGCCGATCGCCATCGAACTCTGGCCGCGGATGCTCCTGGTCGCCGGGACGATCGTCGTCGCGGTGGAACTGCACAAAGCGATCCGCCGACGCTGGCCCTATGCCTCCTGGGAACTCACGAGCGCGGCACCGCACAGAACTACATGAAGGAGTACACGAGGACGAGTCCGACCACGTACCCGAGGACGACCGGAACGGCGCCGGGGTCGAGCAGGCGGTACCGCGATTCGGCCTGGCTGAGCGTTCCGAGCACCACGAGCGCGGTGAGCACGATCGCGAACAAGTTGCCGACCAGCACGGTCGGTTCCGCCGCAGCGAGCAGCGGCCCCCCGCCGTCGGCCAGATCGAGCGCGAGCAGAATCACCATGTTGACCGCATTGCTACCGAGCAGGTTACCGACGACGAGATCGTAGGAACCAGCACGGATACCCGCAGCAGAAACGACGGCCTCGGGCAGGGAGGTCACCACCGCGAGGACTGCGATCCCGAAGAAGCCCTGCGTCAGCCCCAGCTGCTCCACCAACGCTTCGGCTAACCGGATCAGGAACCAGGCGGCCGCGACGAGGACCGCGGTCGCCAGCACGAAACGGAGCACGATCAGCGGGAGCGGAGCGCGCTGGTGCTCCGGTACTTCGACCGGTACCGGGAGCACGCGCGCTCGACGGGTGACGTGCAGGAGCCATGCACCCCATAGGTAGACGAGGCCGATGAGCAACGTCGCCCAACTCGCTCCGCCGACGACGAGCACTCGACCGGCCACAACCCCCAGAGCAGCCAGTGCGAGAACCACGATCGCCAGCACGCCGGCGAGCGCCTGATCGATCACGACGCGCGTCAAGATCCGTACTTGAGGAGTCAGAAGATCAGCGACCGCCAGCACCAGCATGTTGACCATGCACGAGCCGAACAGGTCGCCGATCGCGAAATTGGCTGCCCCGCTCCGCACGGCGATGAGATCGACCGAGAGTTCCGGCATCGACGTCGCGGCAGCGAGGACGATCGCCCCGACCCAGGCATGCCCGAGCCCGGTACGCTCAGCGAGGACTTCCGCTCGTCGCGTCAGTTCCCAGCCGGTCAGGACGACGACGCCGGCCGTCACCAGGAACACGACGAGCGTTCCCCACATCGCCGCCTCTCCCTCTCGGTTTTACCGTAACCGGCGAGCGCCACCGCACGCTCAGTGGCGCACCCCTTCGTAGAGAAGCTCCCGGGTTCGCGCCGCGATCTCCTCGGGGTCCAGCTGGACCCGTGCGACGCCCGTCTCGATCGCCGCTCGGGCGACCGCCGCCGCGACGGCCGGAGGAACGTTGAGATCCAGGCTGTCCGGGATGATGTACTGGGGCGACAGCTGGCGCGGCGAGACCAACCCGGCGATCGCCTGGGCAGCGGCCAGCTTCATCGCATCGTTGATGTCGCGCGCCCGCACGTCGAGCGCACCGCGGAAGACGCCCGGGAACGCGAGCGAGTTGTTGACTTGGTTCGGGAAGTCGGAGCGCCCCGTCGCGACCACCAGGGCACCGGCTTCAAGCGCCAGGTCGGGATGAATCTCCGGATCGGGATTGGCGAGCGCGAAGATGATGGGATCGAGCGCCATCGTCCGGATCATCTCCGGCGTCAAGATGTTCGGGCTCGAGAGGCCGACGAACGCGTCGGCACCGGCGAGCACCTCGGCGAGGCTGCCTCGCACGCCCGCTTTGTTCGTCAATCGGGCGATCTCCATCTTGTAGCGGTTCATGCCAACTTCCCGCTCGCGGTAGATCGCGCCGTGCCGGTCGCAGAGGACGACGTCTCCCACTCCATACACCAGCAAGAGTTTGGCCGTCGCGATGCCAGCCGCTCCGGCGCCGTTGATGACGATGCGCGCCTCGCTGAGCGGCGTTCCCCGGAGCTTGAACGCGTTGATGAGGCCAGCCAAGACGACGATCGCCGTGCCGTGCTGGTCGTCGTGGAACACCGGCATATCGAGGCGCTCCTTGAGCGCCGCCTCGATTTCGAAGCACCGGGGCGCCGAAATGTCCTCGAGATTGATGCCGCCGAACGAGGGGGCGATGGCTGTGACGATATCGACGATCCGCTCAGGATCGCGCTCGGCGACGCAGATCGGGAACGCCTCGACACCCCCGAGCGACTGGAAGAGGACCGCCTTCCCCTCCATCACCGGCAATGCGGCCTGCGGCCCGATATCGCCGAGGCCGAGCACCGCGCTCCCGTCGGTCACGATCGCGACCAGGTTTCCTTTCACGGTCAGGTCGTAGACCGCCTCGCGGTGCTTCCGTACCTCCTCGACCGGTGCCAGCGCCGCCGGGGGGAGGTAAAGCAGGTTGAGGATGTGGTGATCGCGGACCGGCAGCTTGCTGCGGATCTCCAGGACGCCGCGGTAGCGCCGGCGCAGATCCAGGGCCTGCTCGGCCAGCGACCGCGGTCGTCGGTTCGAGGGTCGCGGCGGCTCGAACGCCCCCTCGTAGATGTACCGCCTGGTATTCTCGGCGACCTGCTGCGGGTCGACCGGCCGCGTCGCCTCGCCCGTCTCGAGCGCCGCCTGCACGACCGCGGCGGCGATCGCCGGCGCGACCCGGAAATCGAAGATCTGCGGCACGATGTGGTCCGGGCCTCGCTGCTCCGGCGGCACGAGACCGGCCAGCGCTTCGGCCGCGTAGATGAGCGTCCGCAGCCGGATATTGCGAGCACCGGAGTCCAGAAGCCCGCGGAAGACACCGGGGAAAACGAGCGAGACGTCCATCATATTGGGATAGTCGGAGCGGCCGGTCGCCACGACCGCCGCTCCCGCTTGCCGCGCCAACGTCGGGTCGATCTCGGGCGTCGGGAGGGCGAGCGCGAAGACGATCGGATCCGGCGCCATCTTCGCGACCATCTCCGGCGTCAGGATGTTCCCCCGCGCCAGGCCGATGAAGACGTCGGCCCCCTCCAGCACTTCGGCGAGCGAGCCGCGGCGCCGTTCCGGGTTCGTCTCCTTCGCGAGATACGCTTTCGCCCAGTTCATCCGGTAGGGTCGCCCGAGATAGATCGCGCCGGCCCGGTCGCAGACGATGAGGTCCTTGACGCCCACGCGCGTCAGGAGGCGCGCGACACCGATCCCGGCCAAGCCAGCCCCGGCGATGACGACCCGCACCTGCTCGAGTCGCTTCCCGACGACCTCGAGCGCGTTCTTGAGCGCTCCGAGCACGAGGATCGCCGTCCCGTGATGCTGGTTGGAGAAGACCGGGATCGGCGCTGCCTTCTCGAGGTGATCCTGGATCGTGAAGCTGTGCGGCGCCCGGATGTGATCGAGACAGATGGCACCGAAGGTCGGGATGAGCGAACGCGCGACCTCGACGATCTCGAGCGGATCGGTCAGATCGACACCGATCGGTACGGCGTCGACACCGGCGAACGTCTTGAAGAGCACCGCCTTGGCCTCGAGCAGCGGGAGCGCCGCCTCGACCGGCGCGCGCGTCGGACCGAAGAGGTCCGACGCGTCCGTCAGGATGGCGACCGTGTTGCCTCGACCGGTCAGGTCGAAGGAAGCGACCTCGTCCTGACTGATCACCCGGCAGGCTTCAGCCACTCCCGGCGTGTAGACGAGGCTCAACATCGCGCGGTCGCGCAGCGGCACCTTGCTCGTGATCCCGATCAGCCCCCGATACTGCCGCCGGTACGCCAACGCTGCATCTGGCTGATCGAGCAGATACATGCCCCACCCCGTTCAGCATGCCCGGACGCTGCTCTCGCCTCCGCGCATTGTACGGTGTCCGCGTGTCCTCGGGCAATCGGCCACCGCCGAGACATCTCCGGGAACCGCCCTCCGATGTCCACCCCGATGCGGGCCGCAAGCTGCTACGGACGCTGTGTCCGCTCGGCCACGTCTCGTCCGATACCTCGTCGTGGACAGCGTCCCGGCCGGTCCCGACGTCGCGGTCGGCCCGACAGGCGCGCCCTCGCGATGCACCGCGCGTCGGGCGAACTCGTGCTGCGATCGGACCGGCCAGGTCGGTGACCCCCTCGTTTCACGGATCCGGCTGCCGTCTCCGTGCGCCGATCCCCGAACCACCCAGGCCAGCCGTGCTCTTCCCCACCGTGGGGATCGGCGGCAGTCGATGGGATCCGGCGCTGCGCCGCCGAGCGTCGCCGCTCCGCCGTCCTCTCTCCGCGCAGGGACGAGGCGACCTCGCCCCACCGTGCCTGCAGTGCAGCAGCTCCGCTGTCCCGCGCCCGCTCTCGCCCGCACGAGGAGCCTACGCCGCTCCGCTACACCGTTCCCGTGCAGCCGTGGGAGCGACCGGGTGCGAGGGAGATCGTTTGCGCGCTGCGCGGCGTTCCCCGCCGGTCGAGTCCGGTGGCCCCGCGAAGTAGCGGCCCTCCCCCGGACGACCAGCCCGCTGGGACGCGGGCACGCGCGACAGCAGGTCCCGGGGCCGGCGCGAGCCGCGCCTCGCCCGCGCCGGCAAGCGGACGATCGGGATCGCTGCTCGCGTCCCGGCAGCCGCCGACCAGGGTCCGGCGGCGGAGGCTCGCGCCCCGTCGCCGTGCACGACTCGGCCGCACCGACAGCGCTCGCATCGGCACGTTCCCGCCGAGGCGATCCGACCGCCACGGTCCCGAGCGTCGACGCGACGCCCCTGCGTGGGGTGCTACCGGGAGCCACCCGCTCGCGCGGGCACAGCGCCGGACGACCGCGGAAACCGACGGAACGTCGCGACGGAGAAAGCGTGCTCTGCGAGCAGCATGCGAGCGCCGGTCAGCCCATCTCCCCAGTCGTGCCCCAGCGTTCGCGCACGCGCCAGCGCTGGAGCTTGCCACTCGCAGTGCGCGGGAGCTCACCGACGAAACGGATCTCCCGCGGGATCTTGTAGCCGGCCAGCTGCCCCCGGCACCACGCCACGAGCTCCTGTTCGGTCACCGCAGTACCCGGCCGCACGACGACAGCAGCAGCCACCCGCTGCCCCCACTCGACATCCGGCACCCCGATCACGGCCGCATCGACGACCGCTGGGTGCGCGAGGAGCACCGCTTCGACCTCGGCCGGATAAACGTTCTCGCCACCGGTGACGACCAGATCGTCCCGCCGGTCGAGCACGTAGAGGAAGCCCTCCTCGTCGAGGTAACCGAGGTCCCCGGTCCGCAGCCATCCGTCGCGGAACGCGCGCGCGGTCCGCTCCGGCTGACGCCAATAGCCCGGCGTCACGACCGGCCCCTGTACCTCGATCTCGCCTGGTTCGCCCGGCGGAGCCACGCTGCCGTCTTCCCGCACGATGCGCAAGCGGTTCGGATAGAGCGGTTTCCCGGCGGAACCCAGCTTCCGCAGCGCGTCCTCCGGCGCCAGCGTCGCCAACTGCGAGGCGGTTTCCGTCAAGCCGTAGGTCTGCAGCACCGGCACGCGCAGCGCGAGCGCGCGATCGAGCAGCAGGCGCGGCGCCGGTCCACCGCCGAGCAGCACCGCGCGCAGGTGCGACGGGTACGGTCGATCGCCCCGCTCCTCGAGCATCCGCCAGAGCATGGTTCCGACCATCGAGACCAGCGTGACGCCCTCTTCGATCGCGCGGTCGACCGC
>JANZZC010000045.1 GCA_026419575.1 Thermomicrobium sp. | reverse complement strand
CCGCACGCACAGTCCCGCGAGTCCCACGAGCACGATGCCGTAGGCGACGGCCAACGGTGGATCGCTCAGGAAACGCATCGCCGCTCCGGCAACGGCCCGCCGCGCGAGGAGTTCCAGCGGCAGTTTCTCCACGTACCGTGCGTTGAAGACGACCCCGCCCCAGATTCCCGGGTTGTCGCGACTCTCGAGCGGCAGCCCGCCGGGCGGACGGACGTTCGACCAGTGCAGGATGAGCGGCCGTTCGCCCGCCTCGACGACGATGCGCAAGTAGGTATCGCGCGTCGGACGGATCGGCGGGAAGCGCACCTCCAGCGCGCTCTCGACGCCCGACCAGCGTCCTCCGTCCAGGGAGGCCTCGGCGAGCACCACCCGAGCGTAACTGGGCCGGAACACCAGCTCGCCGCTCGCCCGGTCGGCCCAGAGGGTGACCGCGTGCCCGGGGGACGAGCCGACCGCTTCCACCGTGAACCGGTACGTCTTCTGGTAGGAATCGGCGACGGGCGCGAACCGGAACGTGACGTGACTCTCGTCGCTCAGCGCCGCCGCGTCGAGACGCGCTTCGCGCAACGGTCGCCCGGATTCCCCGTTGTAGAGGCGGAGCAGGAGCGAGCCCTCGTTCCGCCGCGTCGGCTCGGGGAGCGCCGCGAAGTTCGCCCGGTCGACGTACCCGATACGGCCGTCGGCGAGACGGACGCGGATCCAGCCCTCGCGGCTCCCCAAGACCTCGACCGACCCACCACCAGCGAGCGTCGCGAGCTCCAGTCCGGCGATCGGCGCCTCCCGCACGATGGCGGTGACGTCGTCGCGGAGTCTGCCGAGTCCCGTACCGACATCGGCGCCGTAGGTTCCGACCCGCACGGTGATCCCGTCGAGTCCCGGGTAGCGCGAGAGGAAGGTGGCTTCGACGACGCGTCCCGGTAGGAGCTCGCCGATCCATCCCTGATCGTCCGGCCAGGCGTAGAAATCGCGGTCCGGATACCGCGGATCGACTTCGGGCGCGTAAAGGACGCGCAGGGTCCCGCCGCCCCCGAGCGACGGACGCTCGCCCGGTGCGAAGGTCGCTGGCAGATTGAGTCGCAGCTGGACGGCGGTGAGACCGTCGGCCGCCGAGTAGAACGGTTGCTCGAGCGTCGTGCGGACGGTCACGGTGCTTGCCGTGTCGGGCAACGACGCGACCATCGCGACGGGTAAGCGGCACGCGCTCCCGATCGGGAGGACGACGATCAGCACCACGAGTGCGCGGACCAACCCGACCTTCATCGCTCGTCTCCGACCACCTGGACCGCCGGTTCCCGTCTGCCCGATCTCCGCCGCAGCTCCTCCTCGACGGCGAGCCACCCGATCCAGAGCGTCACTCCCGTCAGGACCGCCCGCAAGGCCGGCTGCCAGACGGACGCCGGCACCAGGGCCGCGGCGACGAGTTGGGGGTCGGGCAAAGAGCGGACGAATTCGTCCCCGAGGGGAAGGAAGAGTTCGGTCGTCACCGGAGCTCCCCAACGCAGCAGCCACAGGAGAAACGCTCCCGCCTGCACCACGGCGAGACTGCGCCCCACCCCGTCTCGAGCGAGCACCGGCACCGCGAACGGGAGCGCCCAGACGACGTACTGGGGATGCACCGGTGTCAACGCGACGACCGCACAGAGCACCGCCGCAGCTGCCGCACGGTACGCGCCGATTCCCTGCGGAGCACGGCGGAGCCACGCGCACAGGACCACCGTGTAGAGCAGCGGGAAGACCGGAAGCGGGACATCGCCTCCGGCCGGTAGCGCGACGGCGACCAGGTACCGGACGTGCGGGTAATCGCCGAGCAGGGTGAGCGTCGGGCTGACGCCGCGCCGGAAGACGAAGGCGGCATCGACGGCGAGCCACGCGAACGCCACGGCTCCGAACCCGACCAGTACCTGCCGCCACGAGCGGCGGAAGGAAACCAAATAGAAGGGAATCACGAACACGGGGAAGAAGCGCGCCGCCGCAGCGAGCGTCGTCAGCGCGAAGCCCCACCAGCGGCGATCGAGCGCCGCAGCGGCGGCCCCGGTGACCAGAAGCGCGATCCAGAGCGTGTCGTGACGACCGAAGCAAGCGCTCGTGTAGACGACGATCGGATTCAACCACCAGAGTCCGAGGACCCAGCGGCGCCGTTCCTCCGGAGCGAGACGAGCGAGAAGCCAACCCGTCACGGCATCGCCGGCCAGGTAGGGCAGTTTCAGGAGCACCAAGGCCCGCGCCAGCAGAGGATACTGCAGGAAGCGCTCGACGTCGGCCGGTTGCGCTCCGATCCCCGCGACACCGGCGGTCGGTGACCAGAGGCCATCGCTTCCCGGCAAGGCCGGACGGACCAGGAAGAACCAGAGCGTATGCACGAGCTGAGCGACGAGCTGGGAGTTCCAGGCGAACCAGTCGCCGGTCGCGAGGGCGAGCGCCGCCCGCGAGTAGATCTGGTAGAGGTCGGTGTGGAAGGTGAGCGGCATGGCGACGAGCCGCAGCAGCAGACCCAGGCTCCAGATCGCGACGATCGCTGGGTCGGAGAAGCGATCCAACGCGGAACGCGCGATCCGATCTTTCACGTCCGGCCTCTCCGCACCATATCGCTCGCGAGCCCGACCAGACCGAGCCCCGCGAGCGCGACGATCCGTTGCCAGGCGAGCGCCGCTCCGATCGTCACCGGATCCCACCCGGCCCACCGCGCCAACAGTACACCGGCTGCCTCGCGGACCCCGAGCCCACCGGGAATCGGCGAAAGGAGACCCACCAGACTCGGTGCGCTCAGCAGGACGCAGAGGTCGCGCCATCCCAGTCGCGCTCCCGCGCCCTCGACCAAGAGCGCGACGAGCGCCAGTTCCGCGCCCCACCGTCCCAGCGTCGCGAGCCACACGGCCGGATCGCGAGCGAAGTCCCGAACCGCACGCAGCCCGACCACGCCCCGGTCGCGGCCCCACCGCCGAGCTCGCTCGGAGAAGGACAACACGAGAGCCAGCAGGACGAACGCGACGGTGAAACCGAGCGCGAGCAGCGGCAGCGGCCGCACGAGCGGAGCGCTCGCGCTGCGGAGCCGCTCCAGAGGGGAGCCCGCGAGGCCGACGACCGCAAGTCCGAGGAGCGCTCCCAGGTCGAGCGCCTGCTCGACGACGAGCGTCGGCAACGTGCGCCGCACGCCGATCCCGAGCCAGCGCCGCGTCGCCAGCACCTTGGCGGGCGCCCACCCGAAAGCCGGCACGAGGTAGTTCGCCGCCGAGGAAGCGACGGTCACCCGCACCGCTTCGGGCAAGGAGACGGGCGCGTCCGCGACCGCGAGCAGCCGCTGCCAGCGCCAGGCATAGCAGAGCGGCGGCACCGTCGCGAGAAGCGTGGCCAGGAGGAGCAGCACGAGCGACATCCCGGTCGAGGCGGCGAGAAGCTCGTCGGGACCGAGCCGCCAGACGACGGCCGCGAGCGGGAGAACTCCGGCCAGCGGACGCCAGCGCGCCGGGAGCGAGCGGGCGCGCACCCCAGCCACCTTCACGACTCGCTTTCCCGCGCGGGTGCGAGCCACCCTGCATCGAGCTGCTCGAGCACCGGTCGCAAGATCCGCGCGCGCGCCGCCGTCGAGGCGACGCGTTCGAAGCGCGCACGAGCTGTCCGGCCGAGAAGCCGGCGCGCCTCCGGACGCCGGAGCGTGCGCAGTGCGCCGGCCAAGGCGTCCGGATCTTCCGGAGGAACGAGCAACGCGATCGTTCCGTCGCCGGCCAGCCAGCGCATCGCCGGACTGTCGCGCGTCACGATCGCCGCACCCATCGCCATCGCCTGGTAGACCTTGTTCGGCACCACGCGTGCCGCCTTGGCCGTCGCTCCGAAGATACCGAGGACGACGTCGCTCCAGGCGATCCACCGAGGGAGCTCCTCCTCCGGTACCCAGTCGATGAACGAGATGCACTCGACACCGAGCTCGGCGGCCCGGCGCTGGACGGTTTGACGACACTGTCCGGTCCCGATCATGACGACGGCCAGGCGCTCGCCGACCCGCTCCAGCCGGTGCACGGCCTCGACGATCGTCGCCGCTCCGTGCAGCGGACTGTAGGTCCCATAGAAGAGAACGCGCAGGTGATCGGGATCGGCACGCGTCACGGCCGACATGTCGTACTGCACCGGGTCGAAGAGTGGCTCGTCGACCCCCACCGGCACGACGACGAAACGATCGAGCGACACGGCAGCGAGCGTCGCCCAGTACGCTGCCTGCTGCGGGGTGTCGGCGAGGATCACATCGGCCGAGCGCAGCGCGCGGCGATCCAGCCAACGCACGAGACGACCCTGCAAGGACTCCGGAGCGAGCACGCGTCGATCCTCGACGAACGTCTCGGTCAGCGTGACCAGGGGATCGAAGACGACGCGACGACGGAAACTCCGGGACACCGGTGCCCAGACCACCGCGTCCCACTGCCCCGGATAGCCGCAGAGGATCGCGTCGGCCCAGCGCAGCGCCGGGAGCGCTCGCGCGAGGAGGCCAGCCTCGCTCACGAGGACCCGCCCCGCGAAGGCGAGCGACGCGCGTTTCCCGCGAGCGACGCGCAACCGGTCGTTGAGTCCCTCGAGGATCGCGGCATGCAGATCGGCGACCTCGGCACCGCCGGCGACGAGCGCAGCCAGCGTCGTGCGGTTGCGGGCATAGCACGCATCGAAGAGCCCGACGCGGAGAACGCGCGGTCGTCTCGATGCCGTCTGGGTGGTCTCGGAACGTTCTGCGGCCATCGCTCCTTCCCGGCACCGGCGAGGCGACGACGAGCCGGTTGCAGTGTACCTGCCGTCAGCGTGGAAAAGAAAACCGGGGATGCCGACCGGCATCCCCGGACACGAGCCGACGAACGATCCGGATCAGTACTCCATACTCGGCGCCGGCGTCTTCTCCTTCTCCGGCTTCTCGGTGATCAGCGCCTCGGTCGTGAGGATCATGGCCGCCACCGAGGCCGCGTTCTCGACCGCCGAGCGGGTCACCTTGACCGGGTCGATGACGCCCCATTCGAGGAGGTCGCCGTACTCCTCGCGGAGCACGTCGTACCCGATGTTCGGGTTGTTCTTCTCCTTCTGGAGGCGCCGCACCGTCTCGATCACCACCGAGCCGTCCAGGCCAGCGTTCTCGACGATGCCGCGGAGCGGCTCCTCCAGCGCCCGCTTGACGATCATGACGCCGGTCTTGATGTCGCCCTCAGCCTGCACCTCGTCGAGCGCCGAGATCGCGTTGAGCAGCGCCACACCGCCACCCGGCACGATCCCCTCTTCGACCGCAGCGCGGGTCGCGCTGAGCGCGTCCTCGACGCGGTGCTTCTTCTCCTTCAGCTCGACCTCGGTCGCCGCACCGACCTTGATCACGGCCACACCGCCGGCCAGCTTGGCCAGGCGCTCCTGCAGCTTCTCGCGGTCGAAGTCGCTGGTCGTCTGCTCGATCTGCGCCTTGATCTGCTCGATCCGCGCCTTGATGTCCTCCTCGCGACCGTACCCCTCGACGATCGTGGTCTTGTCCTTGGTCGCGACGACACGGCGCGCCCGACCGAGGTCCTCGAGTCGAGCGGTCTCCAGCTTCTGTCTCTTATACACATCT
>JANZZC010000159.1 GCA_026419575.1 Thermomicrobium sp. | reverse complement strand
GACCGCATCGCTCAGGAGGTGCGGTTCGGTCGCCTCCTCGGGGAGCGCCGGAGCTCCTCCGGCACGCTCGGCCGCCTCGCGCAGGTAGCGCACGCCGGACGCGAGAAGAGCCGAGTTCTCGTTGTCGCCTCGCTCCTCCGGACGCTCGTGCTCGCCCACGCAGTCCTCCTGTCCAGCGCGAGAGCATGCTCAGTGTTCTGTAATCGGCACGGATCCTCCTTCCCTGAAGGGGCGCGTTCTCGTCGCGTTCACGGACGCGCAGCACCGATTCGGTCGTTTTCGGGAGTCCCTGAGGAGCGCGAGCCATACCCGAGGTGCGGCGGCTCGCTGGGCGAGCGTGGCACGCCCCAGGAAGCTCGGTCGTCCGCGTCGCGGAGAACGCGGACCACCTGGGACGACCTGGGCGGCGCGTGCACGGGCAGCGGAACGGTCGGAGCTGCAGCTCAGCGTGGCCCTTCCCACTCGAAGAGCGGTGCGTAGTCGGGCCCCAGCTGATGCTTGACGTCCTCGATCTCTCCGGCGCTCACCGCCTCGGTAACGACGCTCATCACCGCACGTGCCCAGAAGGCGGCTTCCGGCATCGGCGCGTGCAAGCGTTCGGCGATCCGTTCGTAGAACTGCTTGAGCGACATGTGTCGCCCTTCCCCGGCGTGCGGATACTCCAGGATGTAGTCCTTGACGATCATCGGGAGCTGCGCGGCCAGATCCTTCGCTTCGCCGCCGGCCAGACGCTCGGCGAGCGTTTCCAGGACCGCTCGCGTGACGCGTTCCGCTTCGCCGCGCGAAGCGAGCCGTGCCCGATGTTGGACCTTGCCGATGAACTCGTCGAATTGCATCGGACTCCCTCCCCGTGTCTCGATCGAAGCCGACGAGGATAGTATGCGACAGAACCTCCGCTCGCGGAAGGATCCGGTCGTGCTGCAGGGGGCGATGCCTGGTCTGCCGTTCGGGCCGAACCGGAGAGCGACGCGGGAAGGACGGGAAGCGCCCTGCGACGAGTCGCCCGACTTCGCCCATCGTGCGAAGCGCGCGGGCTTCTCTCGCGTACGGTAGCCTGCGGCTGGTGTGGACGAGGCGGAGACGCTCGGCGCGCGGTCCTGCCGCACCGCCGGTGCGGGTGGACCGGGCAAGGGTCCAAGGGCGAGGCACCTCCCGTCCCTGCGGGGAAGACGGATGGGTCTCCACGTGCGACGATCGGGCGTTGCCCGACGCGCTGCGCCGGGCAGTGTCGGACCCGACGACGGGTAGGGGGCCACGCGCTGCTTGGACCCGTCCGGCCCGCCGTGGCCGGGCATCCGGGCGGCATCGCCGCGTCCAGTGGCGCGGGTGGGCGACGCACGCGTCACCTCTACGGGGGACGGACGAGGCACGCCTCGCCCATCGCGCGACGCACGCGTCGACTCTACAGGGGAACGGGCGACGCCTCACTGGCTGGGTCGGGCACGCCCGACGCGACCGGCGCGTCGGTGCCGGTGCCCTCGTCAGCCGGAAAGCCGGTAGACGCGTGCGGCGTTGCCGCCGAAGATCGCTGCCCGCTCCGCCTCGCTCAGCCCGGCCGTGAGCGTCGCGTACACCTGGTACGTGGTGCGATAGTCGGCTGCCAGCGTCGCCACTGGCCAGTCGCTCCCCCAGAGGAGCCGCGCCGGACCGAAGCGTTCGAGCGCGAACTCGACGACCGGGCGGATCGTCTCGGCGGTCGGCTGCGGGCCGGCCTCGGTGAGGAGCCCAGAGAGCTTGCACCAGACGTTGGGATAGGGAACCAGCGCCGCCAGGCCGTCCCGCCAGGGACCGAGCTCGCCGCTGGCGATCGGTGGCTTGGCCAGGTGGTCGACGACCATGGTCAGGCCGGGAAAGCGCTCGGCCAAGCGAGGGACGTGCGCGAGGTGCTCCACCCGGACGAGCAGGTCGAGCGTCAACCCGCGCTCGGCGACGGCAGCGATGCCGCGCAGGACGTCCGGGCGAACGAGCCAGTCGGGGTCGAGCTCATTCTCGGCCGTCGCCCGCACACCGCGGAAGGCAGGGTGCGCTCCGTATCGGTCGAGCCGCTCGCCGACGTCCGACGCAGCCAGGTCGACCCAGCCGACGACGGCGACGATCCAGGGGTATCGTTCGGCGAGCGCGAACCACCAGGCGTGGTCCCATTCCGAGCGGGCCGCTTGGACGATGACGATCCGGTTGACCCCGACCGCTCGCCGCTCCGGATCGAGGTCGTCCGGACCGAAGCTCCGGCGCAGTGGCCGCAACTGGTCGGCCAGTTCCGGCGTCATCCAGTAGAGATCGGAGCGTTCGATGTCCCAGAAGTGGACGTGCGTATCGGTGACCGGGACGTTCGCGATCGGCATCACTTCCGCCTCGCTTTCACTCCGGTGCCAGGAGTTGCCCAGTCTGCGGGTCGTACGGGAGCGGCAGCACGGTGGCCAGCTCTTCCCACAGCGCTTCGGGGATCGGCCAGGTCGCCAGGCGGACCGTCTCCTCGACGCGCTCGGGCCGGCTCATGCCGACGATCGTGGCGACGATGCGCGGGTCGCGCAGCGAAAACTGCAGCGCGGCGGCAGCGAGCGGCACGCCGTGGCGGGCGCAGATCGTCTGGAGCTGCCGCGCCCGTTCGAGTTCCTCCGGGCGTGCCGTACGGTAGGCGTAGCGCGGGAAAGCGTCCGGCCCCTTGGCGAGTAGACCGCTCCCGTAGGGGGCAGCGTTCACCACCGCGACGCCGAGCTCCGTCGCACGCTGGACGAGCGGTTCGGCCGTGCGGTTGAGCAGCGTGTAGCGGTTGTGGGTGATGACGACGTCGAAGGCGCCGGTTTCCACGTACGCGATCAGCATGTCGATCGGCCCAGCGGCGACTCCGACGTGCTGGATCACCCCTTCGTCGCGGAGGGCGAGCAGCGCCTCCACCGGGCCACCGGGAGCCATCGCGTCGGCGACCGAGAGCCTGGCATGCTCGGGGTCGTGGAAGTAGACGAGCTGCAACCGCTCGAGCCCGAGGAGCCGCAGGCTGCGCTCCACCGAACGCCGTACCTGGTCGGCATCGAAACGCCCCGTCGCCAGGTCGCGGTCGGCTTTGGTCGCCAGCACGTATCCCGGCGGGAGCCCACCGAGTTCGCGGAGGACGAGCCCGATCCGGCGCTCGCTCTCGCCGTCCCCGTACGCGGCGGCGGTGTCGAGGAAGGTGATGGGGCTGCGGAAGACGGCGCGGAGCGTCGCGAGCGCGCGCTCCTCCGGCACCCGGTAGCCGAAGGCTTCCGGCATATCGCCGAGCGGGGCGCATCCGGCGCAGACGACGCTCACCTCGAGCCCGGTGCGGCCGAGGATCCGGTGCGGTAGCGCGGTCACGGCGACACCTCCGGGGAGACGCCGGGACCGTGCCGGTGCTGCGGCCAGTCGAGGTCGAAGACGAGTTCCATCGGCGCCCACCATTCGTCGGGGTGCGCTTCCGGCGCACGTTCCTGGAGGGTCGCCATGAGGCGGTTCCATTCGGCGGAGACCGGATCCTCGTTGACGCGCGGGAAGTCGCGCGCGAGATCGAAGGCGTCGTCGGTCTCGATGTACATGAAGAGACGCCGCCCGCGCAGGAAGATCCGCATGGTGCGGATGCCGACTTCGCGGATGCGGGCGCAGACCTGCGGCCAGACTGCCTGGTGATACTGCACGTAGGCAGCGATGGTGTCGGGATCGTCGCGGAGACAGAGGGTCAGTCCGTAGCGCTTCATCGCCGTCTCCTCACTGTGCGAGCCAGCCGCCGTCGATGACGAGGACGCTGCCGGTCACCGCGGCGGCCTCGTCGGAGGCCAGATAGAGGGCAGCAGCGGCGACTTCTTCCGGCTGGACCAGGCGGCCCATCGGTTGGCGGGCTTCCAGCGCCCGGCGCGCTGCGACCGGATCCGGTTCGCGCGCGACCAGCCGCTCGACCCAGGGGGAGTCGACCGTCCCCGGGCAGATGCAGTTGCAGCGGATACCCTCGCGCACGTACGCGATGGCGATCTGCTTGGTGAGGGTGACGACGGCGCCCTTGCTGGCGCAGTAGGCGGCCCTTTTGGGGATGCCGATCAGTCCAGCGACGGAGCCGATGTTGACGATGACGCCCGAGCGTCGGGCCAGCATATCGGGCAAGGCGTACTTGCAGCAGAGGAAGACGCCGCGGACGTTGACGGCGAAGACGTTCTCCCACTCGTCGAGGTCGGTCTCGACGAGGTCCTTGGTCGTCCCGATCCCGGCGTTGTTGACGAGGATGTCGATGCGCCCGAAGCGCTCGATCGTCGCCGCCATGAGCGCGCGGACGCTCGCTTCCTCGCGGACATCGACCGGATGCGGGACGATCCGTTCCGGATCCGGAGCGAGACGGGCGGTCGCCGCGGCAGCAGCCAGGTCGAGGTCGGCCGCGACGACGGTCGCGCCGGCTCGCGCGAAGCGTTGGGCGATCGCCCGACCGATCCCGGAGCCGGCACCGGTGACCACGGCGATCCGATCGCGGAGTTCCATCCGGCGTGTCTCCTTCCGTTACCCGCGGACGGCACCGAGCAGCAGCCCGCGCGCGATGTACCGTTCGAGCACGATGGCGAGCGCGATGACCGGGCCGATCATCAGCAGGATGAGGACGGACATGTACCACCACTGCGGACCACGCGTCGCGTTCTGGGCGGCGACGAGGAGCGGCATCGTCTGCGCCTTCGCGCTGCTCAGGAAGAGCGCCAGGAGATACTCATTCCACGCCAGCACGAAGATGAAGAGGAACGTCGCCACCAGGCCGGGCAGCGCCAAGGGGAGGACGATGCGCCAGAGGATCTGGTAGCGGTTCGCACCGTCGATCGCTGCGCTCTCCTCGAGTTCGATCGGGATGGTCTGGAAGTAATCGCGGAGGAGCCAGACGGCGATCGGCAGGTTCGCCGCGACGTAAGCGATGACGAGCGCCGTGCGCGAGTCCAGGAGCGCCAGGCGTTGGAACAGGATATAGATCGGGATCACGATCGCGACCGGTGGCAACATGCGCTGCGAGATCATCCAGAAGGCGATGTCGGCGTTGCCGAGGCGAGGCCCTCGGATGCGGCGCAGCGCGGTCGCCCTGGCGAGCGCGAAGGCGCCGAGGCCGCCGGCGACCGCGAGTTGCCAGGGAAGTCCGCGGGCGATGGCGAACGCCGTGAGGACTGCGCCGGCGAGGAAGGTGAGGACGCTGGCTAGACGGATCCGATAGGTGAACCGGCTCAGCCCGTAGGTCGCGGCTGCGCCGAGGATCAAGGTGAGGAGGGAGCTCGTCACGCCGACGACGACGGTGTTGAGATAGGGGCGCAGGGTGTCGTTGCGGAGGTCGACCAGGATGTAGCGCCAGGCGTGCAGCGAGGGCTGGAAGTCGAGGAAGGGAACGTAGGTCGGACCCTCGTTCACGTGGATCGGCAGCTTGAAGGCGGTGATCGCGAGCCAGTAGAGCGGGAAGAGGACGACGAACGCCCAAGCGCTCAAGATGAGGTACGAGACGACTGCCGCGAGCGGGCCCGGTCGTGTCGGACTCGTGCGCCAACGCAGCGTCATGCCTGGCCCTCCTTCAGCCCAGCGTCGTCGTGCGGCGATGGAGCAGCCGCACGTAGGCGATGCCGACGAACGTGACGACGAAGAGGAGCGAGTAGGCGACCGCGGCCGACGTTCCGTAGTCGAGCGAGCGCCAGAGGACGTAGGCGTGGAGCGTGAGCGATTCCGTCGCCGTACCGGGCCCGCCGCCGGTCAGCACGTTGGGCATGTCGAAGATCTTGAAGGCCTCGATCAGCCGGATGAGGATGACCGTGCTCGCCACCGGGGCGATCTGCGGCAGCGTGATGTGCCAGAAGATCTGCCAGCGGCTGGCGCCGTCGACGATCGCGGCTTCGACCGGTTCGGGCGACTGGCTCTCGAGCGCGGCGAGGAGCACGATGAACATGAACGGCGTCCACTGCCAGAGATCGCCGATCATCACCGCGATCCGAGCTCCCCATGGATCGTTGACCCAGCTCACGTTGGCGTAGCCGAGCCAGTTCGCGATAGGGGCGAATGGGCCTTTGCCGGTATCGGTGAGCATGCGGAAGGTATAGGCGACACCGACCGGGGTGATCATCATCGGGAGGAGGAAGACGACCCGGAAGAAGCGCCTCCCCGGCAGCTGCTGCGCGCACAAGACAGCGAGCAGCAAGCCGACGAGGAACTGCAGGGCGACACCGGCGAAGACGTAGATCCAGGTCACGACCAAGGTCCCCGGTCGGCCACCGGCGGCGAGCGTGCGCACGACGAGCCAGAGCGCGAGCAGCCCGGCCGCCGCCACGAGGAGGTGTCCGACGAGACGGCTTGGGGCGAGCGGGCCGGCGACGAGCGAGCGCGCGAGCAGGAAGAGCGCGACGCCGGCGAGGAGCGCGAAGACGACCCAGCCTGTCACCCCGAGATCGCCCAAACGACCGAGGAAGTGCTCCTGCTCGGAGCCGAGCAAGAGCTTGCGGTAGTTGAGCAGCCCCACGAAGTGGAAGCGGAAGCCGCCGGAGACCGGCTGGAAACGCGAGAGCGAGAGATAGAGCGAGAAGAGGAGCGGGAAGATCGACAGCGCGAGGATGACCAGGACGGCGGGAAGGACGAGGACGGCTCCTGCCTGCGCGTCGGCCCAGGCGACGAATCGCTCGCGGGAGAGAGGGATGCGGCGGGCGGGGCGCGCCACCGCATCCCCGGCCGCAGGCGTCGTTCCGACAGGTCGTGTCCCGCGCACGGTCGACCCTTTCCGGTCAGCGGATGCTGAGGCTCGCGCGGTAGGCTTGCTTCTGCTTCTCGCGCCCGAGTTCGTCGGTGATCTCGTTCCAGCCCTTGGTGAGTTCCTCCATCGCTTGTTGCGTCGTCAGCTCCCCCGCGAGGTAGCGCGAGAGGACGGTATCGAGTACCACGCCCTGGTAGCGTTGCGTGCCTGGGATCCGCAGGTCGAGCACCATGTTCGGGCTGTTCAGACTGTCTTTGATCGCCCCGAGATAGTTGCGCGCGGCCTGCTCGCTCATCCCGGCCTTCACCCAGAGATCGATGTTCTCGAACTGCGAGATCCGATAGGGGTTGAAGCCGGTCTTGCCGATCGTCACGTCGACGTTGGCTTGCGCGGGCTGGCTCATGTAGGAGAGGAACGCGTAGCCGGCGTCCTTGACCTTGGCGGGTGCGTTCTTGTTGATCGCTCCCGACCAGCCGCCGTAGGCGGCGTACGGTGCGTGGTTGACGCCGTCGATCGCGTGCGGGCAGGTGTTCTGGTCGCAGGCGACGAGCTTGCCGCTGCTCCGGTCGAGCACCTCCTTCGTCCCCGGCAGGATGATCGCCCCGACCTTGTCCTTGACCTTCGACTGTTCGGGGTCGATCGCCAGGGTGCCGATGTCGCCCCAGTCGATCGTCAAAGCACAGCGCCCCGTCACGAAGGCGGAGCGGCTATCGCCGACGTCCCAGTTGAGTTCTTCCGGTGGGCCGTACTTGCCGGTCTCCTTGTAGATCTCGAGCGCCCGAGCGAACGCCTCGTTGTTCGTGAGCGGCTCCATTGTGTCGACGTCGAAGAAGGCACCTTGCTGGGTCCCCTGGCTCTGCAGGAAGGAGGCAGCGATCGACCAGAACATCCAGTAGCTCTGGGCGCCGCGCCGCTTGGCGATGCCGGAGCCGAAGTCGGGAACGCCGTCACCGTTGAGGTCCTTGCCGTGGAAATGCTGAGCGATCGCGAGATAGTCCTCCCAGGTCTGGGGCGGCTTCAGCCCCTCGGCTTCGAGGAGGTCGGTCCGGTAGTAGACCATCTGGAAGTCACCGTCGAGCGGAATGGTGTAGATGCGCCCGTTGTACAGTGCGCTGAAATTGCGGAAGAAGGGGGCGATGTCGTCCCATTGCAGTGCCGGGTCGGCTTCGACGCGCGGCGTGAGATCCTCGAGATAGCCCGGTTCGACGAAGTCGGCCATCCATTGTGGCGAGAAGACCAGGACATGATAGCTGTTCGTGCCGGTCGTAATATCGGTGAGGATCTTCTGGTAGAGATCGGCGAACGGGACCGTGATGACGTTGATCTTGGCGCCGGTGAGCTTCTGGAACTCCGGCGCGCGTCGCTGGAGCGGCTCGGCGATCTGCGGCCCGGTGAACGTGATGACGTTCACCTCGACGCCGTCGAAGCGCTGGGCGGCGCCAGGCGTTCCGCCGCTCGGTGCCGGGGTCGGCGTCGCCTCTTGCCCGCCGCGGCAAGCTGCCAGGAGCCCGCTGCCCGCTGCGGCGGCCGCAGCGATGAACCGTCGGCGCGAAAGCTTCGTCATGGTGCGACCCTCCTCCTCTCGAACCGTACGTCCGGACAGCCGACCGATTCCCTCGCGATGTCGCTGTAACCGAGGCGGTGCGACAGTTCGGCCGCTGCCCTCCGGACAGCGGCGATCAACTCGTCGACGCGTTCCGGCGTGATGCGGGTCACCGGCACCGAGATGCTCACCGCAGCGACCACGGCACCGTGGGCGTCGCGGATCGGCGCACCGAAGCACCAGACGTCCGAGAGCGTTTCGCCTCGGTCGATCGCGTAGCCGCGCTCGCGTACCTGGGCGAGTTCGGCACGCAGGACGTCGGGATCGGTGATGGTGCGCGGGGTGAGCGCGACGAGCGGCCCCTCGGCCAGGAGCCGATCGAGTTCGTCCGGCGGGAGCCAGGCCAGGAGACACTTGCCGAGCGAGGTCGCTTGCGCGGGGAGCCGGGTGCCGACTTCCGACGCCAGGCGTACCCACTGCGTGCCTTCCTGCTTGCCGATGTACAGGACCTCGCGCCCTTGGAGGATCGCCAGCTGGATGGTCTCGCCGAGCTCGCGGGCGAGCGGCCGAGCGACCTCGCTGAAGGCGCGGAGGAGGTCGCTCTGCCGGGCATAGGCACCGGCCAGCGCCAGGATGTGGGCCCCCAGACGGTAGCGCTTCGTCGCTTCGTCGCGGACGAGCAGCCCCGCTTCGACGAGCGCCGCGAGTACCCCGTGGAGCGTGCTCTTCGGCTCCCGGAGTTCACGGGCGAGCGCGCTGAGCGTGAGCCCGTCGCTCGACCGCGCCAGCGCGTTGAGTACCGCGACCGCCCGGGCCACCGATGGCGAGTGCCCTACCATGAACGCGTCCTCTCGTTCGATATCTCGAACGCTGTTCTCCTGAGCGAACCAATTCCATCGTACCGTCGCGCGTCGACGTTGTCAATTGCCCAGTCGCCCAGCGGTGGCCGATCGCTCACGGGAAGGGAACGCTGCGGTGGTTCGCCGGAGTCGCCTGCTGCCGCAGCACGGTGCGCATCGCTCGGCAGCGAGCCCGCCGAGAGGATCGCCGGTGCCGGCCGTACCGAGGCGGGTCGGTGAGCCAGGTGGGGAGCTCGGCAGCACGAGGAGCGCTCGCCGGCCCAGGTGCCGGTGGCGTTCCGCGGACCGGCGTCACGCGCCGGCGCACCTCTCCCGGCGGCAGTTCGCCGCGGCGGGTCCGTCGGTCAGGGTGTACGAACCGCGTGTCCGGCCGTTCCGTCACCGCGAGGCGCGGTGCTCGCGCTGAGCCTGTCGTGCACCGGTCCGGGTAGGGTCAGCGGGGGCTGCCGGTCAGCCGCGCGCGGGTGCGCTCGAGGCCGACCTGCAGGCGGCTGGTGCACCAGTGTACGAGGCGATGCCGGAGTTCCTGCCCGCTCGCCGGTGCGAAGAGGAGCCCGATCAGGAGGCCCCAGGTGAAGAACTTCGCTGCCGTCCGCAGTCGTCCCAGCATCGCCTCAGCGCTCCGCTTCGACCGCGACCTCGGCGGCTTGCGTCTCGCCCGTCGCCTCTCCCGACGCAGCCTTCTCCGGCCCGGCGATGCGGGTTTCGACCGTCCCCCGGACGGTGGCGAGTCGCGTGCGCAGCGTCGCAGCGAGCTCGCGGCTCTGCGCGCAGGCCTGAGCGAACAGTGCTCCCGCGCGCTCGCGGACGACCGGCGGGATCGGCGGTCGTTGCGTTCGCGTCGACCAGGCAGTCAACGCGCCGATGAGCGCGCCGAGGACGAACCCACCCAGGAAGCTACGGACTGTTCCTCGTCGCATGGCTGCCTCCCTCCCTGGCGTGCCTGCCGCCGCCATCGCGAGCGTGTACAGTCAGTGTAATCGGTCGAGTCGACCGGTGCAACGGGTGTCTTCCGGGAACGGCCGCTGTCCGACCCGCCAGGGCTGCAGGCCTGGTCCCGGGACGATGCCGCGCCGCGCTCGTGCGGGCGACACCCGGTCGCCCGTGTTCCGCCGACCGTCGGGCTCCGGAGGGGTCAGGCGCAGCTGATCCAGGGGGTCAGACACGCCTGGCCCCTACGGCCTGAAGAGCCGCGAGTTCCTGCATCCTGGCCGCGCCCGCGGCGCGGCGAGCGGGGCGCGCCTCGCGCATGCACGCGTTGCCCCGACAGGGGTTCGGGCGAGGGGGCGTGGTCCCCCACGCCCCGCGCACCGGCACGCATCGACCACGTCGATCCCTCGTGGGGTCCGGCGCGCCTGACCAGCCGGCCCAGCGGGCCGGCGATTCGCGGACCGTCGTGCCTCCCGGCGCGGACCGCGGAGGCACGCCTCGCCCCTGCCGACGTATGCGTGACACGTGGAGGGGGGAGCGCCCGGCCTGCCCGATCCGGCCGACGCGCCAGCGTTGACTTCACGGGGCGACGTTCCGTGGCCGACGGGGGACGCACGTCGCGCCTGTACCATGCGTGGCGCGTCCGGCCAGGGCCCGTCCAGCGCTTCGGGCTGGAGAGAGCCGCGGTCGCGGGAGACGAGATCTCGGCGCCACCGGATAGTCCGCGGTTCGGGAATCGTCGCCGATCTCGGCCCGGACGAGGCAGGCGCTCGACCGCTTGACGGGGTATGATTTAGCTCTTAATATAGAGGAAGTGTGCGGTCGAACGGATGCGACGGTGTACCGGTGCGGAGAGGAGAGCGGGCGCGATGGAGCGTCGAGGCGTGACCCGGCGAGAACTGTTCAGGTACGGCGCGGTGTGGGTAGGCGGGGTGCTCCTCGCCTGCCGGAACTCCGGCCCCGAGCCGACGGCTGGCAGCGGGTGGACGGCCGCGGGTGCGACGCCGACGGTCGCGACGGGGCAGACCGCCGTGTCCTCGCCGGAGCGCGATGCCGTGCGGATCGGGATGATCGTCGCGCGCTCCGGCCCCTTCGCCTCGCTCGGCGAGAACCTCGTCCGTGGTCTGGAACTGGCGCTCGACGAAGTCGGATTCCGGGTCGCGGGTCGCGAACTGGCTGTCCGGGTCGAGGATTCCGCAGGGAATCCCGATCAAGCGTTGGCCAAAGCCCGGCAGCTCGTCGAACGCGATCGTGTCCACCTGCTTGCCGGCGTGACGCTCAGCAGCGAAGCGGGGGCGTTGCGCGACTACGTGGTGTCCTCGGGGATCCCGCTCGTCGTCAGCAACGCCGGGTTGCCGGGACTGACGCGCGACCCGAAGTTGCGCAGTCCGCTCGTCTTCCGCGTTTCCTTCGCCAACGGTCAGCACGAGGCTCCCTTCGGGCGCTACGCGTACGAGAAGCTCGGATTCCGTCGTGTCGTCCTGACCGGGCTCGACTATTCGGCTGGGCACGACAAGGTCGGGGCATTCGGGCGCCATTTCGTGGCCGCTGGAGGAACCATCGTCGGCGAGGTGTACGCGCCGGTCGATACCGCCGACTACGGTCCCTACCTCCAGCGGATCGCGCAGTACGAGGCCGACGGTGTCTTCGCCTTCTATTCCGGGGTCGACGCCGTGCGGTTCGTCCAGCAGTACGCCGAGTTCGGGATCGGGTCCCGGCTCCCGCTCTTCGGATCCGGCGACACGGTCGACGAGAGCATCCTGCCGGAGCAGGGCGAAGCGGCGCTCGGGTACCTGAGTTCCTCGCACTACGCGGTGCTCTACGACTCCCCGGAGAACCGAGAGCTGATCCGGCGCTGCCGCGAACGGTACGGCGTGGTCGCCAACCAGTTCGTCTACCAGGGGTATCTCACGGGACGAGTCGTCGCCGAGGCGCTGGCTGCGGTCGGCGGCGAGATCGAGCGGACCGACCGCTTCCTGGAAGCCTTGCGGGCCGTGCGGTTCACCGGTCCGACCGGGGAGTTCCGCTTCCATCCCGAGTCGCAAGGAGCGGTGATCACGGTGTTCATCCGCCGGGTCGAACGGCTGGCGAGCGGCGAGTTCGGGAACGTCGTCCTGGACGTGATTCCCGGCGTCGACGATCTCTCCTTCTGAACGCGCGTCGGGCGCGGCGAGCCCGGCCGCTCGCCCCGATTCCGCATGATGTCAGGGTGAACCCGCCCCGGATCGGCTTCGGCACCGTGGTATGATCGGCTCGGTCGTCGAGTCGAAGGGTGGGGCGATGGATCTCCACGAGTATCAAGCGGCGGAAATCTTCGGACGCTACGGGATTCCGGTGAACCGCGGCATCGTCGCCCGCGCACCGGAGGAAGCGCGCGCTGCGGCCGAACGCCTGGGCGGTCAGGTCGTCGTCAAGGCCCAAGTGCACGCTGGTGGTCGTGGGAAAGCGGGCGGGATCCGGCTCGCCAGCGATCCTCTGGAGGCCGAAGCGGTCGCTCGCCAGATCCTCGGCATGACGATCCGTGGACGAGTCGTCCGCAAGGTGCTGGTGGCGCCGGCGGTCGCTTTCGTGCGTGAGTACTACCTCGGCGTGGTGCTCGACCGCGATGCGCGGCGCGTCGTCGTCATGGGGAGCAGCGCTGGTGGCGTCGACATCGAGGAGGTCGCGCGCGAGCGGCCGGAAGCGATCGTCCGCGAGCACGCGGACCCGTTCCTGGGGTTTCTCGACTACCAGGCGCGGCGGTTGGCCTTCCGGCTCGGGGTCGAGCCGGAGCTCGCGCGGGGGTTCGCGGCGATCGCGCGGCAGCTGTACCAGGCCTACGTCGACTGCGATGCCTCGCTCGCCGAGATCAATCCGCTCGTCCTGACGCAGGAGCGGACGTGGTTGGCGCTGGATACCAAGGTCGTCCTGGACGACAACGGGCTCTTCCGGCATCCGGATCTCGCTGAACTGCGCGACCCCGAAGAGGAGGACCCACTCGAGCACGAAGCCCGGCTCGCCGGGATCAGCTTCGTCCGGCTCGAAGGAACCGTCGGCTGCATTGTGAACGGTGCCGGGCTTTCGATGGCGACGATGGACGCGATCAAGCTGTACGGCGGTGAGCCTGCCAACTTCCTCGACATCGGCGGCGGCGCATCGGCGCAACGCGTCGCCGCGGCATTGCGGATCGTGGTCGCCGATCCCAACGTCCGCTCGATTCTGGTGAACATCTTCGGCGGCATCACTCGTGGCGATGTCGTTGCGCAGGGCTTGCTCGAGGCGTTCCGCGAGGTCGAGGTGCGGGTTCCGATCGTCATCCGCCTCGTCGGCACGCGGCAGGAGGAGGGCCGGCGGATGCTCGAGGAGGCTGGCTTCACGGTCGTCGACACGATGGAGGAGGCGGCCGAGCGGGCGGTCGCCTTGGCCAAGAGCCAGTGAGGCAGGGGGAGCGATGGCGATCCTGGTCGACGAGTCGACGCGGTTGCTGGTGCAGGGCATCACCGGTCGCGAGGGATCGTTCCATACCGAGCAGATGATCGAGTACGGAACGACCGTCGTGGCCGGGGTCACCCCCGGTGCCGGTGGGCGGCAGGTCCACGGGGTGCCGGTGTTCGATACGGTCGCCGATGCGGTCGCGGCGACCCAGCCAAACGTGTCTTTCGTCGCGGTGCCAGCTCCCTTCGCGCCCGATGCGATCCTGGAGGCGGCCGAAGCGGGGATTCCGCTGATCGTCTGCATCACCGAAGGTATCCCGGTGCTCGAGATGGTGCGGGTGGCGCACGCGGTGCGCTCCCGCGGCGTGCGGCTGATCGGGCCGAACTGCCCGGGACTCATCTCGCCGGGCAAGGCCAAGGTCGGCATCATGCCGGGGTTCATCCACATGCCGGGGCCGGTCGGCATCGTCTCCCGGAGCGGGACGCTCACCTACGAGGTGGTGTGGGCATTGACGCGGGCCGGGATCGGGCAGTCGACGGCCGTCGGTATCGGGGGCGATCCGGTCATCGGCACCTCGTTCGTCGACGTGCTGGAGATGTTCGAGCGCGATCCGGAGACGCAGGCGATCGTCCTCATCGGCGAGATCGGTGGAGCCGACGAGGAAGCGGCCGCCGAGTTCATCCGGCAGCACGTGAGCAAGCCGGTCGTCGGCTTCATCGCCGGGCGGACCGCACCGCCGGGGCGGCGCATGGGGCATGCCGGGGCGATCATCAGCGGTGGCCGGGGCACGGCGGCCGAGAAGATCGCGGCGCTGGAAGCGGCCGGGGTTCCGGTCGCCGAGCGGCCGGCACAGGTGGCCGATCTGGTACGCCAAGTACTCGAGCGACGTTGACGGTCGGGGAGGCACCATGCCAGTCGAGCTCGTTCCTCACCAGAGTCTCATCACGCTGGGGCGACTGGCCGGGAGCCGCGGCTACCTGTGGGGCACCGGCGGCAATTTCAGCGTGCGACGGAGCGAATCGCACTTCCTCATCACGATGCGCGGGACAGCGCTCGACCAGCTCGACTCGCAGGATTTCGTGCTGGCTCCCCTGCAGGGCGGACCCGGCGAACCGCCGGAAGCGTCGACCGAAATCCAGTTACACCGCCGGGTCTACCAGGCGCGGCCGGACGTGCGCTGCGTCGTCCATCTCTCGCCGCCGTACACGACGCTGGTCGCCTGCAGCGAGGTCGATCTCCCGACCGATCTCGTGCCGGAGACGGCGCTCTACCTCGGAGAGATCGCCCGGGTGCCGTATATCCAGCCCGGAACCGACGAACTCGCCCAGGCGGTCGCACAGGCGCTCGGAAAGGACCGCTGGGTCGTGCTCTTGCAGAACCACGGTGTCGTCGCGGTCGGCGAGACGCCGCTCGATGCGTTCCGTCGTGTCGAGGTGCTGGAGTTCCTCTGCCGGATGGTCGTGACGGCGCGGTGCGCCGGCCTCGTCCTGCACGGCATCGGCGCGGAGGCGGTCGCCGCGCTCCGGCGATCGTACGGCGCGAAGGCGCGCGGTTGATCGCTCCGCTCGGGGGCGCGCGAGCCGCGCGGGTAGCGGTGCCCACCTGGGTTCGTGACCTGCTCGGATGGTGTCTCCGCTCGCCGCGCCGTCTCGTCAGCGCCGTTCCCGACGCGAGGCGAGATCCCGGACCAGCGCGCCGACGAGCGCAGCCCCTCCGGCCAGCGCGAGCGCGATCCCCCATCCCAGGTAGGGCGGACGGTAGGTCAGGACGACGGTGTGCTGACCGGCCGGGACCCACACGGCCTGAAAGATCGCGTCGGCCGTGGCGATGGCGGCGTCGCGGCCGTCGAGTCGGGCGCGCCAGCCCGGGTCGGCGGAAACAGCGACGACGAGGTAGGCGGGAGCGGTCGTCGCGACCTGGACGCGCAGCTCGTTCGGCCCGTTCCAGGAGACGAGCGCCGTTCCCTTTGCGCTCGGATCCGCCGGAGGGAGCGCCCCGCTGAGGTAGAGTGTCCGCCGTGGATCGAAATCGGTGCTGCACAGCTGGTCGAGCGCGGATCGCCGCTCGGTCACGGTGGCGCTACCGGTCAGCCAAGCGCGTGGGAGCGCAGTCGGGTTCTCCCACACGGCCAGACCGCTGGCGGTGGTGAGCCGTCGTTCAAACCGTGGATCGGGGGGGTCGGCGTCGTCCCGGGTGACGAGGTACCGGACGTTGAGGAGATCGAGGAGCCGGTGTCCCGGCGTCGCCCGGACGCACTCGAGCGCGCGGGCGTATGCCGCTGGCTGCATCGGGTCGAAGAGTCCGCCGGCGTCCTCGAGCATGTGCACCGCCGCCGAGCTCGGTTGCCAGCGGATGGTGAGCGCGAGCATGCGCCACGGCCCGCCGTCCTGCGTCGCCCGCCGGAGGAACGAGATCGCCTCGGTGTGCCGGAAGTCGGCCAGGAGGTCCTCCGGTGTGGGGTTGAACGGGCTGGTGACGCTGAAGAGGTCCAACGCCACGAGCACGACGGCGGCCACGCCGAGCGTCCGGGGATCGTGCCGCGACGCGGCGACGCGCATCCAGAACGTGGCCGCGCCGAGCCAGAGGACGAGCAGGAGCAGGCTCTCGAAGGCGCGGACGGTCGGCTCAGCGGGTGTGGTACTCGTGACGATCGCGAGGAGGAAGAGCGGGGCGACGAGGAGGACGAGCACGGCGAGAGCGAGGAGCGACGAGCGAGCGGTGCGCCGGAGGACGCGGGCGACCGTCTCCGTGCGCTCGAGCACGGCAGCGAGGCCGAGCGCGGCCAGCATGGCCAGGGAGAGATCGACGTAGAGGAGCGAGCGCGCCGGTGCTCGGAGGAGGTCGGCGAAGGGGACGAAGCGGTAGACCCAGCCGTGCACGGGGGTCGCCGGACCGAGGGCGTGCAGGAGCGCCAGAACGGCGATCCCGGCTAGGAGCCAGCGGAGCGGCTCGCGGCTCAGCGCGAGACCGAGGAAGGCGAAGAGGAGCGTGACGGTTCCGGCGTATCCCCAGACTTCGCCGCTGGCCCAGGGCCCCCACCAGTTGGTCGGATTGTCCCCGAAGGTACGCGGGAGGAGGAAGTTGACGAGCGCTGTCGGTCGGAGCGCGAACTCGCTCGCCTGCTCGTAAGCGAGCCCACCGGCCCGCACCGAACGGCGGGCGAGTTCGAGCGAGGGGAGCAGGGCCGGCGCAGCGAGCGCGAGTCCGGCGGCGAGCCCGACCGCCGCGCGCCCGGCGTCGCCGAGCAGCGGCGAGCCAGCGCGACGGAGTGTCCGGAGGTCGCGCTGCTCGGCTGCGGAGCGGAGGGATCGGAGCGACTCCGAACGCTCGCGGAGGAGAGCGCCGCACCACCAGAGGAGGCTCCCGAGGAGCGCGTAGAGCACCGTCTGCTGGTGGCCGCCGGTCGCCAGGGCGAACGTGGCCAGCCCGATCCCGACCGTCCATGCCCAGCGGCCGGTGACGATCGAGCGCGAGAGCGCGAGCCAGAGCCAGGGTACCCAGACGGCGGCGGCGAGCATCGAGTAGTGGCCGAGGTGGGCGACCAGGAAGCCGCTGTAAGGGAAGACGATGCCCGCCAGGAGAGCGGGGATGTGGGCGAGGCGGAGACCGACCCGGACGAGGAGATAGCTCCCGACGCTGGCGATCAGGTAGTGGAGGAGCACGACGAACTCGAGCGCGCCGTAGGTGAAGGGCCGTGCTGCGAGGTACATGAGCCAGTTCAGGGGGTAGAGCGCCCCGGCTTGGTAGTTGGCCCAGTGGGGCATCCCGCTGAACAGCGTGGGGTTCCAGAACGGGAGCGAGCCTTCCCGGATCGCCTGCGCGGCGAAGGCGTGGAGGGGGAAGAAGAACGAATTGAGGTCGCCGCCGTTCCGCGGTACCTGAGCGGTCGTGAGCAACGGTCGCCAGAAGAAGAGCAGCCAGGCGAGCGCCAAGCTGCCGAGGGCAGCGGACTCGCCGGCCAGGCGCGAGCGCTGCCACCAGAACGTGACGGTCAGCGCGGACCAGGCCAGGCCAACGACCAGGACCGCCCACGGGGAGAGGAGACCACTGGTCCGCGCTGCGAGGTCGACGCCCACCGTCGGTTTCCCGCCGATCGCCTCAGACGTTGAAGAGGACGTGGACGATGTCGCCGTCTTCCACGACGTAGTTGCGCCCCTCGAGGCGCAGGGCACCCAGCTTGCGCGCTTCGGCGAGTCCGCCAGCCCGGACGAGATCGTCGTAGTGAATCACCTCGGCCCGGATGAATCCCTGCGCGAGGTCGCTGTGGATCGTCCCCGCGGCGTCGACCGCGGTCGCACCTCGGCGGATGGTCCAGGCTCGGACCTCGTCGGGGCCGACGGTGAAGAAGGAAATGAGCCCGAGGAGCCGATAGGACGTGCGGATGACGCGATTGCGGGCCGGTTCTTCGATGCCGAGTTCCTGCATGAAGACGGCTGCGTCTTCCGGCGAGAGCTGCGCGAGTTCCGCCTCGAGCTTGCCGGGGAGCGCCTCCACGGCGACACCCGGGCCGGTGACGCGTTCGCTCGCCCGAGCGAGCAGCGCCTCGGCCTCGCTCAGTCGATCCTCGCCGAGATTGAGCAGGACGAGGAGTGGCTTCTGGGTGAGGAAGCCGAAGCCACGCAGGAGCTTCTCCTCGTCCGGTTCGAGTTCGACGGCACGGATCGGTGTGCCCTCGCTCAGCGCGCGGTGCAAGCGCTCGAGCACCGCGCCCTCCCGTTCGTGGATCTCGCGTTCGGCGCCGCGCAACTTGGGGATCATGGCTCGGATGCGCTGCAGGCGCTTGTCGACCATCGCCAGATCGACGAAGAGGAGCTCCATGTCGATCGTCGCGATGTCGCGCAGCGGATCGACCGAGCCCTCGGGATGGGGGACGGCAGGGTCGTCGAACGCGCGCACGACGTGGACGAGCGCGCTCGCCTGCTGCAGGTAACCGAGCAAGCGGCCGCCGAGTCCCCGCTCGTGGATCCCCTTGGCCAGCCCGGCCACGTCCCAGTACTGGATCTCGGCCGGCACGGTCCGACGCGGCTTGAACATCCGCGTCAGCACGTCCAGCCGCGGATCGGGCACTTTCACCGTCGCCAGGTTCGGCTCGTCCTCCGCACCGCTGAACGTGCCGGTCGCCGCGTGCGCACCGGTCAAGGCGTTGAATACGGTCGTCTTGCCGCTCTGCGGCAGTCCGATCAAGACGAGCTGGACAGGCATCGGCGCTCCTTCCGCCCCGGTTGTTGTACCACGCCGGGATCACGCCCGTTCGAGCAGCGGATCGGGAACGCCGGCTTCGGCGAACGCCTGCGCCCGGAGACGGCACGAGTCGCACTGCTGGCACGGGCGTTCGCCGCCACGGTAGCACGACCAGGTCATCGCGTAGTCGACGCCGAGGTGGATTCCCAGGCGGACGATCCCGGACTTGGGCACGTCGAGGAATGGCGCCAGGACCGGAATGCGGCGCCCCGTCTCGACGAAGCGTCGTGACGCGAGGTCGGCTGCCTGCTGGTAGGCGGCGAGGAACTCTCCTCGACAGTCCGGGTAGCCGCTGTAGTCGACCTGGCTCACCGCGATCGCGACGGCATCGGCATCGATCGCTTCGGCGTAGGCGTGGGCGATCGCGAGGAAGACGAGGTTCCGCACCGGCACGTAGGTGGACGGGATACCGCTCGTCGGCTCGCTCGGAATCTCGCCCGCACCGACCAGCGAGGAACCACCCCACTGGGCGAGATCGACCGTCACGATGCGGTGGTCGGCGAAGCGGAGCCGCTCGGCGACAGCGCGAGCCGCTGCGAGCTCGCGTTCGTGGCGCTGGCCGTACCGGAACGAGAGGCCATAGAGCTCGAAGCCGTAGGCGTCCAGGAGGTAGGCGAGCGTCGTGCTGTCCAGACCGCCGGAGAGCAGGACGACGGTGCGCGGCGGTTTCCGTTCCCTCATCGGTGTCGCTCCCTTCCGCACGTCCCTTCCTGCTCGAGTATGCTCCCCCTGGTGAGGGGAGGGAACCCGATGGAGCGGCATTGGGAACTCGCGGCAGCCTGGCTCCTCGCCGGACTTGCTCATCGCTGGTGGTCAGGGGCGTCGGCTGGCTCGCTTCGGCATGCGGTGAGCGATGGGCTGTCGCACCTGGCGTTCGGGCTGGCGACGAGTCTACCGGCAGCACGACGCGTCTCGGCGCCGGAGCGCTTGTTGGCGGGTGCCCTCGCCGGAGCGCTGGCGATCGATTTGGACCACGTCGTGGCGGCTCGGTCCTTCCGCTTGCGGGACTGCGCGACGATGCCGCAGCGCCCGACGACGCATTCCTTGCCGGTCGCGGGGGCGCTCACGGCACTCGCCCTGCGCCGTGACCGTTGCTTCGGAGTAGGCTTCGGACTCGGACTCGCCTCGCATCTCCTC
>JANZZC010000101.1 GCA_026419575.1 Thermomicrobium sp. | reverse complement strand
ATCACCGTCCGGCTCGATCCGGCGCACCCGGGCGTGTGGGTCGGCGGCGACAAGGTCGCGGCGATCGGTATCGCGATCCAGCACGGGGTCACCTATCACGGCATCGCGCTGAACGTGACGGTCGATCTCACCCCGTTCAGCTGGATCGTCCCTTGCGGGATCCCAGACCGCGGAGTCACCTCGCTGGTAGCCCTGCTCGGATACCCGGTGGAACTCGGCGAGGTCGCCGAGCGCTGGCTGGCCGCGTTCGCGACACGGTTCGAGCGCCGCGTAGCGTACGACCTGGCACCGGTCGCTTCTCCCGAGGGAGTGCTCCCGCGGCTCACGAGCCGACAGGCGGCAGCAATCCGATCATGAGCGACTGCTCGATGATGTCGCGACGCGCCAACGCTTCGGCCGCCGCGATCGTCGAGCGCAGCGGATGATCCGGGTAGAGTTTCTCGAGCATTTCCCGCACCTGGCGCAGGAGATCGAGCGTCTTGTTGAAGGTGAGGACGAGATCGCCCTCGCTGAGCTCGATGAGCTGGGTGATCTCCGCCATCGTCGCGCCGTTGCACCAGGCGCGCATCGCGCCGTAGAAGCCCTCGTGGTGGCCGGTCGAGAGGGCGAGGCCGTTGCGGCGTTCGACCTCGAACACTTCCTGCTCGAGACTCTCCAGACGGCGACGCAGCAGGACGAGCTTGGTCGGCAGCGTGAAATGGTTGGCGAAGCGCGCATCGCGATCGAACGCGAACCAGGAGAAGACTTCGGCGACGTCCGCTGGGTCGAGCCCCTTCAAGAAATCGCGGTCGAGCATCTCGCAGATGATGAGGCCGTTGGTGTCGAAGACGTCGGCCAAGGTGTCGGCCTTGTTCGTCGGGTAGCCACGGTGCAAGTAGCCGAAGTACTCGAGGACGTTCCGGATACCGCGGAGGAGCTCGCGGACGCGCCGCTCCTCGGCAGCGATCTCGCGGCCGAGTTGCGCCTCGAGTTCGGCCCGTTCCTGCTCGAGGTGCGCGATCCGCTGCAGGTTGCGCTGGTGCTCCTTGCGCCGGTGACAGGCGTGGCAGGGATGACGGAAACGCTGCTGCGTCAGCTCGTGGACAGCCTGGCGCACCGCGGCCAAGCGTTCCTCGAGCCGCCGTCGTTCGGGGGCCATGCGCGCTTCGACCGTCCGCCGATGCTCGGCGAGCATCGCTTCGAGGTCGGGCAACCCGAGCCGCTCCACCTCGCGCCAGATCGCCTCGAGCGCATCCTCGCTCACGATGCCGCGGACGTCGGTCACCGGTTCGGGAAGACGAGCGAGCGCCTCGGGTACCGGAACCGGCTCGACGTCGTGCGGCACGTAGTCGATCTGCCGGTACTCGGTCAGAAGCTCGGCCGATCCCTCGCGGGTGAGGACGAGCGCGATCCCGCCGTACGGAAGGCGATTCAAGAAGAGCACCCAGCCGCGCTCGCGCGTGTGCAGCGGTGTCCCCGGTGCCATCTCCCGCACGAGACGCCGGAGCACCGGACGGGAAGGAACGGCCCAGGGACGCTCGTCCAGATCGGCCGCGAGCTGCTCGAGGTCGTGTTCCAGATGCCGCTCCTGGCTCTTGGCGTGGTTGAGCTGGGCAGCCAGGTTGCGGTACTCGTACAGGAGTTCGTCGCCGTCGAGCCCGATCAGGCAACCACGCGGGATCGCCTCGATTTCGTGACCGATCTCCAGGAGCTCTTCCTCGAGCATGCGGACACGCTGGGCCGCTTGGTATTGGGCGAGGCTCTCCTGGAAGAGCTGGCGCACGCGCTCGCCACGCGGCGGATCCCACAGGTTGAGGACGGTGTTGTAGCGGATCGTGAAGGCCGAGCGCACCGGCTCCAGTTCGCCCGTGGCGACGGCGAGCACTTCCTTGAAGGAGATCCAGGGGCTGTACGGAACGACCACGTTGCCCCGCTCGTCCATCCCCCGGCGCCCGGCCCGCCCGGCCATCTGCTGGAACTCGTTCGGCGTGAGCAGGCGTCGCCGCCGACCGTCCCACTTGGTCATCCGCCCGATGACGACCGTCCGTGCCGGCATGTTGACGCCGAGGGCGAGCGTGTCGGTCGCGAAGACGACCTTCATCAGCCCCTGGCTGAACAGCACCTCGACCAGCTGCTTGAGCACCGGCAGGAGGCCGGCGTGATGGAAGCCGATCCCCTTGCTCGCCAGCTGGACGATCGTCTGCACTTGGCCGAGTTCACGGTCTTCCGGGCGCAGGCTGGCCAGGAACGACTCGATGACCTGCGCGATGCGCTGCCGGGTCGCGCGATCCCGGATGAGATTGACGCGCATCATGGCGAGCCGGGTCGCGTAGTCCTCGCAGTCGCGACGGTTGAAGAGGAAGTAGATCGCCGGGAGCATGTCCTCGGCAGCCAGCGCCTGCACGATCTCCCACGGCGGCGGCTCCGCCTCTTCCGCCTCGCGGCGCCGCTCGGCGGTCAGTCCACCGCGCGACAGCATGGCGCGGATCTCGCCGCCGACGTTGGAGTAGTCGGCGACCTGACGACCGTGATGGTCGATCACCAAGCGCAGCTTCTTGTCGTAGAAGTACCAGAGCGCCAACGGCACGGCTCGTTCGGTGTGCACGATCAGCTTGATCGGCCGGTGCGTCCGGCTGATCCAGTCGGCGATCTCCTGCGCGTTCGACACCGTCGCGGACAGACAGATCAGCCGGATGTGCTCCGGGCAGAGGATGATCGACTCCTCCCACGTCGTGCCGCGCTCGGGATCGGCGAGGTAGTGGATCTCGTCGAAGATGACGCACTCGACGCTGTCCAGCTCCCAGGGAGTCTGGAGCAGCATGTTGCGGAGGACTTCGGTCGTCATCACCAGGATCGGCGCCCGCGGATTTTCCGTCACGTCGCCGGTCAGCAGCCCGACGTTGTCCCCATAGATGGCCCGCAGGTCTCGGAACTTCTGGTTACTGAGCGCCTTGATCGGCGTCGTGTACATGACGCGGGCACCGCGACGGAACGTCTCGTAGACGCCGAACTCGGCGACGACCGTCTTCCCCGTCCCAGTCGGCGCCGCGACCATCACCGATTGCCCTTCCAGGAACGCGAGCATCGCCTCCAGCTGGAAGGGGTCGAACCGGAACGGGTAGAACACCGAGAACTGTTCGATGCTCTCCGGGAGCGAAAGCGTCTCCGCCATGGTCCTCGCTCGGACGCACGAACTCTCGACTCTGTATCCCGACCAGTATAGCAGGTCTCCACCCGCTTCCCTGCGCAGGAACCGGAGCCGGTCGGTAGAATCGGCCGGGAGGTCGCGCGTGCGCGTCGGACTCTTGGCATCGTTGCTCAGCCGACGCCCCGGTTATCGTCGGGCCGGGGTCAGCCGGTACATCGAAGCGCTGTTGACCTACGTGCCGCGTCTGGCGCCCGACATCGAGCTGGTCGCCTCAGTACCGCGCTCGGTCTGGCTGGAGGCACGCGACGAGTTCGCTGGGATCGCCTGGCAGTGTACCGGTTGGCCGACCGAGCACCCGATCGTCCGTATCGCCTGGGAGCAGGGAATCGCTCCGTGGACGACGCTCCGCTGCGACGTCGTCCACGGCCCCGTCAACGTCCTACCGCTCGCGCTCGCGAGGCCGGGGATCGTGACCGTCCACGACGTCGCCTTCCTCCACTTTCCGGAGCACTACCCAGCGGCGAAGCGCTGGTACCTCCGGCTCATGACCGGTCTCAGTGTCCGCCGTGCCCGCCGCGTCATCGCGGTGTCGGAACAGACGCAGCGCGACCTGGTCCTGGCGTACGGTCTCGCACCGCACCGCGTCACGGTGATCCCGAACGGCATCGATCCCGATTGGACACGGGTTCCGGAGCACGACCTCGCTCGCTGGCGAGCCGAGCGAGGGCTACCGGAGCGTTTTCTCCTCTTCGTTGGGACGATCCAGCCGCGCAAGAATCTGGCGAGGCTCGTCGAAGCTCTGGCCCGACTGGGCGACCAGCTGGATTGGCCGCTCTACGTCGTCGGAGCCCGCGGCTGGAAGGAGAATCCCGTCTTCCGCACGGTCCAGGAAACGGGGCTCGGCGACCGGATCGTCTTCGTCGGCTATGCGCTCCCGCAGGAACTCCGGTACTGGTACAGCGCCGCGACCATCTTCGTCTATCCCTCGCTCTACGAGGGATTCGGACTACCGGTCCTCGAGGCGATGGCCTGCGGGACACCGGTCATCACGTCCGACCGCTCGGCGCTTCCCGAGGTCGCCGGCGACGCCGCGGTCCTGGTCGACCCGACCGATCCAGCCGCGATCGCGGCGGCGATTCGTGAACTGGTGCGCGACGAAGGGCGCCGGCTGGCGCTCGCCCAGGCCGGACGACAACGAGCCCGCACGTTCTCTTGGGAACGGACGGCCCAGGAAACCGTCCGTGTCTATCGGTCGCTCGCTTGCAGGCACACGATGGAACGAGGAGGATGCCCGAGATGACGAGCGGCGGTCGCCCCCTGCGCGAAGTCGGCGAGGAAGCGCTCATCGAACAGATCGCCCGCTTGGTCGCTACGACCTGTCCCCGTGTCCGCATTGGGATCGGCGACGATGCAGCGGTCTGGCGACCGCACGCCGGGCACGAGCTCGTCGTCACCACCGATACGCTGATCGAGCGGATCCATTTCCGGCTCGAGTGGACGGACTGGGCGACGCTCGGGCACAAGGCGCTCGCCGTCAATCTCAGCGATATCGCCGCGATGGGAGCCCTCCCGCGTCTCGCCGTCGTCGATCTGGCGCTCCGCGGTACGGAGCGCGACCGCGACGTCGCCGATTTCTACCGCGGCGCGCAGGCGCTCGCCCGTCGTTTCGGTGTCGCCATCGTCGGCGGCGATACGACCCGGTCACCGCTCGGGGTCGCGATTTCGGTCACGGTGATCGGGGAGAGTCCGCGCGATGGCCGCCCGCTCCTCCGGCGCGACGCCGGACGACCGGGAGACGTCATCGGCGTCACCGGTCCGCTCGGGCTCGCGGCGGCCGGGCTCCGCGTGCTCGAGCGTGGACTCAAGACGCTGGACGGCAACCCGGTCATGCAGGAACGGTACCATCGGCCGGAACCGCGCGTCCGCGAGGCCCTCCTGTTGCGACGTTGCGGCGTGCGCGCGGCGATGGACATCAGCGACGGTCTGCTCGGCGATCTCGAGAAGCTCTGCCGCGCGAGTGGTGTCTCGGCGATCGTGGATACGCTGCGCGTGCCGGTGCCGAACGCCGTGAAATGGGGTTTTCCGGACTGGGAGGAACTCGCACTGCGGGGCGGTGACGACTACGAGCTGCTCTTCACGGCGCCGCCGCACGTCTTCGCGCGGGTGCAGCGAGCCTTCGCCCGTGCCGGCATGCTGCCGCCCCGCGCGATCGGCCAGCTGATCGAGGCTGGTACAGCCGGACCGGTCGTACAGCTGCGCGACGCAGCTGGGCGTTGCCGTCCGGTCGAAGCGCGCGGCTACGATCACTTCCGTGCCGGCTGATTCTGCGGCAGCGAGCCCCATGCTAGCATGGCATGGGATCGCGCAGGGTCGCCCAGAGGTGAGGAATGGACACGGCACGACTCGAACTCTGCTTCCTCTCGGCGACGGAGCTCCTCGCGGAGTACCGGCGCCGCGCCCTGTCGCCGGTCAAGGTCGTCGACGCGGTGCTCGAGCGGATCGAACGGCTCGATCCGCTGCTCCGTGCCTTCGTCACGGTGACCGCCGACGACGCTCGACGCCAGGCGATCGACGCCGAGTACGCCTACGCGCACGGCGAGCAGCGCCCGCTGCTCGGCGTCCCGGTCTCGATCAAGGACGTCACACCGGTGGCCGGTGTCCGCTGGACGAGCGGCTCGCTCCTCTGGAAGGACCGGGTGGCGACCGAAGACGCGCCGGTCGTCGAGCGCCTGCGGGCCGCCGGCGCGATTCTCCTCGGCAAGACCAACACTCCGGAACTCGGCTGGAAAGGCGACTCCGGCAACCGGCTGATCGGCCCGACCCGCAACCCGTGGAAGCTCGACCGCACGGCCGGAGGGTCGAGCGGCGGGGCCGCCGCTGCGGTCGCGAGCGGGATGGGCCCGCTCGCCCAGGGAACGGACGGTGCCGGCTCGGTGCGGATCCCCGCCGCCTTCTGTGGAATCGTCGGCTTCAAGCCGACCTTCGGACTCGTCCCGTATTACCCCCCGAGCGCGGTCGAGCCGCTGGCCCACGTCGGCCCGATGACGCGGACCGTCGCCGATGCGGCGCTGATGCTCGCCGTGATGGCCGGACCGGATCCACGGGATCGCAACTCCCTCCCGGCGATGGGCATCGACTTCACCCGCCTGGAGACGGACGTTCGCGGCAGGCGGATCCTCTGGATATCCCGGATCGGCGACACGCCGGTGACCCGCGAGGTCGCCGACATCGCGTACCGCGCCGCCGCAGCGTTCGCCGAACTCGGCTGCACGGTCGAGGAACGCACGGAACCGCTCGAGGATCCCTACCCACTGCTCGACATTCTCTGGTCGAGCGCGATGGCCGCGGTCCACCGCGACGACTACGAGCAGGTCGAGGAAGCGCTCGACCCTGGACGATGCGCCGTCATCGAGCGCGGTTTCGGTTGGCGGGGCGTCGACGTCGCCTGGGCACTGGCCGAGCGGAACCGGTACGTCGACCGGCTCCGCCGTGAGCTCGCTGGGTACGACTTCGTGGTGAGCCCGACGACGCCGATACCGGCGTTCCGAGCCGGAGACGATCACCCGGGGACGATCGACGGGATCGCAACGACGTACCTCAGCTGGACACCGTTCACGTACCCGTTCAACCTGACCGGGCAACCGGCCATCAGCGTCCCCTGCGGTTTCACGAGCGAAGGACTTCCGGTCGGCTTGCAGATCGTCGGACGCCGGCTCGACGACCTCGGAGTGCTCCGCCTCGCCGCTGCGTTCGAGCGGCTGCGCCCGTGGCGCGACCGGCGACCGCCGGTGGTGAGCGAAGGAGCGACGACATGACGCAGCGCGTACCGGCGCTCGACCTCGTGAGCCACAGCCCCGACCAGACGCGTCAGTTCGCCGCGACGCTCGCGCGTCACCTCCGGGGCGGTGATGTCCTGCTCCTCCAAGGGCCGCTCGGCTCCGGCAAAACGACGTTCGTCCAAGGACTCGCGCGCGGCCTCGGCGTTCGGGAGTACGTGCAGAGTCCCACCTTCATCCTGGTCATGGAGCACCGGGGCACCCTATCGGACGGGACACCGATCCGGCTGTACCATATCGATCTCTACCGGCTCGAGGAGGCGCGCGAGCTCGCGACGTTCGGACTGGAGGACTGCCTGAGCGACCCCGCGGGAATCACCGTCATCGAGTGGTCGGAACGGCTGCCCGAGCACTGGGTCGACGAGTATCTCGTCGTCCGGTTCGAGCCGCTCGCCGACACGAAGCGCCGCCTGGCGTTCTTCCCGGTCGGCGAACGAGCGCGCGAACTCGTCGAAGCCTTGCGGAAGGAGGTCGTCGGTGGAGCGAAGCGGTCGACTGCTCCTGGCCATCGAGACGGGTAGCGAGCAGGTCGCGCTCGCGTTGTACGACGGCCGCGTCGTCAGCGAATGCTCGTTCGATGCCGGACGCGAGCAGACCGCGACCGTTCTCCCCTCGATCCGGCACCTGCTGGAGACCAATCGGCGACGGCTGCAGGAACTCGGCGCGGTCGCCGTGACCACTGGCCCGGGAAGTTTCAACGGACTGCGCGTCGGGATGAGCATCGCCAAAGCCCTGAGTTACGCGCTTGACGTACCGCTCCTCGGCGTCTCGACGCTCGATGCCCTGGCCTACCCGCACACGGCGCTCGGTCATCCGATCCGGGCGTTCGTCCCAGCCGGGCGAGGACGCGTCGTCTACGCCGACTATCGTCGGCACGGCGCGACCTGGACGCGCGACTCGACGCTCCGGTCCGTCCGCTGGGAAGAGCTCGCGACCGGCCTGATCGAACGCACGGTGCTGGCCGGGGCGTTGCCACCGGAGTACGAAGCGCGCTTCCGGAATCATCCAGCGATCCTCCTCCCTTCTCCGGCGATGCGCCAGCTGCGGCCGGCCTGGGTCGCCGAACTCGCCTACCGCCGCTGGCATGCGGGGGAGCACGATCCGGTTCCGTCGCTGGAACCGATCTACATCCACGGAGGCGGAGTCGAGACCGTCCCTCCGGTACAATTGCCGGAGAGTTACGGAGCGCGGCCCGGTCAGGAGTGACGACGTGGCAGACGCCTCCCGGCAGTGGGACACCGAGCCGTCTGGCGAGGTGCGGCGGTACGTGCTCGCGCCGATGCGCAGCAGCGATGTTCCCGAAGTCTCTCAGCTCGAGCGGCGCTGCTTCACGAACCCCTGGCCGGAATCGGCGTACTACCGTGAACTCCGCGAGCCGGACCGCAACTACTACATCGTGCTGCGCTGGCAGGCCAGCACCGTCGAGGCCGAACCGGAGCCGGTCGTCGCTGGCGGCCCGCTCGCCCGGATCTTCCGCCCGGCACGCCCACGCCCGAACCCCCATCCGGTCGTCGGTTTCGCTGGCATCTGGGTCATCTACGGCTAGGCGCACGTCACCACGATCGCGGTCGCTCCGGAGCATCGTCGGCTTGGTCTTGGCGAGGTGCTCTTCCTAACGCTGATCAGCGAAGCGATCCGACGCGGCGCCGAGTTCGTCACCCTGGAGGTGCGCGTCTCCAACATGGCCGCGCAAGCGCTCTACGCCAAGTACGGCTTCACGCGGCGCGGCGTACGGCCGCGCTACTACAGCGACAATCAGGAAGACGCCTACATCATGACGTCTCCGCCGTTGCGCGATCCGGCCTATCGCCAGCAGCTCCTGCAGCTGCGGGATCAGCTTCTGGCACGGCTGGCAGCGGAAGGGATCGAGATTCTGGAGGAAGCAGCGTGATCATCCTCGGCATCGAAACGTCCTGCGACGAAACAGCTGCAGCGGTCGTCCGCGACGGGCGGTTCGTTCTCTCCAACGTCATCCGCTCGCAGGTCGATCTCCACGAGCGGTACGGAGGCGTCGTTCCCGAACTGGCGTCGCGGCGACACGTGACCGCGATCGTCCCGGTGGTCGATCTGGCGCTCGAGGAAGCCGGCGTCGGCCCCTCGGCGATCGAGGCGGTAGCGGTCACGCAAGGGCCGGGTCTCGCCGGCTCGCTCCTGGTCGGGATCAACGTCGCCAAGACGCTGGCGTTCGTCTGGGACAAACCGCTCATCCCCGTCAACCACCTCGAGGGACACATCTACGCCAACTGGCTCACCCTGCCGGGCCAGGAAGAAGTGCCGGAACCGACCTTCCCGCTGGTCTGCCTCATCGTTTCGGGCGGACACACCGAGCTCGTGTTGATGCGCGGGCACGGCGACTACGTGCTTCTCGGACGAACGCTCGACGACGCCGCAGGCGAGGCCTTCGACAAGGCAGCGCGCGTGCTCGGTCTCGGCTTCCCCGGCGGACCGGCCATCCAACGGGCAGCCGAGCGCGGCCGCCCCGGTCGCTTCCAGCTCCCGCGCGCCTGGCTCGCCGACAGCTACGACTTCAGCTTCAGCGGGCTCAAGACCGCGCTGCTGCGCATCGTGGAACAGTACCAACGTCGCCCGCAGCGTCGGGTCGCTGCGCAGGAACCGTTCCCCGAGTACGTCGCGCCCGAATACGGCCCGAACGTCCCGATCGCGGATCTCGCAGCCGAATTCCAGGCCGCGGTCGTCGACGTCCTGGCCGAGAAGACGGCACGGGCGGCCCGTGAGTTCGGTGCGACGATGATCCTCCTCGCCGGCGGCGTCGCGGCGAACGCTGCGCTCCGCCAGCGCCTGCGCGAGATCAGCCCGGTCCCCGTCCGGTATCCACCGCCGATCCTCTGCACCGACAACGCGGCGATGATCGCCGGAGCGGCCTACTATCTGGCGCAGCGCGGCGTGCACGCCGATCTCGATCTCGACGTCCAGGCGCAACTGCCGCTCGTGACGCGGACCCTGCTCCGCGCAGTGTCCGCCTGAGAGGTCCGGGCATGTCGACGTTCCGACAGGTCGCGATCGCCGCCGCGCTGGCCGCCGGAAGACTCCTGCGCCAGCAGATCGGGCAGGTCCGCGAGATCCAGTACAAGGGAGCCGTCAACCTCGTCACCGAAGTCGATCTGGCGAGCGAGCGACTGATCGTGGAGACGATCCGCGCGGCCTTCCCCGACCATGCCTTCTTCACCGAAGAAGGTACCGCACGCGACGCGCTCGACGCACCAGCGCTCTGGGTCATCGATCCGCTGGACGGGACGACCAACTACGCGCACGGTTACCCGATGTTCTGCGTCTCGATCGCTTTCGTCCGGTACGGGCGACCGGAAGTCGGCGTCGTCTACCAGCCGGTGCTGGACGAGCTGTTCGTCGCCGAGCGTGGGGTCGGGGCGTTCCTGAACGGTGAGCGGATCCGCGTCTCCCGGCACCGGGAACTCCGCAGCGCGCTCTTGGCCACCGGGTTCCCGTACGATCTCGAGCGACGCCGGGAAGCGCTCGCGGCGTTCGCCCGTTTCACGTTGACGTCCCGTGCCATTCGCCGCGACGGCAGTGCCGCGCTCGACCTCGCCTACGTGGCGGCTGGCCGCTTCGATGGATTCTGGGAGCGAGAACTCTCGCCTTGGGACACCGCGGCCGGTGTGCTCCTCGTCGAGGAAGCCGGCGGTACGGTGACCGACTACGCCGGACGGCCGTTCCGGTTGGACCAAGGGGCATGCGTCGCCTCCAACGGCCTCATCCACGAGGCGATGCTCACGACGATCGCGGGGTCGGACGAGGTGCCACGGTGACGACGTACAGCCGGACTGCCATCGTCACGTCACGGATCTTCCTCGAGCACGAAACCGGTGATCATCCCGAGCGTCCGGAGCGGCTCGAAGCGATCCTCCGCCTGCTCGAGCGGACGGGCCGGCTGGACGACCGGCAGGTCATCGAGCCCGATCCGGCCGACGAGGACACGATCGCCCTCGTCCACGACCGCAACTACATCGAGGAACTCCGCGAGTTCGCAGCGCGCGGCGGCGGCTGGCTGGATGCCGACACCATCGTCTCCCCACGCTCCTACGACGTCGCGCGCCTGGCCGTCGGCGCCGCGGTGGCTGCCGTCGACCTCGTGCTCCGAGGCGAGGAACCGCGGGCCTTCGCGCTGGTTCGCCCGCCCGGGCATCATGCCGAGCCGGACCGCGGTATGGGATTCTGTCTCTTCAACAACGTCGCGGTCGCCGCGCAGTGGGCACTGGAGCGCTACGGTCTCGAGCGCGTGGCGATCATCGACTGGGACGTCCACCACGGGAACGGCACGCAAGCAGCGTTCTACCGGACGGACCGTGTCTTCTTCGTTTCGCTGCATCAGTGGCCGCTCTACCCCGGCACCGGTCGAGCTGACGAGGTCGGCGAGGGCCTCGGCTACGGCTACACGCTGAACATCCCCTTGCCGCCGCGCAGCGACGACCGGGCGTACGTGCGCGCGTTCGACGAAGCGATCGAACCGCGGTTGCGCTCGTACCGTCCGGAACTCCTCCTCGTCTCGGCCGGCTACGACGCCCACTACGCCGACCCCTTGGCCGCGATGGCCGTAACCGAACAAGGGTTCAGCGTGATGGCGGAACGCGTCCTGCGCTGGGCGCGCGAATGGTGCGCGGGACGGCTCGTCCTGGTGCTCGAAGGGGGTTACAATCTGAGCGCACTCGCCTCGAGCGTCGCGGCGACTCTCGATGCGCTGGACGGCAGTGCCTAGACCCTAGACAACGGAACGAGGATCGCTCGATGAAGCTCGTCGTCGTCGACTACGGAGCAGGCAACCTCGCCAGCGTCGTGAACGCCCTCGAGCGGATCGGCGCGCCGGTCGTGGTGAGCCGTGACCCCGCAGAGCTCGCGACGGCCAACGGCGTGATCGTACCCGGCGTCGGTGCCGCCGCCGACACGATGCGGCATCTGACCGAACTCGGACTGGTCGCGAGCCTCGAGGCAGCGGTCGCCCGTGGCACCCCCTTTCTCGGCATCTGCATGGGACTGCAAGTCCTCCTCGAGGTGAGTTACGAAGGGGGGAAGCACCGCTGCCTCGGCATCGTCCCCGGGACCGTCCGCCGCCTGCCGGATGAGGTCACGGTTCCGCACATGGGATGGAACGAGGTGTGGCTGCGCCGGCCGCATCCGCTGTTCGCCGGCATCCCGAACGGCACGGATTTCTATTTCGTCCACTCCTTCTACGCGGATCCAGCGGACGAAGACTGGATCCTCGGCGAGACGGAGTACGGCGTCCGCTTCGCGAGCGTCCTCGCACGCGACAACGTCATGGCGACGCAGTTCCATCCGGAGAAGAGCGGCTCCTGGGGACTGCGCGTTCTGGAGAACTTCGTCGCGATCGTGGAGCGTACCGCGCGAGCCGCCGCACTGGAGGCGAACGCGTGATCGTCATTCCTGCCGTTGACCTGCGCGACGGACGCTGCGTCCGGCTCTTCCAGGGAGACTTCGCGCGCGAGACGGTCTACGCGGACGACCCGGTGGCGATGGCACGGCACTGGGCGAACCGCGGTGCGACGTGGCTTCATGTCGTCGATCTCGACGGCGCGCGGGCAGGGGCGCCGGTGCAGCTCGCGCTCGTCCGAGCGATCGTCCAGGCAACGCCGGAAGTTTCCGTGCAAGCGGGGGGCGGCGTCCGGTCGCTCGCCGCTATTCGGGAACTCCTCGAGGCCGGCGTCGCACGGGTCGTCGTCGGCACGGTGGCGCTCGAGCAGCCGGAGCTCGTCGCGGAAGCCCTCGAGCGCTTCGGCGCTGACCGGATCGTCGTCGCGGTCGATTCGCGCGACGGCCTGGTCGCCACGCGCGGCTGGGAGTCCACGGCGGCCATCGAAGCGGAAGCGGTGGTGCGGCGCCTGGCGGAGTCGGGCGTCCGTCGCATCCTGGCGACCGATATCGCGCGCGACGGGACATTGACGGGTCCGAACATCGAGCTCATGGCGCGCCTCGCCGGGATCGGTGTGACCGTGATCGCATCCGGCGGCGTGCGCGGCCCCGAGGACCTCGTCGCTCTCGCTCGTGTTCCCGGTGTGGAAGCGACCGTTGTCGGCCGGGCATTGTACGAGGGTCGGCTCCGCTTGGAGCGTCCGTCGGACTGGGTCATCGCTGGAGGAGCTGGATGACGGAGCGGCGCCCCGAGCAACCCGAGTTCATCCAGCAAGCGCGCGAGGAAGAGCGACGCCGGCGCGAGGAAGCTCGGCAGCAGGCGATGCAGAGCCAGCTGGACGAACTCCGGCATCGCGTGCGGGAACTGGCAGCACGGCAGCTGCGGTTGGAAGAAGAGCTGAAGGCTGCCGAGGCCGACTGGGCGGAGCAGCGTCACGCGCTGGAGCAGCACCGGCACGAAACGCACCAAGCCCAGCAAGCTCGACAGCTCGAGGAAGCCCGCTTCCGCCAGCAACTCACCGAACTCGCGCTGCGGGTCGACGAACTGACCCGTCCCATCCGCACCCTGCAAGCCCAGGTGGCCGAGCTCCTCGACGCGGTACGCCGCCAGCGTGAGGATACCGGCCAGGACACGCGCCGCTACGACGAACTGCGCGTGCTCATCGAGCATCTCGCCGCGCACATCGAGCGCCTCTCGGCGACCGACCAGTCGTTGCGGGGCGGCCTGGAAGCGGTGACGAACGAGGTGGAACGGCTCGGCCGCGAAGTGACGAGACTGCACGATGCGGTACGCATCGTCGAGCAGGACGTGCGGCGACGCATCGCCGAGGCCTTGCAGGTGATCGAGACGATCCAGGTCCAACTCAAGGAGGGAGCCGCGCGCGACAGCCGGCTGGAAGAGGAACTCGAGCGCGTTCGGGAAGAGTTGACGGCGATTCCCCAGCACTTCGAGGACCTCCGCGGGGCGACCCAGCGCCTGGCAGCGGAACTCGAGCGCGTGCGGAGCCATACCAGCGAGCGGGACGAACTGCTGCTGGAGCGCGTCGAGGAACTGCGGCAGCAATTCGACCAAGCGCTCCGCGATCTCGCGGCCGTCGGCGACCAGCGAGCCGAGCGGATCGATGCCGAGTTCGAGCAACTCGAGGCCGTCGATCGCGAGCTGCGCTACCGGATCGACCTCATCGAGCTCAAGTTGGAGGAGCTGCGCGAGATCGATCGGCAGCTCCGCGCCGAACTCTGGCGCCTGCTCGAGCAGCGCGTACGCCTGCGGTTCGAGCAAGCGCAGCAGGAACTCGAGCAGTTCATCGAGCAACGGCAACGCGCCGAACGCGGAGAGGGAACCACGACCTGATGCTGAAGCGACGGATCGTGCCTTGTCTCGACGTGACCGCCGGCCGTGTCGTCAAGGGCGTCCGGTTCGTCGACCTGCGCGACGCGGGTGACCCGGTGGAACTGGCTGCCCGCTACGATCGGGAGGGCGCCGACGAACTCGTCTTCCTCGACATCACCGCCTCCGCCGAGGGACGCGAGACGATGATCGACGTCGTGCGTCGGACGGCCAAGGAGGTCTTCATCCCGCTGACCGTCGGCGGCGGGGTCCGCACCCCGGAGGACATGTACCGGCTCCTACGCGCGGGAGCTGACAAGGTGAGCGTGAATACCGCAGCCGTGCAGAATCCCGAACTCATCCGGATCTGCGCCCAGCGCTTCGGGAGCCAGTGCGTCGTCCTGGCGATCGATGCTCGTCGCCGCCCCGGGGGCGGCTGGGAAGTCTACACGCACGGGGGGAGGAAGCCCACCGGGCTCGATGCGATCGAATGGGCGCAGCGCGGCGTCGAACTCGGTGCCGGTGAGATCCTCCTCACCAGCATGGACACGGACGGCACGCAGAACGGGTACGACGTCGAGCTCCTGCGCGCCGTCGTGGATGCGGTGCCGGTTCCGGTGATCGCCTCCGGAGGCGCCGGCACGCTCGAGCACCTCTACGAAGCCTTGACGATCGGCGGTGCGCACGCGGTCCTTGCCGCCTCCATCTTCCACTTTGGACGCTACTCCATCGCCGAGGCGAAGCGGTTCCTCGCTGAACGAGGAGTGCCGGTACGGCAGACGCAGCCGTCGCCGTGAAGACGCTCCCCACCGGGATACCCCTTCTCGCCTGCCGAAGTCGCACGAATCTCCCAATCCTGGTCTTGACAGCTCGCGACCGCGCATGGTAGCCTGCGGGCAACCGGGCGGTACGTACCGCCGTCCGGCGGGGGAAAACGGGAGCTGCGGAACCTGCTCCCGCGAGAGCCGGATCGGTGAGCTGGCCGTCTCGGCCACAGCGAAGCGGGAAGGGGAGGTCTATTGGGGAAGACACGACTTCCAGCTCGGCTGGTCTCGGCGTGTCTGGCGCTCCTCGCAGCCGCCGTTCTGCTGACTCCCGCACTGGCTGCGAACGACCTCGTCACCGGTACGCTCGGGCAGGTGGCCGGAACGAACGGTGACGGTGTAAACGTCCGCTCGGCGCCCGGCCGAGACGCCGAGCGTGTCGGCGGGCTCCCCGAGGGGGCTCGCGTCACGATCCTCGAAGGACCGCAGAGCGCGTCCGACGGTTCTCTCTGGTACAAGGTCCAAGCACCTGGTCTCGAGGGTTGGGTACTCGCCGACTATCTCGCTGCCGCGGTACCCGCCGCTGGCGACACCGTCCGTGTGACCGGTACCGCCGGCTACGGGCTGCGGCTCCGCGCCGCCCCTTCGGCGGATGCAGCGGTCCTCGCCATCATGCCGGAAGGCGGTCACGCCCAGGTGACGGGCGCACCGGTGACCGACGGTTCGGGTACCGAATGGGTACCGCTCCGGTACGAGGGGAACGACGGGTTCGCCGCTCGTGCCTATCTCGCCGTCGTCGCCGGTGACTCGGGTTCGGCAACCAGCCAGCCCGTCGCGCAAACCCGGCAGATCACGAACACGCCGACGATCCAGGTCGGCGGCAACGCCGAGGTCGTGAACACCGACGGCCAGGGCGTCAACGTGCGCTACGGCGCGGGATACGACCAGCCGATCGCCGCTGTCGCTCCCGAGGGGACCGTGATGCGGGTGATCGGTGGCCCGCAGACGGACGGACAAGGGATCACCTGGTGGCAGGTCGACTACCGGGGTATCCAGGGCTGGGTGCACGGCGGATATCTCGCCCCCACCGATCGCGCGCCCGAGGCCGCGGCTGCAGTACCCGCCGAATCGACCGCCGAGCAGTCGTCCGCAGCGCCGGCACCGAGCTCGGTCGGTGACCGGATCGTCGCGACAGCGATGCAGTATCTCGGCCGACCGTACGTCTGGGGCGGGACGACACCGGCCGGGTTCGATTGCTCCGGTTTCGTCTACTTCGTCGTCAACCAGGTACTGGGCGGTGGGTTCCCGCGCAGCCTCGAGGCCCAGGCGGTCGCCGGCGTCTCCGTCGATCCCGATCACCTCCAGCCGGGCGACCTCGTCTTCTTCCAGAACACCTACAAGTGGGGTCTCTCCCACGTCGGGATCTACATCGGGAACGGACGCTTCATCCACGCCGAGAACTACGCGACCGGGGTCACGATCAGCGAACTCTGGGGCGACTATTACGGGCCGCGCTACTACACCGCACGCCGCGTCGGGTCGTAACCGAACATCGAACGGACGCTCGCGAGCAGGCACGCTCCGGTGCCTGCTCGTCTTTTTTCTTCGCCCACTGGACACAATCATGGGCCAGGGCTGCGCGCCAGCGTCGGCGGTAGATCCGTCCGGACGACGCCTGCGCTGCCGGCGGGTAGGCCGGCTGCACTGACCCTGCAGACCAGCGGACCGAACGGCGAGGTGTGCTCCGCCCCGGTTCCAGCGTCTTCTCCTCCGCGACGACTGCGCTGCCCAGCGAAGGCGGGTCGGAACCCTCGCGCCGACGCGCGAAGACCGGAAGAGAGCGGCTCCTCACCCGTCACTCGGCGAGGCGGACGCACCGGTCGCTCGCCGAGACCTGACCGCTCCTCCCGAGGGGAGCACACTCGCGAGCGCCGGTCCCCCGCCGTTCACCGAGCGACCTCGCAACGCCCGCGGGTCGACCGTGTTTCCGCGAGCGACCGGCTGCGCTGTGCTATACCAAGATCCGGCGGACGGGAGACCGAGATGGACGAGCGAGCACCGAACCCGAGACCAGCACGACGCTTCCGAGTCGTGGTCCTGGACATCGACGGCACGCTGCTCGATCCGAGCGACGTCGTGCGGCCAACCGTGCACCAGGCGATCCTCTCCTGCCGCATGCTGGGCGTCGAGGTCGCGCTCGCGACCGGCCGCCGCCTGCGCACCACTCTTCCGATCGTGGAGCAGCTCGGGCTCCCGCTGCCCCTCGTCCTCTACAACGGTGCGCTCGTCTGGGACACCGCGCACGAGGCCTCCCTCGTCGAACGGCCGCTGGCGCGTCGCGACCTCGAACGCACGCTCGAGGAAGCCGAGCGAGAGGGACTCGGTGCGCTCGTGCTGCGCGGCCCAGCGAGCGGCGAACGTCTCGTCCTGGTCGGCGCGCCCTTGGCGCAACTGCCCGAGTTCGAGCGACAGCTGCTCCCGCGGAGCGGCGAGGTCGACCGGCTACCGGCCGCCGACGTGGTGCACTTGGACGACGTGCTGACGGTCGATCTCTTCGGGCCGGAGCGGGAGCTCCGCCGGGCGACGGCGCGGCTCGCCCGAGCCGGGCTCCCGATCTACCACCACGGACCGTTCGAGTGGCTCCCGGAACTCCCGCGTTGGGTCGCCAACGTGCACGCGCCGGGCGTGAGCAAGGCGAGCGGGGTCGACTTCCTCGTACGCCGGCTGGGCCTGGAGCTGGCCGACGTTCTCGCCGTGGGGGACGGCGAGAACGATCTCCCGCTGCTCCGGCGAGCCGGCCTCGGGGTCGCGATGGGGAACGCACCCGAGCACGTCCGCGCCCAGGCCGGTGCGGTGGTGCGGGGACACGACGAGGACGGCGTCGTCGAGGCGCTCGAACGCTTCGTCTTGGAGCCGTGGCGCCAGGCGAGCGCGCTCGCCTGAGCTCCGACCGCTCGGCCGGGACCATCGGGAAGGGAAGAGGGGGCGATGAGCGTCCACAGCCGAGCGCTGCGTGCGATCCTCGCGATCGCGCTGCTCCTGCCCGGGCTGATCGTTCCCACGCCCCGTAGCGCGGCTGCTCGCGATCCGGCGATCTGGAGCGAGTTCTTCGGCATCGTCGGCCGCGACCCCTGGTACGAGTTCAACAGCGACCCCGAACGGTATCCGGTCGACGTCAACCGGACGTTCCTCGAAACGATGATGGCCGAGATGGCCAGGATGGGCGCCCGTTGGGTTCGGATCGAGTTCCACGCCGAGTACGATCAGCCGACCGGCCCCGGCTGGATCGATTGGAACACGCACGACTGGTATCTCTTCGATCTCGCCCCGCGATACGGCATGAGGGTGCTCGGGGTCCTGGGATCCGGCATCCTGGCCGACCTCGATCCGACCTACGCGTTCTCGCGCATCAACGACACGCCGGACCGCGAGGGGCGCAACCGGTACACGCGCGCCTTCGTGACCCGCACCGCCGAGATCGTCGGCCGCTACGGACCCGTCCTCGCTGCCGTGGAACTCCTGAACGAACCGAACGCGAACGAACTCCTCTGGGAAGAGACGAACCAGCAGGTGCACGCGGTCCGCCCGGAGATCTACGGTCGACTGGCGGTCGACGTCTACGAGACGATCCAGCGGACGAGCCCGTCGACTCGTCTGGTCGCCGGCAGCGTACTCTTCGATCGACATGCGGACGGTGACCGGCATCTCGCCTGGCTCCGGGCCGTCTACGGGAGCCCGGCCGTCCGGGAGTTCCGGGCACGGACCGGTCGGTACCCCTGGGACGCGCTCTCGCTCCATCCCTACTTCCTGCCCGATGCCGCCAGCGTCCTCGCAGCCGTGCGCGAACTCCGCAGTGTCCAGCTCGAGTACGGCGATACCAGCCCGATTTGGATCACCGAAGTCGGCATGCCGGCCGAGCCAGCAGGATGGTCGGCCTCCGGTGTCCTCGCCCCGACTCCCTCGGAACTCGAGCAAGCGGAGTTCTTGCGTCAGGTCTACACGCTGCTCTGGGAACGAGCACCGGAGGTCGAGCGCGTCTTTTGGTTCAAGTTCGAGGACTTCGGCACGAGCCACGGCTACGCGAACTGGGGGCTCGTCCGGCTGCTCGATTCCAACAAGATCTACGCCCGCGAGGCCATCCCCTGGCCGCGCAAGCCCGCCTTCCTGGTCTACCAGCAGCTCGCCCGACCGGAAGCGGTGCCGACGACCCGAGTCGCACCACCCGCCGATCCAGCGGTGCGCTACTTCCCGGAGACCGGACACACCCTGAGCGGGCCGTTCCGCCGCTATTGGGAGCAGAACGGTGGGCTGGCTGCCTTCGGGTATCCGCTCACCGAGGCGTTCTGGAGCGGGGGACGACTCGTCCAGTTCTTCGAACGGGCACGTTTCGAGTACTGGCCGGAGTTCCGCGGCACGACGAACGAGGTCCAGCTCGCCCACCTGGGCCGCTGGGCGCTCGGGAGCCGGAGCTTCGCGCCGCAGCCGCCGCCGGAGAAGCCGCAGCCTGGCGAGCGGTATTTCCCGGAGACCGGCTACGTCGTCCGCGACCCGTTTCTGCGATACTGGGAGCAGAACGGTGGCCTCGCTCGCTTCGGGTTGCCGATCAGCCCGGAGTTCCGGGAGGTGAATCCGAGCGACGGCAAGGAGTACATGGTCCAGTACTTCGAGCGAGCGCGGTTCGAGTTGCATCCCGAAGCTGCCGGGACTCCCTACGAGGTGCAGCTCGGTCTCCTCGGCGCCCAAGCGCTCCAGACGCTCGGTTGGTATCGGTAACTGCGCGAGAGGATCCAGGACGATGAGCGAGCCCCTGACGCCGATCCAGCCCGAGATCGTTCCAGCACCGACCGGGAGCGGGACGCTCCCGTACGGCTTACCGGATCCCAGCGACCGCCCGCTGCTTCCGGCCCCGCGCGCCGTGCGCATCGAAGCGATCCAGCACATCGCCATTCGCGTCGCCGATCTCCGGACGGCCGAGTCGTTCTACCGCGAACTCTTCGGCATGGAGGTCGTCTGGCGGGTGCGGCGTTCCGCTGAGCGCTGGGAATACCTTCCGGCCGATTTCGATTGGGACGCTGGACTGCGTACCGGCATCTACCCGCAGTACGTGCTGCTCCGGAACGGTCCGCTGGCGCTGCTGCTCCAGTTCGCGGGGCGGGGAACGGTGTTCGTCGAGCCGCGTCTGGTGCACCTGAGCGTGCGCGTCGCCCCGGAGACACTCGCCGAGATCCGGGCCGAAGTGCTGGTCCGCGAATACCCGATCGCCCAGAGCGACGAGCACGCCTTCGTCTTCCGCGATCCGTTCGGCATCACCTGGCACGTCACGGACCTCGCGGTGACCGCCCCGCCCGACCGCTGAAGGCGGGAACGAAAGGAACGAACGCCGCATGCTGCACCCCTACCAGGAACTCATCGACCTCCTCGCCGAAACGCCGCGGCGGCTGACCGGCCTGCTCGCGAACTCCGAGGCGCGTTCGCCCGACCGGGAGGAGAAGCTGACGCGGGTCGTCGCGCATCTGGCTGCCGTGGAAGCATTGCTGCGCGAGCGGATCCGCCGGATGGTCGCGCAGGAGACGCCGTATTTCCGGGCGATCGATCTCGCGTCGGCCGCCGAGGCGGTTCCCAGCCTCGCCGAGGCCGTGCAACGGCTGGGACAGGAACGCGGCGAGACGCTCACGACGCTCATGACGCTCTCGCTCAAAGATTGGGAACGGTCAGCGATCCACGAGACGCTCGGCGAAGTCACCGTCGAGGACCTCGTCGAGCAACTCGTCGAGCACGACCGCGCCCATCTCGAGCAGATCGAACGGCTCCTCGCCGGTCAGAACACCCCCTGGCCACCGGAACCGAACTGACCTTCCGGTGCCGCCGCCTCGACGAGCGCCCGGACCTCGTCCGGCCGATCCCCGGCGGTCACCGCCCGGACGATCGTTTCGTCGAGACGATCCTCCCAGGGAGCCAGCGCAGCCGGCAGCGCTTCCGCCACCTCGACGGCGACCGCCGTCGCTCGTGCCGCAACCCCCATGCGCCCGAAATGTTCGCGGTACCCCGGGAACCGCTCGTACCGCGCAGCTTCCTCCTCGAGGCGGGGAAACGCCGCCTTCCCCAGCGCCACGCGCACGTAGGCGTAGCGCTTGGGCAGCGGCCGACCGGCCACGCGAGCCCCTTCGGCGAGCCACGCGGTCGAGCGATCGACATGCTCGGGCATGAGCCAGTTGAACAGCACGGCATCGCCGAGCTCCCCGGCCAACCGGCACATCCGAGGACCGAGGGCGGCGATCACGAGTTCGCAGGGAAGCGCGGCACGGAGGGCCGTGGCGCCACGATGGACACGCTCCAGCGCACCCGGGCCGGCCCCGGAACCGATACCGAGGCGGAGCCGCTCGAGCGGCAGGCCGAGCTGGCGGACCCGCTCGACGATCCGCTCCGGCTCCCAACGGGTCAGCGGCAGCACGCCGACGCCGAGCGCGATCCGACTGGTCACCGCGGCGGCAGCGGCCAAGGCCGCCAAGCCGTCACCGTCAGGCGTATCGTTGACCCAGAACGTCCGGTATCCCAACGCTTCGCAAGCACTGGCGGCCGCACGGATCACCTCGTGCGGCACCGCCGCCGCGAGCCCGAACCCTCGCGCACCCATCGTCTCGCTCCCTTCGCTCGTCGACCGCTCGCAGTCGCCGGCTCCCCCGAACCGCGCTCGCCGCTCGTTCACGATGCCGGTACCTACCGCCCACACGGCGACCGTCGCGTGCGATACAATGTGGGGTTCATGTCACGGCAGCGGTGCCGTGCCCGGCTGAACGACGAGGTCAGCAGGCGATGGAGAGAGTACAGCGCACCGAACCGGTACGGATCGTGATCGCAGGCGGCGGTTTCGCCGGCGTCACGACGGCGCACGCGCTCCGGCACGCCGCCGCCTCGGGCCGAGTCGAGGTCGCCATCGTCTCGCGGGAGAACGCCTTCGTCTTCTACCCGCTCATGCCCGAGGTCATTTCCGGGGCACTGCGTGTCGAAACGATCCTCACCTCGATCCGCCACGTCGTCCCGCATGCCCGGTTGTACGTCGGCGAGTTGACCGGAATCGATCTCGACCGCCGGACGGTCACGATCCGCCATGGACTCTACCAGCATCACCAGGAACCGCTCGAACTCCCGTACGATCACCTGGTCCTCGCGCTTGGCGGCGTACCGGCGACCTTCGGGATCCCCGGCCTGGACGATTATGCGTTCGACGTCCAGCGCCTCGGCAACGCGTTCGCGTTGCGGAACCACCTGATCGATCTCCTCGAACAGGCCGATATCGAGGACGACCCGGCGGAGCAGCGCCGCTTGCTCACCGTGGTCGTCATCGGCGGCGGTCCGACCGGCGTGGAGGTCGCGGCCGAGATCCGCAGCCTCTTCACGCACGCGCTTCCCTTCTACCGCAACATCCGACCCGGCAGCGAACGCATCGTGCTCGTCGAGGCGTTACCGCGCCTCCTCACTGGTTTTCCCGACGACGCCGCCGAACGAGCCGCGCACGAACTCCGGAAACGCGGCATCGGGGTCTCGCTCGGTCGCAAGGTCGTTCGCGTCGATCCAGCCGCGGTCACGCTCGAGGACGGAACGGTGCTCGAATCGCGGACGATCGTGAGCGCGATCGGGGTGGAACCGAACCCGATCGTGCGCTCGTTCGGCCTGCCGCTCGATGGACGCGGCCGGATCGTCGTCGACGAGTACCTGCGCGTCGCTGGCTTCGCCGACATCTGGGCGATCGGTGACAACGCGGCGGTGCCCGACCCTGCGACCGGACGCCCGTACGCACCGACCGCGCAGCACGCCGTGCGCCAGGCCAAACTCCTGGCGCGGAATCTCCTGGCGAGCCTCGGCGGTGGAACGCTCGAACCGATGCGCTACCGCACCCGCGGCATGATGGTCACGCTCGGCGACCACGCGGCGATCGCGTGGTTGGGGCGCTTCACGCTGACGGGCTTTCCGGCCTGGTGGCTCTGGCGCACCTACGCGCTCCTCCAAGTCCCGCGCTGGGACCGGCGACTGCGCCTCGCCATGGAGTGGACACTCGACCTCCTCTTCCCGCCCGAGCTGGTGCAGCTGAAGGTCGGGCAACCGGCGCCGGCGATGCGCCGGCTGGTCGAAGCAGCGCTCCGCCGCCTGCGCGAGGCGCCGGTTCCGACCGAGTCGCCGGCTTCGTCAGCCGTCGGCTCCGTTGCGCGCCGCGACCGAGAGTAGAGCGGCGACGGCGGCGTCGACATCGGGCAGCGCCCGCAACGGTGCTCGGTCACGATGGACGATCGTCCCGTCCCGATCGACGATGACGATCGCCCGAGCCGGCACGTCGCGATAGCCGATCAGTTCGTCCAGTTTCACGTCGTAGGCCGCGATGACCTCGCGGCTCCAGTCGCTCAGGAACGGGAAGTCGACACCGAGCTCGCGTGCCCAGGCGGCCTGCGCGAAGTGACTGTCGCAACTGATCGCGTAGACCTCGGCACCGAGCGCTCGGATCTCCTCGATTCTGCCCCACAACTGGGACAGCTCGTTCGCTCAACCACCGGTAAAAGCGAAGTGGAAGAACGCCAGAACCGCGATCCGCTCGCGCAGGATTTCGCTCAGCGCGAGCGGTTGCCCGAGCGTACTCGGCAACCGGAACTCCGGTGCTCGTTCGCCGACTCGTCCCGCCATCGCGCCTCCTTTCGGACCCGCACGCTCCCTGACGTACCGATGGTACGATACCCGAAGCGAGGAACGCGAGTGATGGAGGGAGCGAGCGAGACCGTGCGACTCTTCAATTCGCTCACCGGGAAGATCGAGCCGTTCGCCCCGGCCGACGGGCGTACCGTCCGCTTGTACGTCTGCGGCGTGACCCCGTACGACACGACTCACATGGGACACGCGATGACGTATCTCGTCTTCGACGTGTTCAACCGGATCTGCCAGTACCACGGCTGGCGCGTCAAGTACGTGCAGAACATCACCGACATCGACGACGACATCCTGCGCAAAGCCCGCGAGGTCGGCGAGCGGTGGGACCGCCTCGGCGACCGCTACATCCGTCAATTCCAGGAGGATCTCAACGCGCTCAACGTGCTCTTCCCCTCGGTTTTCCCCCGCGCGACCGAGGAGATCCCGCTGATGATCGAGATCATCCAGGGACTCATCGATCGGGGTGCTGCCTACGTGCGGGACGGCAACGTCTACTTCCGGGTAGCGAGCGATCCCGACTACGGCCAGCTCTGTCGCTGTAGTCGCGAGGAGATGATCCGCCTCTCGGCCGAGCGGGGCGCCGATCCGCAGGATCCGCGGAAGGACGACCCGCTCGATTTCGTTCTCTGGCAGGCCGCTCAGCCCGGCGAGCCGACCTGGGACAGCCCCTGGGGCCCGGGACGTCCAGGCTGGCACATCGAGTGCAGCGCGATGGCCATGAAGTATCTCGGCCCCCAGATCGACGTGCACGGGGGCGGCTACGACCTCATCTACCCGCATCACGAGAGCGAGATCGCCCAGTCGGAAGGCTACACCGGTCTCTCCCCCTTTTCCCGGTTCTGGGTGCACGTGGCGATGGTCGAGTACCAGGGAACGAAGATGTCGAAATCGCTCGGGAATCTCGTGCTCGTCCGCGAGACGCTGCGTCGCCACACCGGCGATGCCATTCGTCTCTATCTTCTCAGTCACCACTACCGCACACCGTTCGAGTACGAGGACGACGGCCCGGCCCGGTTCGAGCCGCTCGTCCGGCGCTTGCGCGCCGCGGTCGACGCACCGGGCGGGCGGGGCACACCGCTCGATCTCGCACCGCTCCGCGACGAACTCGCAGCCGCGCTCGCCGACGACCTCGACACACCGCGCGCGATCGAACTGCTCGCCGAGGCGGGCGAACGGCTCCTCACGGCCGCTCGCGAAGGACGCGACATCGAGCGAGCGCGCGAGCAGCTCCGCGAAATGGGCGGTCTCCTCGGCCTCACCGTGACCCGCTGAAGCGACGCTCGGCGCCCTGCAGCTGCAGCGGGTGGCAGGTCGGCACAGCGAACACGACAGCGCCCTCCAAGGACGACACGCGTAGAGGGAGCGACCCGAGAGAGCCGGGCGAGCCGCGCGATCGCCGTCGCCCCGGAGCTCCCGTGTGCCGCTCGCGTCGAGGCACGCAAGGCGCGGCGCCGATGGCGACTCGCCCCGTCCGTTTCCGTGCAGAGCCCCCGGACGAGCGACGAAGCCTCGCCGCACGGTTCCCGCGAGGTCCTCGCCGACTCCGTGCCGGAAGGTCTCCTGGGTCGGCCCCGAGGTCGGAGCGACCCGGCCAGCGACGAGCCACGGGAACTGGTGCTTCCCCGCCCGGCTGACGACGACAGCGAAAGGTAGCGAGCGCTCCGCCTCGCAGTCGGCCACCTATCCAGAGACCGTTCCTTTCCTCGGTAGCCGAGCCCCCGCTCGACCCGACACTCGCCGGAGGACGCGACAGCGGAGGTCGACTCGACCTCGCGGATCCGCCCCCCGACCGACTTCGCGTCGATCCAGGCGGATCCCGCTACCCTGACCGGGTACGCCGCGCTCGCCAGAAGTGCGCGCTGCGCGTCACGCTCTACCGGGCGACCGAGGTGCGCCGAACTCGCTTCGGCTGGAGAGACGTTCCGCGATCGGGCGAGCGAAGCGCTCGAAGCCGGCGCGACGATCGATCGTCCTGCCCGGATCGCGCTGGCGGGGAGTGAAACCGAGCTCGCGCGACGCGTCGGTATCGAGGCGGTCGGCGAGCGACGATCGCACGCCCGGCTCCTCGAGCCCACGGAACCGAGACGCGCGTTCCATACGCCGCGTCAGCACGCAAGGGCAGCCGACGAGCGGCGCGACGGCGAGCGGTCAACCGAGGACAGTGGAGCCCACGATTTCGCCGCCTACCCGCGCTTTCGGGACGTCCGACACCCCAAGGTTCCCGGGCACGATCACCGACCCACGCAGCACGTTGCGCGCTCGTGCCCGGCCAGCTCCCGACGACACCGCCGGCTGGTCGATCGGCGCCGAAGGTCTCGGCGAGCACCCGCTCGACCGCTTCCACGACCGGTTCGCGGACATCACTCAGCAGAGGTGCGAACCACCCGTGGCCCACGAGTTCGGCGGCTCAGCGCAGCGGTGTCGGCCCACCGTGTCGAACCGCTTCGGGCAGTTTCCGGCCGCTCTGCGCTGCTCGCCCGCACGTGTCGCTCGCCCTCGACCGTGTCGCCGGAGGTCACCGCAGACGAGGCCTGCCGAACCTCCAGGTGTCTCGCAGACGTCCGCGACCGGTTCCGACGCGGTGCCGACCGGGCTCGCCCTGGCGGCAGTGAACCCGAACCAGGCGGGTTCCGGCTTGACAACCTTTCCAGGTTGCGGCAGGCTGGATCGGGGATGCACGAGGAGGCCGACCATGGGCGAAATCCTCCCGATCAGTGCCGGTGTCGTCGTCGGGCTCATCTGCTGGCGGATCTCGTCGGTACGCGCGCGCACGGTGGCGCTGGTGCTGCTGAGCGTCCTGTTCGGGGCACTCGCGAGTCTCCTCACCGGTGAACTCGCCGCGACCTGGGCCTTCCTGCTCATCGATATCCCGCTCGTCTTCCTCGTCGCGGTCGGGACGAGCTTGCTGCTCGCGCGCGTCGCCGCCGCACGAGCGACGCAGCGACGCTGAGCGAACCGGGGCCGCCCAGTAGGCGACCCGCTCGCTTCCAGAGTGACCCGGGAAGGAAGGGGCATGGAAGAGGAGCGACGCTGGCGCTGGTGGCAGCGAGCGGTGATTTATCACATCTATCCCCGCTCGTTCGCCGACAGCAACCACGACGGCATCGGTGACCTCGAGGGAATCCGTCGGAGGCTCGACTATCTCGTCTGGCTCGGCGTCGATGCCATCTGGCTCTCGCCGATCTTCCCTTCCCCGATGGCCGACTTCGGGTACGACATCAGCGACTACTGCGATGTCGATCCGACCTTCGGCACGCTGGCCGATCTGGACCGCTTGATCGCCGACGCCCATGCCCGTGGGATCAGGGTGATTCTGGACTTCGTGCCCAACCACACCTCGGACCAGCATCCCTGGTTCCAGGAGTCGCGGAGTTCCCGCGACAACCCACGTCGCCACTGGTACATCTGGGCCGATCCCGCTCCCAACGGTGGCCCACCCAACAACTGGCGCAGCGTCTTCGGCGGCAGCGCCTGGGAGTTCGATCCGACGACCGGACAGTACTACTTGCACACCTTCCTCAAGGAGCAACCAGATCTCAACTGGCGCAATCCGGAAGTCCGCGCAGCGATGTTCGACGTCCTTCGCTTCTGGTTCGAGCGCGGCGTCGACGGCTTCCGGATCGACGCGCTGCGGTTCTTGATCAAGGACGAACAGCTGCGCGACAATCCGCCGAATCCCGACTACACGCCCGACCAGCTCCCCTTCAACGAGGCGATCCCTGCCTACAGTGCCGATCAGTACGAACTCCACGAGGTGCTCGCCGCGATGCGGCACGTCACCGAGGCCTTCGGCGAACGAGTGCTGATCGGGGAGATGTACATCCCGATCAGCCGACTCGTGACCTACTACGGATGCCGGCACGAGCGGGAGCTGCATTTCCCGTTCAACTTCCAGCTCCTCTTGATTCCCTGGACCGCCCGGCATCTCGCCGCGACGATCGACACGTACGAAGGGTTGCTCGGTCCCGACGACTGGCCGAACTGGGTGCTGAGCAACCACGACCACCCACGCGTGGCGACGCGGATCGGCGAAGACCAAGCGCGCGTCGCCGCGATGCTGCTCCTCACGCTGCGCGGGACACCGACGATCTACTACGGCGACGAACTCGGCCTCGCCGACGTCCCCGTTCCTCCCGAGCGCCGCCAGGACCCGCTCGAGCGCACGCTCGGCCCGGGCGCCGGTCGCGATCCCTGCCGGACGCCGATGCCTTGGGAACCTGGGCCGCACGCCGGCTTCTCGACCGTCGAGCCGTGGCTTCCGCTCAACGCGGACTATCCGAGCCGCAACGTCGCCGTGCAGCGGGAAGACCCACGCTCGATGCTCCGCCTCTACCGAGAACTCCTCATCCTCCGGCGCGCCGAACCAGCGCTCGCGATTGGCCGGTACCGTCCGCTCGGAGTCACCGCCGAGCTGCTCGCCTACGAACGCGCCGCCGCCGGACGACGACTGGCGATCGTGCTCAACCTCAGCGGACATGCCCAGGAGTTCCGGCCGACGCGCTTCGCGCTCGAGGGACGCATCCTCCTCTCGACGCATCTCGACCGGGACGGCGAGAGCGTTCGCGGCACCCTCGAGCTGCGCCCGAGCGAGGGGTGCATCGTCGCCCTGCGCGACGGCGTCGCGACGCCGTAACCGTTGGCCGCACGCTCCCGAGCGCGGCCGGCAGCCGAGGGGTTCCGCTCGACCGTCGGGGCAGGACGCTGGCAGCCCCACCAGCGCGGAGCCTTCGCCGACCGGACGCTCCCGCACGCGACGATTCCCGCCGGGCCGACCGCTGTGCGATCGCTCCTTCTTGACGACCGACTACCTGCGCCGCATCATCGCCGGGCTGAAGACAGATTGCCGTGAAGGGGTGAGTGCCGAGCGGTGTTCGACGTCGTCAGCTGCGGTGAACTCCTGATCGACTTCGTCGCGCTCCGGCGCGGTATCCGCTTGACCGAGGCGCCCGCGTTCCGTCGCGCCGCTGGCGGAGCTCCGGCGAACGTCGCGGTCGGCGTCGCGCGTCTCGGCAAGCGAGCCGCCTTCCTCGGACAGGTCGGTGACGACGACTTCGGCCGCTACCTCGCGGCGACGCTCGAGCGCAGCGGCGTCGATGTCCGCGGCCTGCGCTTCTCGTCGGCTGCCCGCACCGCGCTCGCCTTCGTCAGCCTGCGCGCCGACGGCGAGCGCGACTTTCTCTTCTACCGGCACCCGAGCGCCGACATGCTCTGGCGCCCCGAGGACGTCGATCGGTCGGTGGCCGGCTCGACGCGGATCTTCCACTTCGGGTCGATCTCGCTGATCGACGAGCCGGCCCGCTCCGCGACGCTGGCTGCGCTCGCCGAGGCAAGCGCGCACGGGGCGCTCGTTTCCTACGACCCCAACCTGCGGCTGGCGCTCTGGCCGTCGGCTCGGGCAGCCCGCGAGGGGATCCTTCGCGGCTGGCAGGAAGCGGAACTCGTCAAGATCAGCGAGGACGAGCTCGAGTTCCTCCCCGGCTCGCGCGCCCCCGCCGCAGCGCGCCAGCTCTGGCACGATCGCCTGCGCCTCCTCGTCGTGACCCGTGGCGCGAACGGGTGCAGCTATCTCACTCCGGAGACGAACGGGAGCGTCCCGGGCTTCGCTGTCCGCGTCGTCGATACGACCGGCGCCGGCGACGGTTTCACGGCCGGGCTCCTCGTCGCGCTCCTCGAGCAGGGGAACGATTGGTCGGTGTCCTCACTGGAGCGCGCGCTCCGTTTCGCCAACGCCGTCGGCGCGCTGGTCTGCACGCGACGCGGTGCGATACCGGCCTTGCCCACGCGGGCCCGAGTGGAACGCTTCTTGCGGACGGACGGACAGACGAGGGTGTCCGGTCGAACGTAGGGGGAGAAGAACGATGGAATCCGAACGGCTGCGCGAACTGGATCGGATCGTGCTCGGCGAGATCTGGACGACGGACGAGGCCTGGCGGAACCTCGTCTTCCTCTGCGATGACCTCGGGCATCGGTTCGCCGGCTCGCAGCAGGAACGACGGGCAGCCGAGTTCCTCGCCGAGCGCATGCGGGCCTATGGCCTCGAGAACGTCCGCCTGGAGACCTTCCCGATCGCGACGTGGGAACGCGGCCCGTGCCATCTCGCCGTCGTCGAGCCGCTCGAGCGCGACCTCCCGGCGATCGCGATGCCGTACTGCCCGACCGCACGTCTCGAGGCCGAGGTCGTCGATGTCGGCGAGGGAGAGCTTCCGGACTTCGAACGGTTGGCGAGCACCATCCCCGGCAGGATCGTCCTGACCGACGCCGAGACCAACCGTCCGGGAGAGCGCAAGAGTCACCGTACCGATAAGTTCAACTGGGCGATCCAACGAGGCGCGGTCGCGGTGCTCTTCGTCAACCAGAACCCTGGACAGCTCCACATCACCGGCTCGCTCACCGGGCGCAACCCCAACGGTTGGCGCGCCGTCGACCGCGAGGCACCGATCCCCGGACTCGGCGTCACCTACGAAACGGGCTCGTTCCTGCGACGCTTGGCCGAACGTGGCCGACTGCGGCTCCGCATCGCGACGGAGAACCGAACGCGCGACGCGGAGTCGGCGAACGTGATCGGCGAGATCCCGGGATATCGGCGACCTGAGGAAATCGTGCTGGTCGGCGGGCATTACGACGGGCACGACATCGCCCACGGGGCCAGTGACGACGGAGCCGGAACGGTCGTCGGTCTCGAAGTCGGGCGAGCGCTGGCGCGTGTGCGCGGGCGACTCGCCCGCACCGTCCGCGTCATCTGTTTCGGGGCGGAGGAACTCGGGTTGCTCGGCGCCTACTCTCACGCCGCCCAGGCGGCTGCACGCGGCGAGCGCATCCGCTTCGTCCTGAACTTGGACGGCGCCGGTCGGGGCACGGGAGGACAGGAGCAACTCGTCCTCTCCGGGCTGCCGGAGCTCGTCCCGTACTTCCGGGACATCGCGCGGGCGCTGCCCTACGATTTCGTGATCCGCGACGAGCTGAACGCGCATTCCGACCATTTTCCGTTCGCCCTGCGCGGGATTCCGAACGCGACCTTGAGCAGCCGGGACGCGACCGCCGGGATGATCGGGCGCGGCTGGGGCCATACCGAGGCCGACACGCTCGACAAGGTCACGCTGCGCAGCATCCAGCTCGCCGCTGCGCTGGCTGCCCGATTGGTAATCCGGCTGAGCGAGGACGACGCCTTCCCCGGGCGCCAACGGACGCCGGAGGAAGTGCGGCAGCAGCTCGCCGACGCCGGGCTCCTCGAGCGCGTCCGGGCGACCGAGGGGAACGTGATCTGACGCTCAGGCCTCGTAGACCGTCTCGCCACCGATGACGGTGCGCAGCACGCGGAGCTCGGCGAGTTCCTCCGGATCGACCGACCGCGGGTCGCGCTCGAGGACGACGAAATCGGCGAGCATGCCTGGACGCAGCATCCCTTTCTCCCGCTCCTCGAAGGTCGCGTAGGCACCGTTGACCGTGTAGAGCGGGAGCGCCTCGGCGACGGTGATCGCTTCCTCGAGCGCATAGGAACGGCCGCTCGCCGTCCGCTCGAGCACCGCGGACTGGATGCAGCGGAGCGGCTGGTAGGCCGAGACCGGGCAATCGGTCGAGAAGACGAGCCGGATGCCGGCGTCGAGGAGACTCCGGAACGGATAAGTGAGCTGGATCCGATCGAGTCCGAGATGCCGGATGAAACCGTCGCCGTACTCGACGATGAAGATCGGCTGGCTGACGACGAGCACCCCGACCCGGGCGATCCGCCCGATGAGATCGGGGCGCAGCACGCCGCAGTGCTCGATGCGGTGGCGGTGATCCGGGCGCGGCAGTCGTGCGAGCGCACGTTCGTAGGCATCGAGCACCATCTCGATCGCGCGGTCGCCGATCGCGTGCGTCGCGACCTGGAACCCTGCCGCGTGCGCCTGCCAGACGAGCTCGTCCAGCTCCTCCTGCGTCCAGATGGTCAGACCGTAGTTGTCGGGCCGAGGATCGTTCAGGAAGGGCCGGCTCACCGCCGCCGTGCGGCCGATGAGGCTCCCGTCGGCGAAGAGCTTCACCGGGCCGACGCGAAGCCGCGCGTCTCCGAACCCTTGCTTGATCCCGAGTCCGAGGAGATGCGGCAGGAGCTGGTGACGGATCATCATCGACGTGCGGAGTCTCAGGACGCCGCGCTCGACCGCGCGCTGGTAGGCCTCGACCTGGAGCGGATGGTCGGAACCGGCATCCTGGCTGGACGTGATGCCGGCAGCGACGTAGGCATCGTTGCAGCGGCGGAGCGCTTCGACCATCTCCTCGAGCGTCGGGGCAGGAACGACCCGCTCGACGAGCTCCATCGCGTTCTCCTGCAGGAGCCCGGTCGGCTCGCCATGCTCGTCGCGCACGATCTGCCCACCGGGAGGATCGGGCGTCTCGCGCGTCACGCCAGCGAGTCGCAGGGCGAGCGAGTTGGCGACGAGCATGTGCCCCGAGCTGTGGGTGAGGACGAACGGGTGGGCGGAACTCGCCCGATCGAGATCGGCGCGGGTGGGATGACGGTGCTCGGCGAGCACGTTGTCGTCGTAGCCGCGGCCGCGGATCCAGGTCCCCGGCGGCACCTGTCCGGCACGCGCGGCGAAGCGCGCTACGATGTCCTCGATCGAACGGACCGCTGGGTAGCGGCAGTTGACCTGCCCGAGCACTAGCCCGAAGTTGATCATGTGGTTGTGCGCCTCGTTGAATCCCGGGAGGCAGGTCGCCCCCGCCAAGTCCAGCCGCCGGAAACCGCGCGGGAGGACCGCTTCCGCTTCGGCGCGCGACCCGGCCGCCACGATCCGTTCTCCGATGACGGCGAAGGCCTCGACTTCCGGTCGCGCGGGATCCATCGTGAGGATCGTGCCGTTGGTGACCAGATAGGCGTCCATTGCTCGCCCCTTCCGCGAGAGCACTCGGGGTGAACCGCTCTCTTTCGGCACACTAACGGGATCGCTGCGAGTTGGCAAGCGATCCACCGCACGCGACGGGACCGATAGGTCCAGCGAGCTGGTCCGACCGAACCTACACTCGTCGCGTGTCGCAGGGCCACCGAGCCGTGGACGGTCGAAACCGGACTGGCGCGACGAGGCGAGCAGCCGCGGTAGAGTCGCATCGGAAAGGGGAGCGCCCGGGGCATCGCGGGCTGCCTGCGAGCACTCGCCATCCGGCCCTGTGCTCCCGGTCGATCCGGTTTTCGGTCCCGTGCATTGACGAACATCGATACAACTGGTACACTGCCGCCGGGAGGCGAGCGATGGGCGCTCAGTGCTGTCCGATGGATACTCCCGATGCGACGACGGCGACCGTGCCGGTCAGCCGTATCGTGTCGCTGGCTCGCGCGCTGGCAGACGAGACGCGCCTGGCGCTTCTGACGCTCCTGACCTGTTACCAGCAACCGCTCTGCGTGTGCCACCTCGTCGAGCACGTTCCGGTCGGGCAGCCGACGGTGTCGCATCACCTGCGGATCCTCCGCGAGGCAGGGCTCGTCACCGTCGAACGACGCGGAACCTGGGCCTACTATGCAGCGACACCGCTGGCCCGCCAGGTGCTCGATGACCTCGGTCGCCTGCTCACAGAACCGGCGACAGCGTCGGCGTGAGGCTGGAGAAGGGAGGAACGAGCCGCTCGCTCATCTCGACTGTATCGACATGTATCGATGGATGAGTCCGCGGGGACGAAGCGGACACCCACGAACACGCGGAGCGGTGCCGAACCGCCACGAAGATGCCGTGACGAGAGACGACTGGAAGGAAGGGAGTCCCGCGATGTCCGGCGTGAACGAACGCCCGGTCGTGGTGATCGGTGCCGGGCCGATCGGGTTGGTCGCCGCTGCCCATCTGGCCTATCGCCGGATTCCCTTTCTCGTCTTCGAATCCGGAGACGCGGTCGGGGCGTCGGTGCGACGCTGGAGCCATGTGCGCATGTTCTCGCCATGGCGCTTCGAGCTCGATCCGGTCGCAGCGTCGCTGCTCGCCCAGCACGGCTGGGAACCGCCCGCCCCCGAGCAGTATCCTACCGGCGAGGAACTCGTCGCGCGGTGGCTGGAACCCCTGGCGACGCATCCCGCGATCGCCCCCGCACTGCGCCTCCACCACCGCGTCGTCGCCGTCTCCAGAAGCGGCCGCGACAAGCTCGCCGGACCCGACCGGGCCGGCCGGCCGTTCGTCGTCCGGGTAGCGACGCCGGACGGGGAGCGGGAGTTCCTCGCTCGGGGGGTGATCGATGCCTCCGGTGCCCTGCCGAATCCGCTCGGCGCGTCCGGACTCCCCGCCCTCGGCGAGACGGCCTTCGCCGACCGCATCGCGTACGGCATGCCCGACGTTCTCGGGCGAGTTCGTGCGGAGTACGCCGGACGGCGAGTCCTGGTCGTCGGGGCAGGGCACTCGGCGTTCGGCGTGCTGCTGGACTTGGTCGCGCTCGCCGAACAGGCGCCGGGAACCGCGATCCACTGGGCCGTGCGCCGACGCTCCCTCACTGGACGGTTGGGCAGCACCGACGACGAGTTGCCGGAGCGCGGTCGGCTGGGCCAGCGAGTCGCGGAGGCAGTCGGTCGCGGGGCGATCACGCTGCACACCGGGGTACTCGTCGATCGGATCGAAGCGCATGCCCACGGACTCGTCGTGCGCAGCGGCGACCGCGCCCTCCCACCGGTCGACCGCATCGTCTGCGCCACCGGCTATCGGCCCGACCTCGCTCCGCTGCGCGAACTGCGTCTCGCGCTCGACCCCGTGGTCGAGGCGCCGGTCGCGCTCGCGCCGTACATCGATCCTCGCTACCACAGCTGTGGAACCGTGCCCCCGCACGGCGTCGCGGAGCTCGCGCACCCACAGGAGCCCGACTTCTTCATCGTCGGCCTCAAGAGCTACGGGCGGGCACCGACCTTTCTCCTGCGCACCGGGTACGAGCAAGTCCGCTCGGTCGTCGCCGCCCTGGCCGGCGACTGGGAAGCGGCACGGCGTGTCGAGCTGGAACTCCCGGCGACCGGCGTCTGCAGCGGCACCGGTGACAGCTGCTGCGAGAGCGACGAGCGACCCGTTCCTGCCCGCCTGGGCAGCGGGCGCGCTGTTCCCGTCGTCCCGCCGGCCCGCTGCGACGCCATCGCTGCCGAAGTACCGGGCGACGGAACCTGCTGCTGAGCGACCTCAGACCGGCTCGCTCACCATCCGTCGGCCTTCCTCGTGGAGGAGCCAGCGGGCCAGGAGAACGAGGATGACGACGACGTAGAGCGTCCCACCGCCGATCCACATGAGCAGCCCGGCCACCTGCTGGTCGACCTGGGGAGTGAAGCCCCACGGCATCGCGGCGTACCGGTACGGAGCGTAGAGCACGTCGTCCGCCAGCGTGAGGATGGCGCCGACGATCGTGCTCACCACGGCGGTGACGAAGACCATGAGGCTCGCCCAGAGTCCGCTCACGCGCTGGTGCCGCGGTACCGGATCGATGATCGGCCACCAGAAGAGCAGGGCGGTGCCGAAAAAGCTGAGATGTTGGAGATCGTGCACCCACTGCTCCCGGACCGCTCGCTCGTAGAGGGCCGGGAAGTGCCAGATCACCAGCGCGAGGTTCGCGAGCGCGGTCGCGACGAGCGGCGCAGTCAGCACGCGCAAGAGCCGGCGCACCCAGGCGGGACGCAGGACGAACCGCACGATCGCACCGGCACGGTGCGGCGGCAACGCCCGCAGGAAGACCTGCACCGGCCGGCCGAGCAAGAGGAGCGGTGCCGTGATCTGGATCAGCACCAGGTGCTGCGCCATGTGCATGGTCAAGAGCTCGTCGTTCCAGGTATCGAGCGGGCCAGCCAGCGCGACGAGCGCCGACACCATCCCCGCGAAAAAGGCCGCCGGCCAGCTCGGCGGCACGGCTCGACCGGACCGGCGGAGGCGCCGGAGCGCGATCGCATAGGCGATCGTCGGAACGAGCACGAGCAGCAAGGCTGGCGGATACAACGTGATCCCGAGGACGCTCGGGCAGCTCGGACAGACATGGAGAACCGGCAGGACCATGCTCGCACCTCGAGCGCGACGCGCGTTCGTCCCGCCGACAAGGGTACCACTGCCATGCGTCTCCGCTGCCGGGTGTATACTCGCCGACCGGACTGGAGCGGGGCAGCTGCCGCCGCTCGACGGGGTGGGAGATGGAGACGAGCGAGCCGAGCTCGTCGACCCGCAACGGAACGAGCATCCCGGGAACGCACCCGGGCGACCGCTACATCCGTCACGTCGCCTCGAGCGACCTTCCCCTCCGGGAGATCGCCCCTGGCCGTTTCGTCGCCGAACTCGCTGAGCCGGCGAGCGCGTTCGGGAAAGCGTGGTATCGCCTCCGCCGGGCTCTGATCGGTCGCCCGCTGCGCACGGCCGAAGCAGCGCACGAGCGGATCGGCAAGGCCAAAGCGCTCGCCGTCTTCTCCTCCGATGCCCTCTCCTCGACCGCCTACGCGACCGAGGAGATCCTCCGGATCCTGATTCTCGCCGGCAGCGTCGCCTACGCCTTCGTCCTCCCGATCGGCCTCGCGATCGTGCTGCTCCTGGCGATCGTCGTCTTCTCCTACCGGCAGACGATCCGGGCCTACCCGCACGGCGGCGGCACCTACATCGTCACCAAGGACAACCTCGGTACGCTACCGGGCTTGCTCGCGGCAGCCGCCCTCCTGAGCGACTACGTCCTCACCGTCGCCGTGAGCATCTCGGCCGGCGTCGCGGCGATCACCTCGGCGTTCCCGAGTTTGTATCCGTGGCGCGTGGAACTCGCCGTGGCAGCGATCGTCCTCCTCACGATCGCCAACCTGCGCGGCGTGCGGGAGAGCGCCACCATCTTTATGCTCCCGACCTATGCCTTCATCGCGAGCATCGGCGTCCTGATCCTCCTCGGCCTCGCCTCCCTGGCCGGTATCGGGCCGACACCGCATCCGGTACGTTACGAGGCGCCGCCGCCGAGCAGCCCGCTCACGCTCTTCCTCGTCCTGCGCGCGTTCGCCTCCGGGAGCACGGCCTTGACCGGCGTCGAGGCGATCTCCAACGGTGTGCCTGCCTTCAAAGAGCCTCAGGCCGAGAACGCACGGACGACGCTCCTGGCGATGGGACTCATCCTCGGTTCGCTCTTCAGCGGGATCACGCTCCTGAGCTACCACTTCCATCTGATTCCGAGCGAACGCGAGACGATCGTCTCGCAACTCGCGCGGACGCTCGTCGATACGTCGCCCTTCTACTACGTCGTCCAAGCGGCGACAGCGTTCATCCTTTTCCTGGCCGCCAACACCGCCTTCGCCGATTTCCCGCGGCTCGGCTACTTCCTCGCCCGCGATCGCTTCCTGCCACGCCAGTTCCGCTTCCAGGGAGACCGCTTGGCCTTCTCGACCGGGATCCTCACGCTGGGGATCCTGAACAGCCTGCTCGTCATCGTCGGGCACGCCAGCGTGTCCGCGCTCATCCCGCTCTATGCCGTCGGCGTCTTCACCGCCTTCACGCTCTCCCAGACGAGCATGGTCGTCCACTGGTGGCGGAGCGGGCAGGGCCGGTGGCGACGGCTTCCCTGGCACAGCCTGCTGATCAACGGGATCGGCGCGATCGCGACCGGGATCGTCACGATCGTCGTGGTGGTCACGAAGTTCACGCACGGTGCCTGGATGGTCGTCCTGCTCATCCCGGCGCTCATTGGCATGATGGTGGCGATCCACCGGCACTACGTCTCGGTCGCCGACCAACTCCGTGTCGCTCCCGAGGAAGCACGGCGACGCTTGCGGCTCGTCCCGCGCCGCAGCATCGCCGTCGTCCCGGTCGCCTCGCTCAACCGCGCCTCGTTGACCGCGCTCGCCTATGCACGCTCGATCGCCGACGACATCACCGCGGTCCACGTCGCGACCGAACCCGAGTCCGGCGAGGCGCTCCAGCAACGCTGGCGCGAGGCCGGGTTGACCATCCCGCTCGTCATCGTCGACTCGCCGTACCGCGAGCTGCTCGGTCCGCTGGTCGCCGTCATCGAAAAGATCCACCGTGAGAAGGGCGCCCCGCTCATCACGGTCGTGATCCCCGAGTTCGTGACCGCGCACTGGTGGGAGCGGTTGCTGCACACGCAGACCGCCTGGCGACTGCGCCGGGCGCTCGTGCAGATCCCGGACCTGGCCATCACGATGGTGCCGTATCACTTGGAGGAGTGAGCGGTACCGGGCGCCGCACCAGGACCGGCGTCGGCGCGTGCGCCAACACTTGTTCCGCCGTCGACCCCATCAGGACGTCGCGCATGCCGCTCCAGCCGTGCGTCACCATCGCGATCAGATGGACGGCTCGCTCGCGCGCGACCTCGACGATCGCCTGGGCCGGCCGCCCGTCGATGACGAGTCGTTCGACCCGGTATCCCTGCGCCCGGAGATGCTCGGCGACCTCGGCCAGGTAGACCGCGGGGTCGTCGCCCGGGACGTCGACCTCGATGCGGCGCGGTCTCCCCTCCCGGACGTGCAGGAGCACCACTTCCCACCCCTCGCTGCCGAGCAGCGGCAAGAGGTCGAGCGCTCCCTCGGCCAGTCTGGAACCATCGAGCGGGACGAGCACTCGGTCGAGCACCGGAACCGGTTCCCTCGGCGCCACGTGGGCCGGTACGACGAAGACCGGTGCGACACCGCTCGCGATCACTTGCGCGGTGACCGAGCCCAGCAGGAGACGCCGCCAACCAGCCCGCGCGTGCGCCGCCATCACGATCAACGGGTCCGGTACCGCGCGCGCCGAACGCACCAGGATCGCCGCCGGGTCTCCCTCCTCGACGAGGATCCCGACCGGTCGCTCCGTCGGGAAGCTCCGTGCGATTTCCTCGAGGTAGGCGCGGCACTCCGCACGCCAGTCCTCGAGGAGGGCCTGCAGGAGCGCTTGCTCGCGCAACGACTTGAGTCCGACCGGTACCTCGAGCACCGAGACGAGCTGGACGCTCGCGCCGGTCCGCTGCGCGAGCGCCCGCGCCCAGGGGAGCACCAGCTCGCTCACGCCGTGCGGCTGCGGCTTCGTCCGATCGTATTCCAACGGCACGATCAAAGTCGGCACGATCCCCTCCCCCGCATCAATGCGACTCGCGCGACTGCGGCACTTCCGCCGGTGGCTGGGTCAAGCGGCGCTCGGCGAGCACGAGCGAGACGACGACGCTGATCGCGAGCGTCACGATGACGATTCCGAGCGAGAGCGCGGTCGGAATCTTGTAGAAGTCCTGGATCAGCATCTTGACGCCGATGTAGGTCAGGATGAACGCGAGACCGTAGCGCAGGTAGGCCAGCCGCCGGACGAGGCCAGCCAGCAGGAAGTACATCGAGCGCAAGCCCAGGATCGCGAAGACGTTGGACGAGAAGACGATGAACGGGTCACGCGTCACCGCGAAGATGGCAGGGATCGAATCGATCGCGAACATGAGGTCGGTGATCTCCACCAGCACCAGTACGACGATGAGCGGTGTCGCGTAGCGCTTGCCGTCGATTCGCACGAAGAACCGCTGCTCGAAGTAGCGCGGGACGATCGGCGCGAAGCGCGAGACGATCCGGATCGCGATGTTGTTCTCGACATCGACCTCGCGCTCCTCCTTCTCCAAGAGCATGCGGAGACCGGTGAAGACGAGAAACGCGCCGAAGAGATAGAGGATCCAGTGGAACTGGCTGATGAGCCACGCGCCACCGAGAATCATCGCGCCACGCATGAGCAGGGCGCCGAGGATGCCGTAGTACAGCACCCGGTGCTGGTACTGCGCCGGCACCGCGAACGCCGTGAAGATCAGCACGAAGACGAACATGTTGTCGGCGGAGAGCGAGAGCTCGATCAGGTATCCGGTGAAGTACTGGAGACCAGCCTCGTGCCCTTCGATGTACCAGAGGAAGACCCCGAAGAGGAACGAGAGACTGACCCAGAACGCGACCCAGAGCCCCGCCTCCTTCATCTCGACCACGTGCGCCTTCCGATGGAAGACCCCGAGATCGAGCGTCAGGAGCCCGAGGATCATCGCGATGAAGGCGATCCAACCCCACAGCGGCACCTCGACCATCGTGGTAGCTACCTCCTCCGTCCCCTTCCCCGTCCGGAGCCGCCCCAGATGAACGCAGAGAGGCGAGCCAGACGGATCGACCGATCCGTCGTGGTCTCGCCTCTCCACACGTCCGACCGAGGGGTTCACCCTGTGTTGACGCTGTCTCTTATACACATCT
>JANZZC010000097.1 GCA_026419575.1 Thermomicrobium sp. | reverse complement strand
CTATGAGGGCTTGAAACGCCGCCTACGAGCGCCGCTTCGGTCGCCGCTTCCGCGTTTCGACAGTACCTATGAGGGCTTGAAACACCGACCATGCCGTCCACCAGGCATGAGCGTCGGTGTTTCGACAGTACCTATGAGGGCTTGAAACGGCACGTTCCGGCTCGGCTGGAGCTCCTCGATTCGGTTTCGACAGTACCTATGAGGGCTTGAAACCGGGCGGCGGCCTGGGACTCGTCGCTGTCCACGCTGTTTCGACAGTACCTATGAGGGCTTGAAACTTCGGGATCTACCCGGACTGGGGCGACGACGTGGAGTTTCGACAGTACCTATGAGGGCTTGAAACCAAACCGACAGGCAGCAAGGCAAAAAACAACCGGCAGGTTTCGACAGTACCTACGAGGGCTTGAAACCCCGATCTCGGGTGACGCCATGCGTCTGCGGTTCGGTTTCGACAGTACCTATGAGGGCTTGAAACGCAGGATCCCACCCCTGGCATGGCTCCGTCCTCGCGCGTTTCGACAGTACCTATGAGGGCTTGAAACACGCATGACGCGCGTCGGGGTGGACCCGAGCGGACGCGGTTTCGACAGTACCTATGAGGGCTTGAAACCGAGAGGTCTGGGAATTCGTGTGCCGGCACCTGCCCCGTTTCGACAGTACCTATGAGGGCTTGAAACCGACGTGGACGTCGTCGGCGCCCGGGGTCTCCACCTGGCTCGACGGTGCCCCCGCGGGCTCGATGCTCGGTCACCCTCTTCGTACTGGAGAACGCCCGATTCTCCGACAGCACGGCTCCAGGCTCGGATTCTCGAGCCCGCAACTCTGTCTCGGCCATGCGCTGGCGCAGCGAATGCGAACACCAAATCGGTCCACCAACGCGCAGACCGACGAGCTGGCCGAGGCGGTTCGCTCACCGAGCCCTGGGTCAGCATCGTCAAGTCCGCCCCTTCGACCATCCCAGCGCTGGCCGTTCGCCGACGATCGGCCCCGGTGTCGAGGAGTGCTGCCGATCCGATCCGAATCGAGCAGTACGCCACACAGGGAGATGCCGTGCGGTCGCTCGGTCTCGGCGCTGCGCCGGACCTGCCACATGCCCCACGCCGCCGGCGAGCAAGCTCCCGCCCTCGCGCACGCTGCAGCACCAGCAGCATCGTCGCGTCCCGTACCACTCCCATGCGACTCACCAGGGCAGCCCTGCATCACTGCCCCGTCACGCTCCGCACGACCCACACATCGGCAGCGAGGTCGTGCATGCCCCGCCGGTCCAGCCGGAACGGCACCGGCCACCAGTGCAGGAAGAGCAGCGCCCCGAGGAGCGCAACGATGAATGCCCGGCCGAAGGCTTTCCCCTGCCCCGGCACCTGACCGCTTCCGGTCACGACACGGATCGACATCACGTACTTCCCGAGCGTCTGTCCCCACCGACCCACCGGGTACACCCAGTACGCGTACCATCAGGCGAGCGGAACGACGAGCAACACGAGCACGAAGACCAGGTCGTAGAGTGCCGGATCCAGGATCACGACACCCGGTTCCGAACCGGTGAAGAAGAATGTCCCCAGTCCCGTCACTATCGGGATTCCGACGGCCCACGCGACGGCGTCGATGGCCGCCGCGACGATTCGGCTCCAGAGCGATGCGAGCTCGCCCGGTGCAGCGATGCGCTGCCGATCGCGTCCCGCCGGCGCTCCCCGCTCAGCACTCCGTGCGTCCTCGCACCGTCCGACGACCCGCGCGCGGCCTGCTCCCACCGAGCGGCATCGCCGATCAGCCGCGCTTCGAGGTGCGGATCGACCAATCGCTCGAGAATGGAGCGCAACCGCCCAAGTCCGTTCGCCCGGCGCGCACGCTCCGCGAGCCACACGAGATCGTCGAGCCGTGTCCGGAGGCGTACGCCGTCCCTTCCTGCTCCCTCGAGCCGCTCGCTCACCCGCCGCAGGACCCGTTCCGCCCGCGCCCGTTCGGCGAGCGGCGCCCGCGTCGCCAGCGAACGCAGCAACGGGACGAGTTCGTGCGCCGCGACTTCCGGCGCGATCCACCAAGCGAGCTCCGACTCCAACGGGACCGACAGCCACAAGCGCTGACGGGCCTCTTCCAGCGCTGCCCGATCCTGCGCGTCGCTGCCGTTCGCCACCATGTGCCGCAAGGCACCCAGCGCTGCCGCCAGCAAACCGAGTCAATCGGCATCGAGCGGAATCCGCAGCGGTCTGGTGCCCCAAGGAATCTCCCGGAGCTGTGCCCCGAGCGTCTCGAGCAGAAGATCCCCGTTCTCGCGAACCCACGTCGCGTACGGCGGTTCCTCGCCGAACCGGTCGACGAGCTCGTGCGTCCGCTCGATCAGGATCTCGAGCGCCGGCACGAGGATCTTCACTGCGACGACGTGGCTGAACTCCACCGTGACCGTGGTCCCCCGCATCACGCCGCCCTCCTCCCTCGCTCGCAGGATACCGGATAATCGTTCATCGCTCAATCCGGCTGCCGCCGACTCGACCCCCGTCGCGTATACTCCTCCGAGGGGGACGCGATGCCGATCGTCCGACTGGACGAGCCGACGATTCGCCGGATCGCGGCCGGTGAGGTCGTCGAGCGGCCCGCATCGGTCGTCAAGGAATTGGTCGAAAACGCGCTCGATGCCGGCGCCCGCACGATCCGCGTCGAGATCGCCGCTGGCGGACGAGAGCTGATCCGCGTGCTGGACGACGGCTGCGGCATCCCACCCGAGGAGCTCCCGCTCGCCGTCGAGCGCCATTCCACATCGAAGCTCCAACGGTTCGAGGATCTCGCCCGCTTGTCGAGCTACGGGTTCCGCGGCGAGGCCCTCGCTGCCATCAGCGCGGTGAGCGACTTCGAACTCGCCAGTCGCGTCCCGGGTGCGAGTCACGGCGCGCGACTCCGCGTCCGCTTCGGGAAACCGGGTCGCGTCGAGCCTGTCGGGATGCCACCCGGCACCACCGTGACGGTGCGCGACCTCTTCGCGACCGTGCCGGCGCGCCGGCGGTTCTTGCGTCAGGACACCACGGAGACCGCCTACATCCAGCGCGCGCTGACTGCGCTCGCCCTCGCCCACCCCGAGGTGCGGGTCGAACTCGTGGTCGACGGACGGACGGTGCTGGCGACACCTGGTCGCGGCCATCTGCTCGATGCGCTCGTCGCCGTCTTCGGCGCCGACGTCGCCGCACAGATCGTCCCGATCGAACCCGACGGCGACCGCGAAGTGATCGTCCACGGCGCGATCGGGTTACCGAGCGTCTCGCGGGCCAACCGTCAGTCGCTCTTCCTCCTCGTGAACGGACGCTGGATCGAGAGCCGCTCCCTCGTCGCCGCGATCGAGCAAGCGTTCCATACCCTGCTCATGGTCGGCCGCTACCCGATCGGTGTCGTCGCGGTCGCGCTCCCCCCGGACCGCGTCGACGTGAACGTGCATCCGACCAAGCGCGAGGTGCGGTTCGCCGACGAGCGAGCGGTCGCCGCCGCGGTCCACGACGCGGTCCGCCGCACCCTGCTCGCCCATCTTCCGGATCGACCTCCGCCGCGCGTCACCTTCGACCCGCTCACGCCTCCTGTCGTCGAGCGGCGTCTCCTGGTCGCCGATCCGTCGCGCGCTCCGGCGCCGATCGCTACCGCGCCGGCGGAACCGGCGCGGAGCGAAACGAGGGAAGCCGGCGACGATCGGACGGGCTCGCGGCTGCCGGTGCTGCGGGTACTCGGCCAGCTTCGGCAGTCGTACATCATCGCCGAAGGACCGGACGGCATGTACCTGGTCGACCAGCATGCGGCCCACGAGCGGATCCTGCTCGAGCGGCTGCTCGACGAACTGGCAACCCGCGGCGTGGAGCGGCAACGGTTGCTGCAGCCGCTCGTCCTCGAGCTCTCACCCGAGCAGTGCGCAGCCTGCGAGCGCTACGCCAGCGAACTCGCCGAACTGGGTTGGGAAATCGAGCTGTTCGGCGTCGCGAGCGTCGCCGTGCGGGCGGTTCCGGCGGTCGTGCAACGGAACATCGAGCGAGTCCTCGTAGCGGTGCTGGACGAGCTGGCCAGCGGGGGGCGCGCCACGACGCCGCTCGAGCGCATCGCGATCAGCACCGCCTGCCACGCCGCGATCCGAGCTGGTCAGGAGTTGACGCTGTCCGAGATGCGCGATCTCATCCGGCAGCTCGAGCAGTGCCGGGCACCCAACGCCTGCGGCCACGGCCGACCGACCGTGGTCCACCTGAGTACGGAAGACCTCGAGCGGCACTTCGGCCGTCGCTAGCGCCGGCCGCGCTCGCGCCCGAACCCGGGAGCCGAGCCGGGAAGCGTTTCCTCGGTATCCTCGAGCTTGATCCAGCCGTGGCGGAGCGCGTAGATGACCGCCTGCGTCCGATCGTTCACCGCGAGCTTGCGCAGGATCGACGTGATGTGGTTTTTGACCGTCTGATCGCTGATGTTGAGCGCCTGGGCGATCTCCTTGTTGCTGTAGCCGCGCGCGACGCAATCGAGGATCTCGATCTCGCGAGGCGTGAGGGGCGAGAAGAAACCGCTCGAAGTCCGATCGAGCCGGGAGAGCTCGCGGAACTGGTCGAGCACGCGGGAGGCGACGAACGGGCGCGAGAGCACCATCTCGTTGATGAGGTACTCGCCGCGGGCGACGCGCGTGATGGTCTCGATCAGCTGCTCCGGCTCGATGTCCTTGGTGCAGTACGCGGAAGCACCGGCCCGGATCGCGTTGAACAACTGCTCGTCGTCCTGGTGCATGGTGAGGATGATTACCCCCGCCTGGGGCTGGCGGCGCTTGAGGGCGCGCGCGAGCTCGAGCCCGTTCATTCCCGGCAGACTCAGGTCGACGAGGATGACGTCCGGCGAGAGTTCGTCGGCCAACCGCAGCGCCTCGCTCCCGTCCGACGCCTCTCCGACGACGACGAACTGCGGATTCTGCTCGAGGCTCCAACGAATGCCGCTCCGGAACAAGGGGTGATCGTCCACGACGAGGATGTTGATCGGGCTCATGCGCTCCACTCCTTACCCGTCTCGTCCTAGGCCGGCCGTGTCCCCGCCGCGCTGAACCGCTTCCTGTGGCACGCTCGCTGCGAGGGGCAGGCGGAGGCGGATCGTCGTACCCTGCCCCGGTCGGCTCTGGATATCGAGCTGGCCGCCCACCAGTTCCGCCCGTTCGCGCATCCCCTGCAAGCCGAAACCACCGCTCGAGGTCGGCACGACCGCCTCGGGCCGGAACCCCTGCCCGTCGTCCGTGACCTCGATGACTATTTCGGACGGATGCGCGGAAATCGTTAGCCAACAGTGCCGCGCATGGGAATGCCGCTGGACGTTGTGCAGCGCTTCCTGGACGACGCGGAAGGCAGCAAGCTCCTGCTCCGGCGTCAACGGCGGCAACGATTCCGGCAACTCGACGGTGAGCTCGGCCGGGAAATGCCGCCGCAGCGTGTCGAGGTAGAGCGTGATCGTCCGCAGCAACCCGTGCTGTTGGAGCGTGGTCGGTTGCAGCGCGAACATGAACTGCCGGGTCTCGCTCAATCCCTCGCGCAACGCCTCTTCGATGCGCGTCAGTTCCTGGCGCAAGAGATCGGCCGACAGATTGCCGCGCTCGATCAAGCGAGCGAGATACTGCACGGTGAGAATGGCGTTCGCGAGCACCTGGGCCGGCCCATCGTGAATCTCGCGGGCGAGACGCCGCCGCTCTTCTTCCTGTGCCCGCACCATCGCTTGCCGCACCAGCAGGTCCTTCGCCGCATCCAGATCCGGGAGCGTCTTCGACCGGCTGAGCTGCTGCCGGCTGACCGCGAGGAGCTGCAGGAAGCCAGCGAGCTGCTGACTGAACGCTTGCGCCTGGAGCAACTCGCTCGCCAGGCGATCCTCGACGGCCCGGAGATCGGCGAGTTCCTCCGCGGCCACGGCTCCGGCGGCATCGACGAGACGCTCCTCGATGTGCAGCTGCACCCGCACACGTTGTCGCTCGAGCTCGCCGGCGAGCGCATCGACTTTCGCCCGGATCGCGCTCAACTGACGCTCGAGCGTCGTGACCGCCTCCTCCGCGTCGCCGACTAGGTTGGCGAGCACCTGCGCGATCTGGTCCCGCACGAACTTCACCGCTCTCTGGGGGTACCCCGCTCGACGGCCGGAGAGTGCTCCGGGAATCGGAAGGCGCTGCTCACGGTTACCGTCGCTGCCTTATCATACCACTCCGGCAGAAACTTCCGACCACATCCAGGGCACTTTCGGCAGTCGATCAACCGGCCACCAAACTGCGCAGGACGCGCAGGTTCTCCACGTCCTCGTGCAGGTCCGGGCTCTTTTCGGTTTCGAGCAGCCCGGGATGCTCGCGGAAACGCGGGTCGTTGACGAGCAAACGGAAGCCCTCCAGACCGATCTTCCCCTGGCCGATGTGCTCGTGGCGGTCGATCCGCGAACCGAGTTCGCGCTTCGAATCGTTGAGATGGAAGACGAAGAGCCGGTCGAGTCCGAGGATACGGTCGAACTCCTCCATCGTCGCCTCGTACCCCTCGGGCGTGCGGAGCTCGTAGCCAGCGGCGAAGACGTGGCAGGTGTCGAAACAGTAGCCGACCCGCTCCGGTTCCCGCACCCGCTCGACCATCGCTGCCAGCTGTTCGAATCGGTACCCGAGACTCGTTCCTTGCCCGGCCGTCGTCTCGAGCAGCGTCATGACGCGATAACCGGGAAGCTCGGCGTGCAGGCGGTTCAAGGCGTCGGCGACCCGCTGGATCCCGAACTCGAGTCCCGCCTCCCCGAACGCACCGGGGTGCGTGACGAGATACGGGATGCCGAGCGCCTCGCACCGCTCGAGCTCCTCGCGGAAGGCCGCGATCGACTTCTCCCACAGCGCATCGTCGGGGCTGGCAAGGTTGATGAGATAACTGTCGTGCGCCACCACCGGCAGTCCGAACCGCGCGGCCTTCTCCTTGAAGCGGGCGACCTCCTCCGGCGAGAGCGGCCGCGCTTTCCACTGGTTGCTGCTCTTCGTGAAGAGCTGCACCGCCTCGCACCCGATCTCGACCGCCCGATCGATGGCGCGATCCACGCCTCCCGCGATCGACATGTGCGCTCCGAATCGCATCCCCTCGCTCCCTCCCGTCGGACACGCGACCGCTTCCGTCGGCACCATCGCCGTGCAGGGTATGGTAGCCTCTCGAGCGACACGACGGGGAGCGGAACGTGCGCGCCCTGATCACCGGCGGGCATGGACAGTTGGGACGCGCTCTGGTGCGGGTCGCTCCGCCCGGCGTCCAGGTGGTGGCGCTCGGTGCGAGCGAGTGCGACGTCACCGACCCGACGGCGGTCCGCGCCGCAGTCGCGCGCGTCGAACCCGAGGTTGTGTTCCATTGCGCGGCCTGGACCGACGTCGACGGCTGCGAGCGGCAACCGGAGCGGGCCTGGCGCATCAACGCGCTCGGTACGCAGCACGTCGCGACCGCCTGCCTGGAAGCGGGCGCGACGCTCGTCTACGTCTCGACGAACTACGTGTTCGACGGTGAGCAGGACGAACCCTACCACGAGTTCGCGCGCCCCCGTCCCCTCAGCGTCTACGGAGCGAGCAAGCTGGCCGGGGAAGCCGCGGTGCGCGCGATCTGTCCGCGTCACGCGATCGTCCGCACCGCGATGCTCTACGACGCGACGAGCCGCAACTTCGTGACGACCGTCCGCCGGTTGGCAAGCGAGCACGCGCGCCTGCGGATGGTAGCCGACCAGTACGGGAATCCCACCTTCGTCGACGATCTCGCGCACGCCTTGTGGCGCCTCGTCGCCCAGCCGGCCTACGGGACCTACCACCTGGTGAACGAGGGCGCCGCTTCCTGGTACGACTGGTGCCTGGCGATCGTCCAGGAACTTCAGCTTCCCGTCGAAGTGGAACCGATCCCGGCGAGCGAGTTCCGCCGTCTGGCCCGCCCACCGCGCAACGGCGTGCTCGCCAGCCTAGCTGCACCGGCGCTCGGGATCCGTCTGCCTTACTGGCGGGAAGCCCTGGCGCGCTGCCTCGCGCCGCTGCGACCGGCTTAGGCGGAGCCTACTGCCGCCCGATCCTCGACGCGACGGTGGACCGGTGGGCGACGGAGCGTCCACACGAGCGAGAGGACGTTCAGGACGAGCGTCACGAGGAGCGCTGCGAGCGTCCAGGGCAGGACGTCGAGCACGAAGGGGCGTCGCACGACGTCGGCAGCCAGGATCCCGCCGCCGCTGCCCTCGGCGACGACGGTGAGCGTGTGCGGCCCGTCGGAGACCCCTTCCACGACCGTGTGGCGGACCGGTGCAGCGCCGTCGACTTCGATCCGCTGCGGTTCACCGTCGTCGACGCGGACCGTCAGCCGCGTGCCGGGGAGGATCGTGAGGTCGAGGCGCGGGCCGCCGAAGGGAAAGCGGAGGACCGCGCCGGGAGCGCTGGGAACCCAGGCGAGGCCGGCGTCGGTGGCGCGACGCTCCCAACCGCGGTCCGGAATCCAGTAGCGGCTGGATGCCGGGTAACGACCGGTCCAGGCCCGGTCCAGCACGGGACGCACGCGAGCGAGGAGCTCGTAGGCCGGACGCGGCGTGAAGTCCCACTCGACGATGGCGAAGCCGCGCGTCGGATCGGCCCAGTTCTCCGGATCGTCCGGCGCAAGCCACCAGCGGAAGTACCAGACGCAGAGCACGCCCATCCACGGCCACTCGCGCTGGGCGCGGAGATACCCCGCATAGAGGTAGCGCGCTTGCTCGTCGAACGAGACCGGCTCGCCCCAGACCGACGGACGTCCTCGCCAGTCGGGCGGGAAAGCGATCCAGTTGTACTCGGAGACCCAGAGCGGCTTGTGCGCGTCGCCGTAGCGCACCATGATCTCGCGCGTCTGGATCACGCGCGAGAAGTTGTTGCGCGCAAACTCGACCCGGCGGTCCCCCGGCGGATAGCCGTACCCGTAGACCATCGCGCTGGCGATGTCGAAGTACGGTGCAGCGCCGGCCCGGTACATCCCCTCCAGGAAGAGGAGGTCGCTCAGGTTCTCGGGACCGGTCTGGTCGGTCGGGGCCAGGCCGGGCATGAGGACGAGAACCTCCGGATCGGCCGCCTTGGCTGCCCGGTAGGCGAGGGTGAGCAAGCGGGTGAACGCCGCCGGATCGATCGGCTGGCAGCCCCACTCGTTCCGGAGGTTCGGCTCGTTCCAGATCTGCACGTACTTGATCTGGCCGCGGTAGCGCGCCACGAACGTGGCGACGAAGCGCGCGTAGTCCTCGTAGCGCGTCGGCGGCCCGTCGGGACACTCGTCGAGGTGCGGCTGCCCCTCCCGCGCCCAGCGGGGCGGCTTGTCCAACCGAGCGATGATCTCGATCCCCCGCTCGCGGGCCAGCCGCACGATCCGGTCGTACTTCTCCCAGGTGCTGACGCCCCACTTGGCGTCCCAGTAGACGCCGGGCTCGGGCTCGATCTCGTACCAGAAGAACGGCTGCCGGATATAGCCGAATCCGGCTGCGGCGATCAGGTCGAGCGCACGTTCGACGTTGGCCGGGTCCGCTTCAGCCTGGAGGAACGTGTTGATCCCCAGCGGATTGACGTCGGTGAGCGGGATGGGATCGCTCCGCTCGCCCGTCTCGATACCGCGGACCGTCATGCGGTAGGCAAGTACGTCCAGCGGCAGGGCGACGACGAGTCCGGCGATGACGAGGACGTGCAGCGCGACGAGCGCCCGGAGGCGCCAGGCTCCTCGCGATCGGTTCCACCAACGCAGTCCGTCCCGCATCGGCGCCTTCTCACCGCACCGAACACTGAGGATACCGGCAATGCGAGCGTCGCGCGGCAGTTGACCGATCTTCGGCCGGTTCCGTACGCTTGACCCCGGGAGACGACGATGCCGCTCCGACTCGTCCTGTTCGATCTCGACGACACCCTGTGCGATCACGCGCGGTCGTTCTGCCTGCGGGTCCGACGAGCGCTCGATGCCTTGCCCCCGGACGTGCTGCGGTCGCCGAGCTCCGCCGTCCTGGAATGGGCGCTCCGGCACCCGAACCATACCTGGGAGGCGGTGCAGGCAGCGCTCGAGCGTGCCGGCGTGACCGAGCCGGAGCTCCTGGAGCGTGCACTCGCGGCCTACGCCAGCGACCGGTACTTCGGGCTCGAGCTCTACCCGGACAGCGTGCCGGCGGTCCGGGCTCTGCAGCGGCGCCTGCTCACCGGGATCGTGACCAACGGGCCGAGCGGGATCCAGCGGGCGAAACTCGAACGGCTCGGGATCGCCGGGCTCTTCCCCATCGTCGTCGTCTCCGAGGAAGTCGGGGTCGCCAAACCCGATCCCGCGATCTTCCACCACGCGCTGGCCTGCGCGGGCGTGCCGCCGCACGAAGCGCTCTTCGTCGGCGACAACCCGGTGAACGACGTCGCCGGAGCGTGCCGCGCGGGGTTGATCGGCGTCTGGTGCAACCGGGACGGTCGTCCCTGGAACGGGAGCGCTGCCCCGGCGCTCACGATCCGCTCGCTCTGGGAGCTCGTCCGCCTGGTCGAGGCCTGGGCCAGCGGCAGCGCGAGCGAGCCGGTGCCCGACCTCTCCGTACAGTTCCCGGCATGACGCGACAGGGTATACTCGAGCTCGGCTGAGGAGCCGGGCGCGAGGAGGCGAGCGATGACCGTGACGGCGACCGGAAAGCGCATCGTCCTAGCCGAAGTCATGGGATACTGCTGGGGCGTGCGCCGCGCGCTCGAGATCATCCAGATGGCAGCCCAGCAGGGGCCGGTCGCGACCGTGGGCGACGTCATCCACAACCCGCAGGTGGTCGAGCGCCTGCGGCAACTCGGGATCGAACCGGTGCACTCGGTCCGGGAGGCGCAGGAACGCGGCTTCCGCCGGGTCGCGATCACCGCGCACGGAGCCGGACCGCAGCGCGCCCAGGAAGCGCAGCAAGCCGGGCTGGAACTGATCGACACGACCTGTCCCTTGGTGACCAAAGTCCAGCGTTTGGCCGAGAAGCTCGTGCGGCAAGGGTACTTCCTGGTCGTGTACGGCGACGCGCACCATCCGGAGGTGCGCGGGGTGCTCGGTTGGGCGGGAACGTCCCGCGCCGTCGCCGCCAAGCACCTGGAGGACCTTCCCTGGAACGGTCCCCGCGGCATGCCCGGCGTGACGGCACCGCCCCGCAAGGTCGCCGTCGTGAGCCAGACGACCAAGCAGACCGAGGAGTTCCTCACCTTCGCCCTCGGGTTGGCCAACTGGGTGGCCCGCCACGGCGGCGAGATCCGCATCGTGAACACCATCTGCCAACCCACCTGGGAGCGGCAGGAGGCGCTCCGGGCGCTCGCCCGGGAGGTCGACGTGCTCTTCGCGGTCGGGGGGCGCAAGAGCTCCAACACCGCCCGGCTCGCCGAGGTCGGCCGGGCCTGCGGCGTGCCGAGTTACCACATCGAACGTCCGGAGGAGATCGACCCGACATGGCTCGAAGGGAAGCGAGTCGTCGGGGTGACCGCGGGGGCGTCGACGCCCGACGAGGTCGTGCTGGCGGTCGTCGATCGTCTGGCCGAGTTCGGTTTCCAGCGCCCGGACCGGCTGTGGCGGTACGAAGCTCCGGACATCGACGACTTCGCTGAATGAGCTGCCGCGACGGTGCTCCCATGGATCGGAGAGGCTCGCCAGTGGGACTCGCGGCTGCCCTGGCTGCCCTCGCGTTCTACGTCGGGCTGGCGCTCTGGGTCCGTCGTCATCCCGAGTCGCGCTTCGAGCTGGCGGTGACCCGTCGCATCCAAGAAGGGACGCCGTCGGCGATCGGCCGTCTCCTGCGCTGGGTGAGCTGGCTCGGGTTCCCACCGCAGAGCGTCCTGGTGCCGAGCGCGGTCATCGCGGCCTTCTGGTTGCGGGGCGAGCGGCGGACAGCGGCGCAACTCTTCCTCACCTGGACAGCGAGCACGATCAGTTTCGTCACCAAGCGGCTGATCCGCCGGCCGCGCCCGAACCACCCGGCAGTGCGCGTCGTGCTCGCTCGGCCGCGCGACGCCAGCTATCCGAGCGGGCACGTGGTGACGTACACGGCGTTCTGGCTGGCTGCCCTCACCGCGGCGGCCGAGCGGACGCGGCTGGGCTGGCTCCGCGCCCTGCTCCTCGCGTGCGCGAGCGTCCTGGTCGGGACGGTCGGCCTCTCGCGGATCTACCTCGGCCACCACTGGCTGACCGACGTGATCGGCGGGTATCTCCTCGGCGGCAGCTGGTACGGTCTGACCCGCTTCCTCTGCGGGTCAGGCAGGCGGGACGCGCGATGAATGCTGCGGCACCGGTCTTCACCCTGATCGCCCACCGCGGCGGGACCGCCGCCCGTGGCGAGAACTCGCTGGCCGGGTTCCGAGCCGCGGTCGCCGCCGGCGTACCGGCGTTGGAGTGCGACGTGCGGATGACCGGCGACGGCGAACTCGTGCTCCTGCACGACAGCGTCGTCCCGCTCGCCGGTGGCGGTCGGCTCGTCGTCCGCCACGCCAGCGTGACCGCCCTGCGCGTCGCGATGCCGGAACTCCTGACGCTCGAGGAATTCCTCGAGGAGTTCGGGCACCGCGCCCTCGTCAACCTGGATCTGAAGGGGAGCGGCTACGAGCGTCAACTGGCGCGGATCGTCGAGCGCTGGGGCCTTCCGGAGCGGATCTACCTGACGAGCCAGCACGCCGCCAGCCTGCGGCGCCTGGCCCGGTTGCTCCCGACCGCGTACCGGGGGCTCTCCCACGGACACACCTTCACGCGCGTCCCACGGCGCGTGGCCGGACGCAGCGCCTTCCCGGTACGCTCGCTCATGGCCTTCCAGCTCGCGTTGACGCTCCGGCTCGCGCGCGCGCAGCTGGTCGCCCTGCACTATCGGGTCGTGACTCCCTGGCTTACACGCTGGCTCCGACTCCAGGGCTGGCAGGTGACGACGTGGACCGTGAACGACCCGCGCGAAGCGCTCCGGCTGGTGCGCATCGGCGTGCGGGCGGTCACGAGCGACGTGCCGGTGCAGTTGCTCCACTCGCTCACCGCGCGCCAGCTGCGCCCGGTGACCTCCTGGACCTGGGAGGACGTGTTCCGTCAACCTGCGACCGCGCTGCCCTGAGCGAGGCGCCCGGCGAGTTCTCCCGCCAGCCACTCGAGGAACTCGCGGTCGTCCTCGTCGAAGGCCGCCAGGCGATCGCTGTCGATGTCGATCTCGCCCAGCACCCGCTCGCCCTGCCGGATCGGTACGACGATCTCGGAACGCGTCGAGAGGAAGCACTGCAGGTACCGCGGGTCCTCGCGCACATCCGGCACGACGATCGTCTCGCCCGCGAGAGCCGCCGCACCGCAGATCCCCTGGCCGATCGGAATGCGGACGTGCTCCGTGGCCGCCGGACCCGACCAGGCGGCCAGCACGAGCTCCTCTCCGTCGACGAGATAGATACCGACCCAGTCGTACCAGGAGACCGCGCGCTCCAGGATCGCGCAGACGTCCTCCAAGAGTTCCGGGCCCCGGTCGCCCCGGGCCAGTCGCTCGCGCAATGCGGCGCGGGCTGCCTCGAGCGTGCCGCGGCGTTCCGCTTCCTGCATCCGTCGTTCCTCACCTTCCCTGCAGGGGCCGACTCCGCCCCTCACGGTAGCGTCGCGCTCGCCGGGAGTTCCCCGTACCGCCATGCGTAATAGTGGCGGCCGACGTTCCCCATTTCCACCTGCCACCCGGCCGGGTTGTCCGGCGTGTAGGTCAGCACGCGTCGCTCGAACGCCTGGACGAGCACCCAGCGCGGCTGTCCAGCGACGTGGACCAGTACCCAGTAGGGGTCAGCGATCGGCCTCCCGACGACGTAGAGCGGGTTCCAGGGCTGTCGCGCCAGCCACTCCACGAAGGGCTGGGCGCTGTTGTGGCCCGTCACCGGATCGTAGCCTGCGTACACCGCACCGGGGAACTCCCGGGCCGGGTCGATCGTCACGCTGCCGTCGCGGTGCAGGACCTCGACGATCGGACGACCGGTGCGGTCCGGCACGGGCAAGCCGGTGACGAGCGAACTCCGTGCCCGCAGGCTCGCGTAGGTCGGTGGGTCAGCGGACGCCGGCGCGGGGTCGCCGGCCAGGGGAAGCTCGGCCGGCGGCCGCGCGACGAATCGGGTATCGCCGACCTGAAGCTGCCCGAGCACCATCTCGCGCACGAGCAACCCGCTGGTCACGAACCATTCCGACGAGGGGGCGCCGTTCGGATCGTTCAGCTCGAGCCGCGCCTTGTCCAGGTAGACGACTTGCCGACGTCCTCCGGGCGACTCGGCGTACGGTTCCCAGCGGATCGCCCAGGCGTCGGGGCCGAACATCCAGCCGGTCGCGCGGCCGCTCGCGACCGGTCCGTCGACCCGCCGCCAGAGCTCCTGCACCGCGGACGGCGCACCGGCGAGGGCCGGCGGCAACGGAACGGCCGGCGGAGCGGTCAGGAGCTCCTCGTCGGCCGAGCGAGCGGTGCGGAAACTTCCGGTCAGCCGGAAGGGCGCGCCATCGACCATGCCCTCGATCGCGTAGCGGTAGGTCGCCCCGGGACGCAGCGGCTCGGTCGCGGCGAGGAAGGCCGCCCGCCGCGTCAGCCAGCCAGAGCCGGTCGCGAAGTGAACCGGTACGGCACGGTCGCCTTCGAAGAGCTCGCCGCGCGTGAAGGTCACGCTCCCGGGGCCGAAGTACTTGGCCGTCACCGGATAGCCGAGCGGGTACCGCGCTCCGGGGAACGGATTCGGCGCCTCGCCCCAGAAGTGCGTCCCCACTCCGTTCGATCCGTCGAGCGGCCAGACGACCCAGTCGGGATCGGCCTCCTCGCTCCACGGGGCGAGCGTCCCGACCATGAGCACCTCGATCCGCACGCCGTCCCGGTTCACCGTGCCGAAGCCGATGTGCTGGTACCGGGGATCGATGAGCGGCAAGCGATGGTTGACCGTCGTCATGAAGGCGTCGACCGACTCGAGGAGCGAGCCCGTGAAGCCGATGTTCTCGTTGACCGATCCCTCGTATCCCTGGGCACGAGCGCGGGCGAGGATATCGGCACCGGTGAATCCCGGCTTGCCCGGACGTTCCTCGTGGAGCCCGAGACCGCTGAGCGCTGGATCGCCGTAGTTGAGGAAGTAGTAATCGGCGTGCGCCTGAGCTGCCCGATCGAGCGCCGGATGGCGCGCGAGCGGCGCGAGCCCGAGCGCCGCCCGGAAGCCGTTGATCCGGTCGAGCGCGAGCGTCGCCTCGTCGACCGCACCGGCCGGCACCGGAACCGACGCCAACGCCGAGGCCAGCAGGAGCACCAGGAGCCCGAACCGGAGGGCACTGCGCGAGGAGTGCCGCGATGCCGAATGCACCCCACCGTCCCTTCCCGTCACCTCTATACTACGCGAACGGGGTGAGGTCCGTCGGTCGCCCATCGGTCCTCGATCGCGACAGGAGCGAGCGGTGACGTTCGATACGCGCGATATCCGCGTCGGCATGGATGCCTACACCGCCGACGGCGTCTATCTGGGAACGGTGCGCAAGGTCGTGCTCGGCCCCGCCCCGCCGCCGCGCGAGCCGTCCGTCGCCGTGCGGCACGCGAGCGAGGTGACCGGAGAACTCCTGGGGCCGCAACCGACCGCACCGCTCGGCAACCCCGGTCCGGAGACGCAAGGAGCGAGGAACGCCTTCGCGACGCGACGGGACGACGCGCTCCCGCTCGGTGCGGCGCGCTTCGCCGTCGGCACGCTGCCCGTCCCGCTCGGCTGGCGCTGGTTCCGGCTCGAGGACGTCCAGGTCGTCTCCTTCGAGCGCGTCGTGCTCCGGCGCACCGCCGCGGAGCTCGGGGTGCGGGCAAGGGTCCGGCACGCTCAGTGAGGGACGCTCGGTTCGGCCGGAGGCAAGGCGCCGACGAGCAACGCCAGCTCTAGGAGCAAGCGATCGCGCGGGTCGGCCAGGTTGCGGCCCGTCCGCTCGGCGACTTGTGCCAGCCGGTAAGCGACGGTATTCCGGTGAATGCCGAGACGAGCGGCGACTTCCGAGGCGCTGCCGTACTCGAGGTAGGCAGCCAGCGTCTGCAGGAGCTCGCCGGTCCGCTCGTCGTCCTCGAGCAGCGGCCCGAGGACGCGCCGCCGGAAGGCTTCCGTCTCCGGATGGCCCCAGAGCAGGTACAGCAGGGCGAACGGACCGGTATCGTCCAGGGAATCGAAGCGGACGACCGGACCCGGAAGCGCACCGGCGCGCACGAGCCCGGCCAGGAAACGGGCCTGGTGCAGCCCCTCCGGCGTGGCCCGCAAACGTCCGATCGGGCGCGACAGGACCAGGAACCAGTCGGCTCGCTCCGTCGCCTCGCCGCGCGCCGTCGCCCCGAGCCGCAGCGAACCGCCGACCGTCCGTCGGCCGAGGCTCGCCGCTCGGCTGACCGCGCTGTCGGCCTCTTCGGGCACGAGGAGGAACGCCAGTTCCTCGCCGAGCACGGTGCTGCGCTCGCGCGCCCGGGGCTCCAGGAGTTGCCGCACCGCCTCCTCGCGCTGCTCGGTCGAATCGCCGCCGAGCAAGGCGACGACCACCGGTTCGTTCGTGTCGAGCCCGAGACGTTGGGCGGCGTGCGGCAGCACGCTCTCGCTGAGCCGGCCGAGCAGGAGATCGGCGACGAGCTGGCTGATCGGCGCTGGGCGCGCCCCACGGCCCTCTTGCGCCAGGAGACTCGCGCAGAGGCCGGCGACCAGCGACAGGACGAGCCGATCGCGTTCGGTGGCCGAGCTCCCCGGCGCGAGCAACGAGAGGTAGGCGAGGCGCCCTCCGACGCTGATCGCGGTGAGCAGCCGCTCGTCGTTCCCCTCGGGAAGCGCTCGCACGCTTGGGTGCGAGCGGGCATGCGCCAGCGCGGTCGGCGCAGCCGCGACGGGAGCATCCCCGCCGCTCGCCAGCACCCGCCCCTCGCTGTCCTGGAGCACCAGGCTGCGACCGCTGGCCAGCGCCGCAGCCTGGAGGACGGCTTCCGGACCGCCGGTCAGCGCGGCCCGCGAGAGGTCGCGCGTCAGCTCGGTCGAGAGCCGAAAGAGCGCCCGCCGTTGCTCGGTGAGCAAGCGGTTCAGGTTCGACTCCAGGTCGAGCGGGATCGGGCCGGGGAAGAGGAGTAGCGGGAGCGAACCGACCGGCTCGTCGAACAGGTTCGGTTCCGTCACCAGGGCAGCGACCGGCGCGTCGGCCAGCGTCTCGAGGAGTTCTTCGGCATCGGCCATCCCACCGGCCTGGATCTCGCGCAGGATACGCCCGCTCAGGACGATGAGCTCGTCGCCGCGGAGCGGCGGCAAGAAGGGCGGTGCGGCCCGCACGCTCACGGCCCAGGAGACCGGGCGATCCAGCACCGCTTCCTCGCTGGCCCCGGGCGGGCAGAGGATCGTGAAGCGCCGATCCCAACGGCAGAGGTCTCGGAGCAGCAGCTCGGCCATCGTTCACCCTCGGCGTCGTCGCCGTTTCCGCTGCGCTGGCGCCGTTGCCAGCGCCCGCACCCCAGTGTAGCAAGCGGACGGCAGGCACGGGCGAACGCGCGGGGAGAACGCCAGGGCGATCTCCGGCCGGACCGCTCGCTCACAGCCGCGTCGCACGTCCCGCTCGCGAACGGTGCGGCAGCCCTCCCTCGATCCGCGACGCGGTCCGCCGGATCGGCCCGGTCGCGCGCGTCGGCCGAGCGACACCGCCCCCAGCCCTTCGTCTCGCTCCACCGGGCGCACCGGTGGCCGGAGCGGCTCGGGAGCGACGGCGCGACCGAGTGTCGTCTCGACAAGCGGGAACGGGCGCGGGACAATCGGACGGGAGGTTCGTCGATGTATCTCACCCGGCACCGGACCGCGAACGGCCCACGCTGGGCCTGCGACGGCAGGTGGCTACCGGAAGGGTTCCGGCTGAGCTGGCTGCTGGAACTCCCGGCAGCGGCAGGACGCGCGGTGCTTGCCGAGCTGCCGCGGGGCGAGCCGGCGAGCGGCTCTCTCCTCGCGCCGATCGAGCCGGAGCAGGAGGTCTGGGCCGCAGGCGTCACCTATCTCCGCAGCCGCGATGCACGGATGGCAGAGGCACAGGTCAAGGACATCTACTGGCGCGTCTACGAGGCGGAACGGCCGGAGCTGTTCTTCAAAGGGCAAGGCTGGCGGATGGCCGGACCGGGCGAGCCGGTCCGCGTCCGGCGCGACAGTCGCTGGAACGTGCCGGAACCGGAGGTCGCGGTCGTTTTCAGCGCCACGCTCGAGCCGTTCGGGTACACCGTCGGGAACGACGTCTCGTCGCGCGACATCGAGGGAGAGAACCCGCTCTACTTGCCGCAAGCCAAGGTCTACGACGGTGCCGGCGCGCTGGGACCCGGCATCGTCGTCGTTCAGCGCCCCGAAGACCTCCATGCCCTTCCGATCGCGATGGAGATCCACCGCGGGACGCTGCTCGTCTACCGCGGCGAGACGACGACCGCTCAGATGAAACGACCCCCCGAGGAGCTGCTCGGCTGGCTCGGCAAGGAGCTCCGCTTTCCCTGGGGCGGCGTCCTGATGACCGGGACCGGCATCGTCCCACCGGACGACTTCTCGCTCCGCCCTGGGGACCGCGTGACCATTCGAGTCGGCGAACTCGTCCTCGAAAACCCGGTTCGCTGACGGCAGAGTCCGCGGCTCTGGATCGAGCCACCGCCCAGCCGGCGACGCGTGACGTCCCCGGAACCAGGACGAGGGTTCCAGCTGCCCCCGCGAGGAGGGGTATCGCCCCTGCGCCGACCACCGCGGTCGTCCGCCGAACGCGGCACCGCTCGCGCTCGCTGCGCACGAGCTCTTGCCGCCGCGCGGACGAGCGGGGACCCCTGAGGGACAGCGAGGCAGCGCCCCTCCCGCGCCGCGACTGATCGCGCACACAAGAGCACGGAGCGTACCGGCAGCGCACTCGGAGGGAACGCATCGGACGACGAACCACTGCGGCCCGACTTCGGACGAACAGTTGCCCGAGCGCTCTCCCGGAGCGGAACCAGCATGCGTGCCGCCATGCCTACGCGACGATGCTGGAGCGATCTTCCGGTCCGCGAGTCGTTCGCCGACGCGGTTCGGCGCGGGCCGGCGATTCTCCGCCTCTGTCCCTCGCGGTCTACCCCGAACCAGGCTCCCTCAGAGGTCCGGCTTCTCGGCGAGCGCACGGCGACCCCGCTCCGAGATCTCCCAGAGACCCCGTGGCGAATCGTCGCTCAGGAGCACCTCGCGGACGAGGTCGTTCCGGCACCACCGCGCCGTGTTCTGCCAGCGGATCTGCCCGTTGGAGGGGAGCGGCTCGTGGTCGGCCGGCGTCAGTCGGTCCGCCAGCCGTTGGCCGACACGCTCCAATACCTCCGCGCTGCTGGCTCGACCGCCGAGTTCGACCAGCGCTTCCAAGATCGGACGGCGGAACGCCTCTTGGGGAGTCCGCCAGCCGTGCTCGCGGCGCGTCTTCCGCGGACGGCCCTCCCAGGGCGATGACGACTGGTCCGAGAGCTGGGCCCAGGTCCGCCGCATCGCGATCACCTGGTCGCGGAAGTCGAGGAGCTGCGTCGCCGTACCGAGCAGCTGCTGCGCCTCACGATACTCGCCGCGTCGGAACGCTTCGGCACCCGCCTCGTTGATGCGATCGATCACGGCTTCCACTGCTTCCAGGAGGATGTGGAAGGCGAACGCGACTTCGTTCGTGTCCATGCCACGCTTCCCCAGCGGACATCGCGATGGGCTCTACTGATCCTACCAAAACGTGACCCGAACGGGCATACCGGAAGCGCTTCTCGGTACCGCTGCGCCCTGTGGTACGCAGCCTCGTCGGCCAGAGGACCCGACACCGCTCACGCAGTCGCCTCGGTCATTCTGCCGTTTGCGAACCCGGATCCACGACGTTCGGATGAGCAGAGGCAGCACCGCGCGCTGCCCGCGAACTCGGCGGGCAGACGACAGTTCCGGTCCGATCGGGGGAGAATCCAACTGGCCGGTACTCCAAAACGCAGCGGGGAGGGAGTTCCCTCCCCGCGACAGCCTCGGACAGGTCCGACCCTCAGTCGCAGTGTCCCGGTCCGATGTAGCCGTTGTTGAAGCGGTCGAGCGTCCCGGCCCATGCGACGAGATCAGCCCGTGGTGTCGTCGCGTACGGGTCATTCGGGTCGGCGGTCGCGAAGTACGCTGCGGCGTTCGCGAGGGCAGCCTGCACCTCCTCTGGCGCCGTCGCACCGTTGGCCACGTTCAGCGTGGCGGCGATGAACTGGTGCGCGAGGATGTAGTAGGCATTACCACGCGTCGGAGTCTGGAGAACTTGGATCCACGTCTGGCCGCTGTTGTAGAACGTGGCGCTCGGACTGTAACCCATCGGCCAGCGATTGGTCCAGCGCTGCCAGTAGCCCTGCGTGTAGGTGCAGCCTTGGTATCCGCCGTCACCGCCCGGCTGCGTCGGACAGTCCGCGTAGACCGTCACCGACGCGGTAGCAGTCCGCGTCTGGCCCGTGTCGTCCTCGGTCAGCGTGGCAGTGTTGGTGAGCGCTCCGACGCGCGTCTCCACCGAGTCGCAGGCCGAGACGTTGGTCACCGTCACCTCGAGCGACTGACTCCAGGAGCCGGTCAGGTTCCAGGTCCACGGACCGCTCGGCGAACAACTGAAGCCCTCGGGACAAGCCAGCTCGTCGGTCAACGTCGCGGTCTCGTCGATTTCCGTCGGCATGGCCGGGAGCCAGAAGCTGGTCTTCGGTTCGGGACCGCACGGCGTACCCGGCTTGCAGTTCTGCGCATTTTGATTGATCGAGCCCGAGTGGTTGGTGATCTTCACCAGCGCGACGTTCCGATACTGCGCTCCAGGCATCGGCGTGAACTGCACATCGTACGGGTAACACCAGCTTTCGCCCGGACCGAGGACCGGCTTCGCGCTAGTATCGACGACCGCCCTCGTCAGCTCTTGGAACTGACCCGCCCCCACCTTGAACTGCACGACGTCGGTGATCGTCAGGTTCTCGGTTGACCGACTGCCCCCGTTGGTGACGCAGATTTGACCGCGCACACCATAGACATCGGTCGGCTCGCCACGCGTCGCGGTGATGGTGAAGGTCACCGTCGCGCTCTGGTTCGGTGAGAGCGTGAGGGTCTCCGGATCAGCGTCCTTCTGGACCGTCCAGTCGTAGTAGCGCTCCCAGTATCCCATGGCCGTCTTGTAGGCGCTCAACGTCGTCCCGGGGACACCGCCGCGGTCACGAGTACTCGACACAGCGACAGTCGTGCTACTCGCCTGCCCCACACGGACGTTCGTGCGCTTGGCACTGACGAGCGTGGGGCCGAAGAGCGAGAGGACGAGCAGGACGAGGGTGAGCGCCACCAGGAACCGTTTCGTGCGCATCATGCCTACCCCCTGTCCACACGAACACCCGACCCACTGGACTCACCGTGCGAGGACCGCTCGCGCACTTGCGCCGCGTCGGGATGACCTTGATCCCCCCCCTCCCACCCGAATCTCGCGGCCAGGCGAATGCGCGGAGAGGACGTTCCGCACCGATGACTCCCACGAACGGATACAGCGGGATAGTACTCCAGTGCTATGCGTGTTGTCAAGTTACGCTCGATCCAGTGGCAAAACCGATCCACTCGTGGTTCGCGAGCGGGTCCGTTGCGAGTCGAAACGAGGGACACGCTCGGACGCGCCGTCGCTGACAGGCTCCGGAAGCTTCTCGCGCGACCTTCGGTCACCGAGCCCCTGGGTAAACGGTGAACCTGCCTTGGGTTCCACCCGCGCCTCGCCTACGTCCTGATCAACCAGAAGAAGGGGACGACAGTACGCCACTGCTCCCCCGACACAGCACACGGTGCGAGCAGCCGAACCAGCACGCGACCATGGATAGTCGTCCGACCACGGGCAGTCGCCAGAGAGCGGACAGGAGCTCGCAGCGTGCGGGAACCCGACAGCGGTACCACGACCAGGAGAGAGACGAAAGTCCCTATCCTGAGAAACGAGTCCTGGGTTGACAGGACGTTCGTCCCACGTTAGGATAGGCTGTAACGGCTATCGTCAAACAACGCGAGGGTAACCCCGTTCCGCAGCACTCGAGGGGAGGGTCGGGACGATGTTGGGGAAGCGTCCACACCGACGGCTGGCTTTGATCGGGGCTCTCGCGCTCGTCCTCCTGATACCCGGGCTCGCCCTGGCGGACGACGTCTACGTGACCGGCAACGCGATCGTGCTCGTTGGCGGCACGAGGACCGTCACTATCCCAGCAGGCGGCTCGGCGACAGTCAGCTATTACATCGTAGCTCGACCGCCAAGCCAGGACGGCCAGCAGGGCTGCAACGCGAGCGACGGTTCGCCCGCTACCTTGCGCTTCTATGTCGGCAGCCAACAGTTGGGAACCAGCACCACGCCAGTGAGGGTCACTCCAGGTCAACTGACGTTCACTGCCTGTCGGCAAGGGAACAATTTGAACGACCAGTCCGCCACCTTCTCGTCCAGTACTCCCGGCACATACGTCGTGACGGTGCAAGTCAACGACAGTGGTCCCGGATCCTACGACACCTCCCAGGCGAGCTTTGAGCTGATCGTGCAACCACCGCCCGATACCACACCACCGGTGATCACGGCGACCGTGTCCGGGACGCTCGGTGCGAACGGGTGGTACGTGAGCAACGTGACGGTCACCTGGACCGTTACCGATCCCGAATCCAGCATCACGAGTACCTCCGGGTGCGGGACGACGACCATCACGACCGATACCGCTGGCGTGACACTGACCTGCACCGCGACCAGCGCCGGTGGAACGAATTCCTTGTCGGTGACCATCAAGCGTGACGCGACTCCGCCCCTCGTGACCTGCACGCCGCCGGACGACACGGTCTGGTACGCCGACAACGTCAGCGTCCCCTGCACCGCCAGCGACGCCGGCTCCGGCCTGGCCAACTCAGCCGACGCCTCCTTCACCCTCGCCACCACCGTGGCGCCCGGCCAGGAGACCACCGCTGCCACCACCGACAGCCGCACCGTCACCGACCAGGCCGGCAACAGCACCCCCGCTGGCCCCTACACCTTCCAGGTCGACCGCAAGGCCCCCACGGTGACCTGCACGCCGCCGGACAACACGGTCTGGTACGCCGACAACGTCAGCGTCCCCTGCACCGCCAGCGACGGCGGCTCCGGCCTGGCCAACCCAGCCGACGCCTCCTTCACCCTCGCCACCACCGTGGCGCCCGGCCAGGAGACCACCGCTGCCACCACCGACAGCCGCACCGTCACCGACCAGGCCGGCAACAGCACCCCCGCTGGCCCCTACACCTTCCAGG
>JANZZC010000096.1 GCA_026419575.1 Thermomicrobium sp. | reverse complement strand
CGCCTGCATCATGTGCAACCGCTGCCAGGACGTTTGCCCGGCCCACGGAACGGGTCGGGCGCTCAGCCCAGCGGCGCTCGAAATCAACAAGCGCTACTGGCTGAACCGTCATCTCGGCGCCTTCGCCGGCGGTGCGAGCTCTCCCCCCTTGCTCGAGATCGCGACGTCGAGGGACGCTGTCTGGTCGTGCACGACCTGTGCCGCGTGTGTCCGCATCTGCCCGGTCGGCAACCGACCGATGCTCGATCTCATCGATCTCCGACGGGCACTCGTCAACCGCGGCGATCCGCTCGATCCGAACCTCCAGGCAGCACTGGAGAGCCTGGCCCGCTACGGCAATTCGTTCGGGAAGCCAGCGCGGCAACGGGCACGCTGGACGAAGGAGCTCTCTTTCCCGGTCAAGGACGCGCGCAAGGAGCCGGTGGAGTACCTGTGGTACGTCGGCGACTTCGCGTCGTTCGATCCGCGCATGCAGGAGAACACGAAGACGGTCGCCCAGCTCTTCCACGCCGCGGGACTCGATTTCGGCATCCTCTACGAGGACGAGCGGAACAGCGGGAACGACGTGCGGCGGGTCGGCGAGGAAGGGCTCTTCGAGCTTCTCGTCGAACAGAACCTCGCTGCGCTCGAGAAGGCGCAGTTCCGGGCGATCGTCACGACGGACCCGCACACGTACAACGCGCTCAAGAACGAGTATCCGGCCTACGGCTTCCGGGTGCCGGTCTACCACTACACCGAGGTGCTCGCCGAGCTGCTCGAGCGCGGTGCGCTGCGGGTCGAACAGCCGCTGCGCGCGGCGGTGACCTATCACGACCCGTGCTACCTGGGCCGCTACAACCGGATCACCGCGGCACCCCGCCGCGTCATCCGAGCGCTCGGTCTCGAGCTGCGCGAGATGCCGCGACACGGCGAGAACACCTATTGTTGCGGTGCCGGTGGCGGTCAGATCTGGATGGACAGCGGGGGACAGGAGCGGCCGAGCGAGCAGCGGATCCGCGAGGCGGTGGCGCTCGGCGAGGACGTCCGCTACTTCGTTGTCTCTTGCCCGAAGGACATGGCGATGTACAGCGATGCCGTCAAGACGACCGGATACGAGGGGCGTCTCGTCGTGACCGATATCGCGCGTTTGGTCGCCCGCGCGGTCGGCATCGAGACGGCGCCTGCGCCGGCTACCGCGCAGGAGGTGTCGTGAGCATGCAGGAGCGTCGCGACGAGCGGCTGGCACACGAGCTCGCGCACCGCTTCCGCGTGCTGGCCGGCGCGCTCGATCGTCTCGACCGCCTCGAAGGTGACCGCGCGTTCGCTGGCTGGTTGGATCGGCTGCTCGAGCGTCCGGAGAGCGTCCGGGAGGCGAGCGAGGCGATGCTCCGTCAGGTCCTGCGGGTCGCCAGCGACGCGGCGGCGCTCGGACTCTTGCGCCAGCTGCATCCGGAGGAAGCCACGCCGCTCTCGTCGCTCGGCCGAGACACCGGAACGGAGCGGGTGGCGCTCCATCTCCAGCTCGGGGAACTCGCGCAGGCAGGGCTGGTCATCCTCGAGCTGGAGAGCGAGGCGGTCCGGCTCACGCCACTGGGCGAGGCGGTGCGGGACTGGTTCGAGACGCTCGTTGGATCGCTCGAGACGTGGATCATGGAATGGCTGGAGCTGGTGCGGAGTTCCCGGTGATGAGCGTGCGCTGCCCGTACTGCGACCTCCGCGGTGATCGCGCGACCGTTCACCAGCACCTCGTCGAGGCGCACGGTGACCGACTCGGGTTCAGCTGGCACGAGCGCTCCGGCTACGCGATCGCGACGGTGACGTGCCCGCTGTGCGGCGCGAACTGGGATCAGCCGATCCGCAAAGCGCGGCGCGATCCCGGCTTTCTCGAGGAATTCGCCTACGAGATCCGCTTGGTCTTGTTCGACCTGTTGCTGCACCACCTCCGCGGCGAGCATCGTGAGGGGGAATGGGGAGGAGCACGATGACGGAGCTCTACGGGTGCCGGATTCCGGAAGACCGCTACTATTGGCCGGAGAAGCACGTGTGGGCGCGCCCCGAACCGGACGGGACGGTGACGATCGGGATCACCGATGTTGCCCAGCACCTGGCCAAAACGATCATCAGCGTCACACCGCGCGGTGTCGGCCGGAAGGTGCAGCGGGGGAAGAGCGCGGGCACGCTCGAGAGCGGCAAGTGGGTCGGCCCGGTGACGTCGCCGGTCTCGGGAGAGATCGTCGCGGTCAACGAAGCGGCGATCGCCAACCCCAAGCTGCTCAACGAAGATCCCTACGAGGCCGGGTGGTTCGCCCGCATCCGGCCGGACGACTGGGAGAGCGAGGCGAAGCTGCTCGTCAGCGGCAGCGAGGCGGTCGCTGCCTATCGACAGCTGCTCGAGCAGGAAGGGATCACGTGCACGTGACGCTGGAAGAGCGTGCGCGCGTCTACCGCGGCTGCGTCATCCCGCTCGATCTCCTGTACGACGTCGAGCGGGACGTCTGGGTGCGGCTGGACGGGGAACTCGCGACGCTCGGGATGACCGACCCGGCGCAGACCCGCGCCGGCAAACTCGTCGCTGTTCGCTTCAAGCGACCGGGGACGGTCGTGGAACGGGGGCGAGCGCTGGCGACAGTCGAGAGCGGCAAGTGGGTCGGCCCGTTCCCAGCCCCGTTCCGCTGCGAGCTCGTCGAAACGAACGAGGAGGGCTTCGCGCGCGACATCTCGCTCGCCAACCGTGACCCGTACGGGGAAGGCTGGCTCGTCCGGGTTCGCCCGCTCGCGCCCGAACAGCTCGCCGAACTCCTCACCGGTGACGCTGCCTTCGAGCGTTACCGGGCGCGTATCGATGCGCTCGACCTCTCCTGCTTCCGTTGCGCCGAGTGAGCCGAATGAAGGGAGGGAGCCGATGCGGGTGCGCGTCGTCGATCTCGGCCTCGTCGACCCGGTGCGCTCGCAGACGGTCTATCATGCGGTAGGTTACGCCTTCCGTGCGGAGACGCCGCCGACGATTCTCCTGGTGTCGACCCTCCGCCCGTACGTCTCGATCGGTTTCCACCAGGACGCGGAACGGGAAGTCGATCTCGAGTACTGTCGCCAGGAAGGGCTCCCGGTGATCCGTCGCGAGGTCGGTGGCGGTGCCGTCTACCTCGATGCGAACCAGGTGTTCACCCAGTGGATCTTCCCGCGAGAACTCGTCCCGGCGCGGCTCGAGGAACGGTTCGCCTGGTACGTACGGCCGCTCGTCGAGACCTATCGCCAGTGGGGGATCGATGCGACCTGGCGACCGATCAACGACATCCATGTCCGCGGGCGCAAGATCGGCGGGACGGGAGCCGCCAGCATCGGCGAGGCGGAGATCCTGGTCGGCAGCCTGATGCTCGACTTCGATACCCAGCGGATGGCCCGGGTCCTCAAGGTCGCCTCGGAGAAGATGCGCGACAAGGTCTTCCAGAGCTTGGAAGAGTATATGACCACGATGCGGCGCGAGCTCGGAACGCTGCCCGAGCGCGACGCGGTCGTCGGTACCTACCTGGAATGTTGTAGTGTCGCGCTCGGCGCGGAACTCGAGTTCGGCCGGTTGACCCCGGAGGAGGAAGCGACGGCCAGGGAACTCGACGAACGGTTCGCCTCGCCCGAGTGGCTGTACCAGAAAGGCGGGCTGCGGGAGAGCGGCATCAAGATCCACGCCGATGTGCGCTTGCACGAAGCCGCCCTCAAGGTTCCAGGTGGGTTGATCCGGGTGATCGTGCGCACGCGATCCGGACGCATCGACGATGTGAGTCTGAGCGGCGACTTCACCCTCTTGCCGGCGTTCGGTCTCGCCGCGATCGAGCAGGCGGTTCGTGGTTTGGCGATCCGCCGAGAGGAGCTCGCCGCGCGCGTCCGCGAGGTCTACCGTGCCTTCGGCCTGCAGTCACCCGGAGTAACCGCCGACGACTTCGCGACGGCGATCGTCCGGGCGATCGAACCGGGTGTCTGAGCATCGAGCCCCGGCGGAGCGTGCCGTCCTCTCGACGCGGTGACGGAGGAGCGCGGCCGGTCGTCCCGTTGTCCCTTGCTGCTCGCGTTCGGCGCGGACGAGGCTGGCGCGCTACCCGGATCGCACCCCGGAATCCCGCCGAACCGACCGGTCGACGTTCCTCCCACGTCCCCCCTCGGCCAGGCCGGTCCCGGGTTCCGCGGGTGACGTCGCACCCGTTCAGCCGCGTCAGCGACCGGGAGAGCGCCTGTCTCTTATA
>JANZZC010000083.1 GCA_026419575.1 Thermomicrobium sp. | reverse complement strand
TGCCCATACTGCGCGGTCGGCTGCGGCACGCTGGTGCACGTGGTGAACGGGCAGATCGTCAACATCGAGGGGAACCCGAAGAGCCCGGTCAACAAGGGCAACCTCTGCCCGAAGGGAGCTGCCACCTTCCAGCTCCACGTCAACCCCAACCGGCTGACGAAGGTCTTGTACCGGAAGCCGTACGGCACGCAGTGGGAAGTCGTTGACCTCGAGTGGGCGATGGACCGCGTCGCGGAGCTGGTCAAGAAGACGCGGGACGAGACGTTCGTCGAGACGCTCCCGAACGGCAAGCGGGTGATGCACACCACGGCGATCTTCGCGCTAGGTGGTGCGACGATCGACAACGAGTGGAACCACATCCACCAGAAGCTGATGCGTGGCTTGGGGATCGTCCGCATCGAGAACCAAGCGCGGATATGACACAGCTCGACCGTCCCCGGTCTGGGGACTCGGCTCGGGCGCGGCGGCGCGACCAACCACGCTGGTGACTGCGTCAACTCCGACCTCATCTTCATCATGGGCTCCAACATGGCCGAGAACCATCCGGTCGCCTTCCGCTGGGTGGCGGAGGCCAAGCGGCGCGGGGCCAAACTCGTTCACGTCGATCCCCGCTTCACGCGGACGTCGGCGTTGGCTGACCTCTACGTCCCGCTGCGCTCCGGCACGGACATCGCCTTCCTCGGCGGGCTGATCCGCTACGTGATCGAAAACGAGAAGTACTTCAAGGACTACGTCGTCAACTACACCAACGCAGCGACGATCATCCGCGATGAGTTCCAGGACACCGAAGACTTGGAGGGGGTGTTCTCCGGCCTCAAGGAGGCGCCGCAGGGAACCAACCAGAAGTACGTCTACGACAACGCCACGTGGCAGTACAAGCGGACGGCCCCGTTCGACGCAGCGAAGGCACGCGAAGAGGCGAAGAAGGCAGCCACCTTCGCTGAGATGATCCAGAAGATGGTGCCGCCGGCTGCGGAGAAGGACCCGACGCTGCAGCACCCACGCACGGTCTTCCAGATCGTGCGGCGACACTTCTCCCGCTACACACCGGAGATGGTGGAGCAGATCTGCGGGACGCCGAAGGAACTCTTCCTCCGCGTCGCCGAGCTGCTGACCGAAAACTCCGGCCCGGAGCGGACGACGATGTTCGTCTACGCCATGGGCTGGACGCAGCATACCTACGGGGTGCAGAACATCGGCGCTGCGGCCCTTCTCCAGCTCTTGCTGGGGAACGTCGGGCGACCGGGCGGCGGGATCCTCGCGCTGCGCGGTCACGCCACGATCCAGGGCTCGACCGACGTGCCGACGCTCCACCATTCGATCCACGGCTACATGGCCCACCCGGACGCGCGGCGCAACCACGATACCCTTCGCGACTACATGCTGACCGAGACGCGACCGACCGGCTACTGGGCGAACTTGCCGAAGTTCCTGGTCAGCTACCTGAAGTCGATGTATGGCGCCGCAGCGACGCCGGAGAACGACTTCGGCTACGACTGGCACCCGAAGATCGCCGGTGACTACTCCTTCATGGCCAGCTTCCACGCCATGGCGAAGGGGGAGATCAAAGGAGCCTTCTTCTTCGGCCAGAATCCCGCCACCTCCATCAACGGTGGCCTGATCCGCCGCGCACTGGCCAACCTCGACTGGATGGTGGTGAAGGACAACTTCGAGATCGAGACCGCAGCCTTCTGGTACAAGTCGCCCGAGGTGGAGAGCGGGGAACTGAAGCCGGAGCAGATCAAGACCGAAGTCTTCCTCTTCCCCTCGGCACAAGTGGCCGAGATCGAGGGGACCTTCACCAATACCCAGCGGTGGATCCAGTTCCATGAGAAGGCAGCCGATCCGCCGGGCGACTGTCGCTCCGATGCCTGGTTCACGCACCAGCTGGCCTTGCGCCTGAAGAAGCTCTACGCCGACTCGACCCTGCCGCGTGACCAAGGGTTCAAGAACCTGACCTGGGACTACGACTACGAACCCGGGAAGTACCCCACCAACACGCGGATCCAGGGCGAACCGGACGTGATGAAGATCTGGCGGGAGATCAACGGCTTCAAGACCGACACCGGGGAACTCCTGAAGGGATTCGGCGAGCTCAAGGACGACGGTTCGACCACCTGCGCGTCCTGGATCTACTGCGGCGCCTATCCGGAGGAAGGCAAGTTCCTGCCGGCCAGCCGTAACCCGGATCCGGACGACCAACCCGGCACGCATCTCGGGTGGGCGTACGCCTGGCCGGCGAACCGCCGCATCCTCTACAACCGCGCCTCGGCCGATCCGAACGGGAATCCCTGGTCGGAGCGCAAGAAGCTGGTCTGGTGGGACGCCGGGCAGAAGAAGTGGGTCGGCTACGACGTACCGGACTTCCCGGCCACCAAAGCGCCCGACACGCCGGCCAAGCCTGGGGCAGCGGGGATGGACGCGCACGACGGGAAGAGCCCCTTCATCCTGCTCACCGACGGCAAGGGCTGGCTCTTCGTCCCCACCGGGCTCGCCGATGGACCGCTCCCGACCCACTACGAGCCGATCGAGTCACCTGTCCCCAACCTGCTCTATCCCAAGTGGCCGACGAACCCGATCGCCAAAGTCTACGAGCACGAGCGGAACCAGCTCGCCGCGGTCGGTGACCCGCAGTTCCCGATCGTCCTCACCACCTATCGCTTGACCGAACACCATCTCTCCGGTGCCATGAGCCGCTGGTTGCCGTGGCTCGCTGAGCTCCAGCCGGAGCTGTTCGTCGAGATCAGCCCGGAGCTCGCGGCCGAGAAAGGGATCCAGAACCTGGATCTGGTCCGGATCACCTCCAAGCGCGGCACCGTCGTCGCCAAGGCCCTGGTGACGCCGCGACTCCGACCGCTCACGGTCAACGGCAAGCCTGTCCACCAGATCGGAATGCCGTGGCACTGGGGCTTCATGGGGCTGTCCGTCGGGGACGTCGTCAACGACCTGACGTCGTGGGTCGCCGATCCGAACGTCATGATCCACGAAGCGAAGGCGTTGTTGGTCAACGTCGAGAAGGCACGGTAGCGGGGAACGGAGGAGGCCCCGGGGTGACGCACCGGTCACCCCGGGGGTTCCCTGGGGGAGACGAACCATGGCGGAACCGATGGGTTTCTTCACCGACACCTCGGTCTGTATCGGCTGCAAAGCCTGCGAGGTTGCCTGCAAGGCCTGGAACCAACTGCCCGCCCGCAACGGCGGCAAGGTCCAACTCAGCGGTCAGTCCTACGACAACACCGTCTCCCTAAGCGGCATCCAGTGGCGGCATGTCAAGTTCATCGAACAGTTCAGCGCTGACCGCTCGACCGGCCGCTGGTTGATGATGAGCGACGTCTGCAAACACTGCGTCCGCGCCGCGTGCTTGGAGGCCTGTCCGACCGGCGCCATCATCCGCACCGAGTTCGATACGGTGGTCATCCAGCAGGACGTCTGCAACGGGTGCCGCGCCTGCATCTCGGCGTGCCCCTTCGGCGTGATCGAGATCAACCCCGAGACGAACACGGCCATGAAGTGCACGCTCTGCTACGACCGGTTGCAAGCCGGTCTGGTCCCCGCTTGTGCACAGGCGTGCCCGACCCAGTCGATCCAGTTCGGGCCCATCTCGGAGCTCCGCCAGCGGGCGCAAGCGCGGCTCGAGCAGCTGCACAGTCAGGGCGTCACCCAAGCGCGTCTCTATGGCCATGACGAGTCGATCCTCGGGGGTCTGAACTCCTTCTATCTCCTCCTGGACGAACCGGAGACCTACGGACTCCCCTCGCAGCCACACCTACCCTCGACGCGGGTTCCGACCGCCGCGACGCTCTCGACTGCAGCCGCGGTCGCGCTGGGCCTGTTGGGGCTGGTCGGCCTGCGCAAGCAACGGATGGACCAGCTCGCGGCTACGTCCCAGCGAGCCGACGATCGCGAGTGAGAGGGGGCTGCGATGCCGGATACGTTCTACACGGTCTCACCGCACTGGGGCTGGTACGCCGTCATCGAGTTCTTCGTCGCCGGGCTCGCCGGGGGAGCGGCGGGTATCGCGGCACTGCTCTGGCTCTTCGGTCGTACGGGCGGCGATCGCTTCGTCGCCCGCTGGGGGTTCGGGATCGCGACCATCGGGAGCATCCTGAGCGGGTTGCTCCTCATCGCCGACCTCAAGCGCCCTGACCGCTTCTGGCACATGCTGCTCTTCTCCGAGACGTTCCTCCCGACGTTCCTCAAGTGGTGGTCGGTGATGGCGCTGGGCGCCTGGGCGCTCTTCCTCTTTGGCGGCACGTCGTTCCTGCTCGTGGTCGGAAGCCTCGCCGATACCGGACGCCTGCCCCGCTGGCTCGCTTTCCTCGGACGCGAGCCGATCGGTACGATCCTGGCCTTCATCGCCGGTCTCACTGGCACGTTCTACGCCGGCTACAAAGGGGTGCTCCTCAACGCGACCAACCGACCGCTCTGGGGCGACACGGTCTGGTTGGGTGCGCTCCTCTTCGCCTCCGGTATCGCTTCGGCGAGTGCCCTTTCGCTCCTCCTCGCACGGGGACGAGCCCCGGAGACCGCAGCCTGGCTCGATCGCTTGCTCTTCGGCGCGCTCGCGCTGACGCTCGTGATCGCGATCGGCATGGTCGCGACCCTGCATGGGGATGTCGTGCGCCTCGTGCTCGGGAACGTCTACGGCGTCATCCTGGCCCTCACGCTCGTCTTCGGCGTGGCGGTCCCGCTGGTTCTGGCCTGGCGACCACAGCTCGCTGGTCGCTACGCGGTCCCGAGCCTGGCGGTCCTCGTCCTGGCCGGTGCTTTCTTCTTGCGCGTGGCGGTGATCCTCTCGTCGGAGGCGGTGTGACGTGATGCGCAGGAAGCTTCTCTCGCGCGCCTCGCTCGTCCACTGGCTCCTGGCGGCCTTGATGCTCGCGACGGTGGCTGCTTGTAGCCCCGAGGCATCGCGGACCCGCGGTGGCGGCTCCGGTGGGGACATCGGGAACCGCGCGACGGACGTCCAACTCCATCCTGCCGGCCCGAAGATCATCTACTACAACACGCCGAAGGAGGGGGCGGCGAGCGAACTCGCCGGGATGCCGGTCGAATGAGCACGGCGCTGGAACGACTCGAGACCTTGGCCGAGCGGGACGAGGTCCTCGCCCCGCTCGCCCGTCTCTACGCACTCGCCCTGCGCACGCTCGCGGCGCCCGAGGGGCAATGGCTGGCGACCTGCCTCGCCACCCCCGCCGAGCGATCGAGCGCGACCGTCCCCTTCCTGCACGAGCAGACGATCGCGGTCGACCTCGCCGCGCTCGCGCACCTTCTGCGAGCGGCAGGCGAGATCCTCGATCGCTCCGGGCTCCTCGATGGAGGGACGCTGGAACGAGCGGTCGCGAACGGCCGGTTACCGGTGCGCGAACTCGTCCGCGCCGGGATCCTGGCCGACCCACACGCGAGCGCACGACTCGCTGGCGCAGCGGGACTTCCCGAGCGACCGGTCACTGTGCTCGGCCAACTCCTCGTCATCCCGGTCCTCGCCGCAGTCAGTCACCAGGCCGACGCCGCGTTTCTCCGCGGGTGGCGTGCTGGCTTCTGTCCGGTCTGCGCCGCCTGGCCGACGCTCGCCGAGTTCCGCGGCCTGGAACGCGAGCGCTGGTTGCGCTGCGGTCGCTGCGGCACCGGCTGGCGGTACCCGCATCAACAGTGTCCGTTCTGCGAGAACGCGGATCACCGGAGCCTGCGCTACTTCGCGGAGGAGGGCAAGCAGGACGCCCAGCGCGTCGAGATCTGCGAGAAGTGCCGCGGCTACGTCAAGACGTTCGCGACGCTCGGCGCCTGGAGCCACGGCGAGGTGCTGCTCCAGGATCTGACCACCGTCGAGTTCGATCTCGCCGCGGCCGAGCGGGGCTATCGGCGTCCGGAAGGGCTCGGCTTCCCGCTCGCGGTGGCGGTGGTCGCTCGCGAACTCGCAGCCTGAGCGCACCAGCGCCGCGGTCGTGCCCCGACCGGCCGTACTGCCGATCTTCGCGGACGGGAACCGAGCAGATCGATCGTCCGGAGAAGAGCGATGCAGGAACGTCTCGATCCAGCGGCGCTCGCCCGCCCGGCCGTCTTCTGCCGGGCACTGCTCCAGGCGCTCGAGGCGAGCGAGGGACGGCGCAAGCGACGCAAGCGCGACCAGACGCCGGACCAGCTCGGGCAGGAACTGAAGCGCTGGATCCTGGAGCGGGCGATCGCCGACGATCCCGAGCCCGAGGAGTTCGAGCAGTGGTTGCTCGCGCTCGTGCTCGAGACGCCCGGCAGCGGCGGCGTCCGCGCCATGTGCCAAGAGGTGCTCCTCGAGTACCGGCTCGCCCAGCAGGATCCGGACTTCCGCGCCTGGCTGGCGCTGGGCGCGCCGAGCGCCGACCGACCCGCCTGACGTTCTCACCGCTCTCCCACGACCGCGTGCCTCGTCCCTGACAGGCAGGAGGGAGCCGGGGAGCGGCACGCGCCGCGTCCCCGGCTCCGGTGACCGGATCAGAGGAAGAGAACCCCGGCAACGACGCTGGCCGCGGCGACGACCGCGACGAGCAGCGCCGGCACTCGCCAATCGCGCAGGGCCGCACCGTAGATCACGAGGCTCGGCAGGCTGACGGCGGGCAGAGCGAGCAGGAGCGCCGCGGCTGGGCCGGTCAACCCCTGCTGGATCAGCGGCGCGGCGATGGCCAGCTCCGTCCAGGTCGGGATCATGAAAAGAACTCCGACGAGCGTCGCGAAGAGCACCGTCGGCAGCGTATTGCCGCCACCGAGCGCCGTGACGACCGGGGCGACCCAGCCGATGACCGCGGCGGCGACGAGGAGCATCGGCACCGCGACGCGAGCGATCCGCCAAGCCGTCGAGAGCCACGCTGCCACGAGATCGGCCGGCGTCTCGATGCGGTGTCCGCGCAGATGCTCCTCGAAGGAGAAGGCGCGCATCGCGCTTTCGAGCCAGCGCAGGCCACGACCGCCGACCTCGCCCACGACCACGGACGGAAGACGCCGGCGCAGCGCGAGCGTGACGAGCCAGGTGCCGAAGACGGCGAGAACGATCCCGCCGACGATCCGCAAGAGCGCGAAATCGGCCGGCAGCAACGCCACGGCGAGGAACAAGGTCTGTCTCTTATACACATCTGACGCTGCCG